>PEWV01000009.1 GCA_002780005.1 Candidatus Aquitaenariimonas noxiae | reverse complement strand
ATTTAGATTTCTCGGTAGCGTTCATAAAGGCTTCTCATTAATTTAAAATTTAAATATCTGAAATATAAGTACGGATGTCAAAAATCCTAAAATAGACCCAGTTATTACTTCCCATAAAGTATGCACACCCATTGAAATCCTGCTTTTAGCCACTAAAATTGCCATTAGGAGCGTCAATAACGCTATTAGCGGGTCTCCTGAAGAAAGCGCTATAATCGCCCATATGGCAAATACGATCGCCGAGTGGCCGCTTGGCATTCCGCCCCTAAGCGGCGTGCCTTTGTGAAAAATAATCTTTCCCGTAATAGTCAAAGCCATAACCACGATCAGGATTAGGAGAGTCACGTTCCATGGCGATTTCCTTAATCTATCAATTGTATCTTCTATATGAAATGGGATATGCCTTGAAAAGATAACATAACCTACGACACCGGCATTCACGGAGGCCAAGAGGACTGCCCCAGCGCTGACATCCTTCGCGACTCGCGCAACGGGGTGATAAGTATCCTTTAAAAGGTCTATAGTAAGCTCTATTGCCGTATTTATCATTTCAGCCATAAGGACCATTGTAACTATAATACATAGCACCATTATCTCAAAAAAGAAAAAATTCATATATGTGCCTAAGAGAACTACAAGTAAGGCAACTAGGAAATGGATGCGCATATTACGCTCTGTTTTCAAAACGTATATAAAACCTTCGATAGCGTTATTAAAACTCTCTACAAATTTTTTCATGATTTATAGCTCCAATATATTATTTAAAAAAACTTTCTAATATTTTCGCCTGCAGCTTTTCCATTTTCCTTGAACCGTCTTTGTGGCCGGCTAGATGCAAAACGCCGTGTATTACATAAAGAGATAGTTCTTTTTTTAAACTATTCTTGAATTCCGCAGCCTGCTCCTTTGCCCTATCAACCGAAATGACCACATCCCCTAAATTTTCGCCTGAGCCGCTGACTTTCTTCCCCTCCCGCATGCTGAACGCCAACACATCGGTGGGGCCTATTCTCCCCAGGTACTTACGATTGAGGCGCGCTATTTTATCATCGCCAACAATTAAAAGGCCTACTTCAGCGTTTTTTATGCCCTGGGATTCGAGGGTTTTTTGTATTAATCTTTTTATAAACTTATCGCTTAAAATTAAATTTCCTTTTAGGCGCTTTATCCTTATCTTGAACACTTTGTTTCTCTCCTGTCTGGGGGTATTCCACCCTGCTATGAAAGACTCCTGTCAGGATCCTAACGAAACTATTAGCTATTTTATTTAAGTCTTTCAGCGTAAGATCGCATTCGTCCAATTGGCCATCGATAAATTTGTTATTTATCATTTTCTTTACCAAACCTTCTATCCTGGCAGGCGTAGGATTGCTCAAGGTTCTGCTGGAAGCCTCAACCGCATCAGCCAGCAAAACAATAGCCGCCTCTTTGGTCTGGGGCTTCGGGCCAGGATACCTAAACTCTTCGTCTTTAATCTGGGTTTCGTCAGCCATTTTCTCCAGCGCCTTCTGATAGAAATAGTATATTAGAGTATTGCCATGGTGCTGCTGAATAAAATCTATTATTGATTGATTTAATTTATATTTCCTTGCCAAGTCAACACCATCTTTCACGTGATTTGTTATCACAAGGGCGCTCATAGACGGAGAAAGCTTGTCATGATGAGATACGTTATGTCCGGCATTTTCGCTAAAATACTCCGGCTTTTCCATTTTGCCTATATCATGGTAATACGCTCCGACCCTGGCTAAAAGGGAATTCGCCCCTATGGCATCGCACGCGGTTTCGGCAAGATTTCCTACCTGCAGGCTATGATGATATGTGCCTGGCGCTTTAAGGGTTAGTGACTTTAACAGCGGATGGTTCAAATCAGAAAGTTCCAACAGCGTGATATCGGTCGTGACCTTAAACAAGTACTCCAATACCGGCAGCAAGCCCATTACTATGAAAGAAGATGCTATGCCGTTTAAAAATCCTTTCCCTGCTTCCATGAAAAGTATATCCGCATTCAGTCCTGTCAGGATCCCGAAATTTGCTATGGTAATAAAATTGACACACCCGACCAGAAAACCAACCTTTAACAACTTGGAGCGTTTCCTCAAACCGTGCACGGCATATACCGCCATAGCGCCGCCTACTAAACATATAATCATCATTTCTAATTTATTACCAACCATAATCCCGCAGCCTATGCTTAACATTACCGTTACTAAAAACGCTACGTCTTTATTAATCAGGATGGCTATAAGTATAGAAGCGCTGGAGATAGGAATAAAATAGTTAGACAGGGAAGAATCGGTTATAAGACGGGCGCCTATAAAAAATGTAATAACAATAATGGAAATCAGCGCTAAAGACGAATTATTATAATAAACATTTTGCTCGTATTTTTTCAATGATAGCGATGTTACGGTCAAAAGAAGTAAGATTATGACAGCTACGCTGAGCGGGGAAGCTACTTTTCTCGCCTTGCTTGCACGTTCGCTTGCAATCTTCTTAAATTGTAATATATGGCGTTTTTCGACTCTTTCGCCTTTTCCGATTACAATTTCGTTTTTCTTTACGTCCCTCTCTTTTAAAACGTCCTCCACCCCGGCCTTTGCCTCGTCCCTTCTTCTCAAAAATTCTTCTATGTTTTTGTTTATATTTGGGACAATGACATTGTTCAAGAGCTCCGAAATTACCTTCCCAAGTTTATGGTCATCCTTTAAATAACTATGTATTAAATCGCTTACTGCATCTTTTCCCACCTCATCTAATGCCACAATACCGCTGATCGGTACGGCCGTCTCGCTCTTTTTTTTCAAATCCCTCAAGATTACGTCGTCATATTTCTCTTCTTCAAGGGTCTTTTTCTCAAGCGTAGAAATTATAGGATAAGATTCTACTTTTTCAACAATCTCATTCACGCTGGATTTGACCTTGTCCAGGTCCTCTTCGGATAATAAGATCAGAAAAACCGGTTTTTGGATATTGTGGAAATTTTGTTTTAGCCTCGCAAGCTTTTCTTCATTAGGAATATCTTCTTTCTTTAGTGATCCTAGCGTCGTGAATAGATTATTCATATATTCTGAAACAGACTGGCGGGCTTCGTCATTAAAATCATATACAAGCTTCACCTCGTTAACCGCTTTCTCCCTTAATATCTCGGTGGCTTCCTTGTCTACGCCGCCGTAATAAGTGAAATCAAAGGGGGCGAATATATCTCTTACCGCAATATCGCCTTCCCTGAACTCGATATTATATGGAGAAGCGCCTAAAGTAAATATAAGTACAAGGGACAATAAAACCACCGCAAAAAGAGCCACCCTTATACTCATATTATTTAGATATTCTTTGGTATTCTTTGATTTATTTCTCATCATCCGTTACTTGCTGTTTTTGACTCAAAATCCTGATAAACTTTTATGATCTGCTGGACTAGCTCATGCCTAACCACGTCTTCGTCAGAAAAATATATAAATTTCAGGCCTTCTATGTCTTTTAGAAGATCTTTTACCTGTAACAACCCCGATATCTTGCCTTTCGGCAGATCGCTTTGCGTAATATCGCCTGTGATCACCGCCTTAGAATCAAACCCTATCCTGGTTAGAAACATTTTCATCTGCTCGGTAGTGGAATTTTGCGCTTCATCCATTATGATAAAGGCATCGTTAAGGGTCCTTCCTCTCATATATGCCAAAGGGGCAACCTCGATAATACCGCGCTCAATATATGCCTGGATCCTCTCTATTTCCATCATATCGTACAGCGCATCATACAAGGGCCTAAGATAAGGTGAGACTTTTTCATACAAATCTCCTGGTAAAAACCCTAAACTTTCGCCCGCCTCTACCGCGGGGCGCGTAAGTATTATGCGCGAAACAAGTTGTTTCTTTAAGGCATTGACGGCCATCGCCATAGCTAGATATGTTTTTCCGGTTCCTGCAGGGCCTATTCCAAAAACTATGTCATGTTCCTTTATGGCGTCAATATACATCTTTTGAGTTTTGCTCTTAGGCGTTATGTATAGCCTCTTGGAGGAAACTTCTATTCTTTCCAGATATATGTCATGAAGAGG
Organism: Candidatus Aquitaenariimonas noxiae; assembly: GCA_002780005.1. Classification (GTDB taxonomy): domain Bacteria; phylum Omnitrophota; class Gorgyraeia; order Aquitaenariimonadales; family Aquitaenariimonadaceae; genus Aquitaenariimonas; species Aquitaenariimonas noxiae. The sequence continues at coordinate 44,050 of PEWV01000009.1, read as the reverse complement.
AATTGAGTCATTCTTAGAAACGGCCTGTATTGCGTATTGGATCTCGTGCTTCTTTATTATACCGCCTTCTCTTATGGTCAATAGAAGCTCATCTATAACCCGCCCTGCTTTATCGACGAGGCTTCCCTCCCCCGATATAATAAGCTCCTCGCCTCTGATGACAGATTTTATTTTAAACCTATCTTCGATCAATCTGAGGTTTTCATCATGTTTTCCGAAAAGAGTTTTTATCTCATCGGTGTTTTGTAATTTGAAATGTCTATCCATCGATTTCCCTGTTTACGGCTATTTTATAGTTTCTTCCGTTCCCTTAGCAGGCTTTTCATTCCCAGTCTCAAGAGGAATCGTTAGGACCTGCCCCGGATATATATGCTCCGCGTCCTTTAGGATATTCCTATTAGCCTCGTATATTCTCTGCCATTTCTTGGCCGTTCCGTATATTTCAGGTTTAGCGGAGATGGTCCCGAGGGTATCACCTTTTTGAACAATATATTTTATGTAAGAAGTCTTTTCTGGCGCTGTAGCGGAAGGCTTAGGCGCAGGTTTAGAAAGAGGCCCAGCCTCTTCGACTACAGAAACTTTCTCGATCTTCTCGCCTTGATACGGGCGGATCTCTTCCTTGGCCCTGGTTTCGCTTGAAGAAAGGCTGCCCTTATTCCCCCATAAGTCCTTATCAGGCATAGGTTCTTTCTTTTTTGGAGAAAATTCCTGCTTGATCTCTTGCATGCTCTTAAGGTCCACGTCTACGTTCATATATGTTCTTTTGGGAGGAACTTCGCTTTTTTGGACAGGTTTAACTTCTCCTTTAATAACGCCTCTATTACCGGAAATATTTTGGTCAACCCTGTCTCTCTCTACCATAGCTGCCTTAATACTGCATCCTGAAATAATCGTAACGAACACTACTATAGACACAAAACCTAAAACTCGTTTCATAACCCCTTCTCCTTCCTTTTACCTTATTTTAATATTTAATTCTTTCAACTGAATCTCGTCTACGCCAGACGGGGCATCAGAAAGCAAGCACGCGCCTTTCTGTGTTTTTGGAAATGCTATTACATCTCTTATAGACTCGCATCCTGTAAATATGGTAAGAAGCCTGTCGATGCCAAGCGCAATGCCTCCGTGGGGCGGGGCCCCGTATTTAAACGCCTCCAGAAGAAAACCAAAACGGTCTTCCGCCTGCTTCTTATCTATTCCTATAACCTTAAAGAGCCTTTCCTGCAGCTTGCTATCGTGGATCCTTATGCTTCCGCTGCCTATCTCTGTACCGTTTATCACAACGTCATACGCCTTCGCCCTCACCCTGCCGGGGTCGCTTTCGAGAAATTCTATATCTTCGGTTTTCGGGGAAGTAAACGGATGATGTTCCGCTTCCCATCTTTTTTCTTCGGCGTTATATTTAAAGAGGGGAAAATCCACAATCCAAAGGACTGAAAATTTCTCCTTTGGCTTTAACTCCAATTTCTTTATAAGGTAATCCCTTACAAGGCCTAAAATCGGAAGCGCCGCTTTTTCCTGGTCGGCTATGGCAAGGATGAGGTCGCCGTCTTTGGCCTTCATTACTTCCGTGATTTTATCAAGTGTCTCTTTTTTGAAAAATTTATCTATGGGCGAACTAAGTCCGCCTGATTTCACCTTAAAAAAACTCAAACCCTTAGCGCCGTTCCCTTTAGCAAATTCTATTAATAGCTCTATATCTTTTGCGCTTAATTTTGCTCCTCCTTCTGCGCAGGCGGCAAAAATCTTTCCTCCGCCCTTTATAACATTGCCGAATATCTTATATTCCGTATCGGCCAAAATTCCGGTTAAGTCGGCAAACTCCATTCCAAACCGCATATCAGGCTTATCGCTGCCAAACCTTCTCATGCAATCGGCATATTTGAGCCTAGGAAAAGGCGTTTTTAAAGTAAAACCCGGTACGGCAGCAAACATCTCCTTTATGAGTTTCTCCATTATAATATATATATCTTCCTCATCTATGAATGACATCTCTACGTCAAGCTGCGTAAACTCGGGCTGCCTGTCTCTCCTCAAGTCTTCGTCTCGGAAACATTTTGCTATCTGAAAATACCTGTCAAGGCCGGCAACCATTAGCATTTGCTTAAAAAGCTGCGGAGACTGGGGCAGGGCATAGAACTTTCCTGGATTGAGCCTGCTTGGCACAAGAAAATCCCGTGCGCCCTCAGGCGTAGATTTCGTAAGAATGGGTGTTTCTACTTCTATAAAACCTTCGCTTGATAAAGAGTCGCGTATAGCCTTGCATAACTTGTGCCTTAACCTTAGATTTCGCTGCATGGAAGGCCGCCTGATGTCAAGATATCTAAATTTCAGTCTTATCTCCTCGGATACTTTCACATCATCTTCAATTTCAAACGGCGGGGTAAGTGAAGTACTCAGTACCACAAGTGATTCCGCTACGATTTCAATATCGCCTGTCGGGATCTTTTTATTCAGAGTCCCGCCAGGCCTATTTTCTGCTTTGCCGCTTATTAAGATAACGCTTTCGCTTCTTAATTCCTTTGCTTTATTATGCAGCTCTAAATTTTTTTCAGGGTTAAATACAACCTGAGTGATCCCGCTATAATCCCTTAAATCTATAAAAAGCAATCCGCCATGATCCCTGTTCGTATGAACCCAGCCACAGATAGTTACGCTCTGACCTATATCGCTGCTCCTCAACTGACCGCACGTGTGTGTTCTAAGCACGAATCCTCTCCTTTAATTCTTTAATTAATGCATCTATTTTTACGCTTTCTTGTCCCTTTGTCTTCATATTTCGCAAAAGCACCTGCGATGTCTTCAACTCTTCATCTCCTATGATCAGAACAAAAGCCGCATTCCTTTTATCGGCCAATCGCATTTGAGCCTTTAACGATTTCTCTTCGTAATCTATATCCGCGTTAATACCCTCTCTTCTAAGTGAATCTAAAATTTCAAAGCCTTTATTATAAGAATCTTTTCCTAGCGTAGCGATATAAATAAAAGGCGTATTCTTCTTTTCGGCAATATCAATTTTTAAGCCATCCATAACCATAATAAGGCGTTCAACTCCTATTGCAAAACCGCACGCACCGATCTCCGGGCCGCCAAAGTCTTTTATGAGACTATCGTATCTGCCGCCTGCGCCTATAGCGTCCTGAGAGCCTAGGCTTGGATGCGTGACTTCAAAACCTGTGCGTGTATAATAATCTAATCCTCTCACCATTTTTGAATCCAGCTCAAAAGGAATTTTTAACGATGAAAGGCCTTTCTTAACCGTGTCAAAATGAGTTCTGCAATCCTCGCATATGTGCTTGCTTAATACATCAGGGATTTCGCGGATTACCTGCCTGCAGCCTTCGACTTTACAGTCCAACACGCGTAGCGGGTTCCTTTCCAGTCTTCCCTTGCAATCATCACAAAGCTGGCTTACATCTTTTTTTAAGACGTCTTTTAAGGATTCTCTTATCTTAGCCCTATCTTTAAAACAGCCTAAATTGTTTATGCTCAATTTGAACCCTTTTAATTTCAGGGACTCGAAAAATCTCATAAGCAAAGAAATCACTTCGACATCCACATGCGGATTTTGTGAACCTATTGCTTCGACACCTATCTGGTGAAATTGTCTTTGCCTTCCCGCCTGGGGCCTTTCCCCCCTAAACATGGGCCCCATATAGAAGAGCTTAACAAATCCTTCCTTTGAGGCAAGATTATGTTCTACATATGCCCTTGCGATCGAAGCGGTCCCTTCGGGCCGCAATGCCATTATCCTGCCGCCCCTGTCGGTCAAGGAGTACATTTCTTTTTGTACAATATCGGTAGAGCTCCCTATGCTTCTTTCAAATATATTTTTATCTTCGAGTATCGGGGTTCTTATCTCGCTGTAGCCGTAACGCGCAAAAACCGATCTGGCCGCATCTTCAACATTCTGCCATTTCCCGGTTTCATCCGGCAATATATCCCTCATTCCGCGTAATATTTGAACTTTTATAGAGTTTTCTTTCACGTAAGCCACCTATAGTTATTATTCCTTTATCATCTCACTTCCTGTTTCATGACAAGCCCTGTTTTAAAACTCACTACCCGCTTCTGCGGTATGTTAACGCTGGCACCCGTCTTGGGGTTGCGGCCTATTCTCTGCTTTCTTGATTTTACTTTAAAAACACCAAAATTCCTAAGCTCGACGGTCTCACCCTTAGACAAGGATTCAATGATAAGATCGAGGCTCTTTTGCACGACCTTTTTCACATCGATCTGTTTTATACCTGTCTCTTCCGCTATTCGCAGCACTATGTCTTTCTTTGTCATACTACTACCTCCCCCCTTCAATTTTATTGAAAAAACAGTTTTATTAGAATATTAAAAAAATAGAACATAAAAAACACGCTGAAGATCAAAATAATAAACTGCACTACCCTATTTGACAGAACGCGCTTTAAAAATTCCAGAAGAACGCTTCTTTTTGCCATCTCCCTGTCTTGATTTTCCAGTTTTTTAAGTATATCACTTAAGAACGCGTGGGAATGCTTCCAGCTGCTTTCTATTCTTTCCAAAACATCATCCGAGATCGTGCCCATACCCTGCAATGACAATACATGAGACATTACATCCATAGCCTCGTCTTCTTTGACTTGTCCGTTTAACTTTAAGGTATCCTTGAGGGCTTTATACTTATTTGTAATATGCGTTTTGGTTTCTAAAAAAATGACTTCCTCTTCGTGGGTTATTGCCCCTTTCTCGGTAGCGCTTTTATATAGATCATGGAATTTTACCCATAGGGTTATAAATTCCTTCGTCTTTTTGATGTTAGCCTTTAACTCTTTATCTATCATAATAAATTATTCCTAACTCGCTATAAAATCTAGCGTTATGTTATCATGAAGTAATATACTATGTCAAGGATTTTTGGCGAATACTTATTTTAAATTTTAGTTAATAGAAGAAAAATGAGGGTTTAATGGCGAGACTTAAGCTATTAATTCCTAAAATCTATGACACCTTGCCCAAGAAGCTCCTCAATATCAGTTACGAGCTTCTCGGCCGGAGCTACCCTGAAATCCGCTCCAAGCAAAATCTCTGTAACCTTTTTATCTGGCCTCAAAAAACCTAGATAGACCGGCAGTTCTCCCGGGTATTTAGCCAAAATACCCTTTAAGGTTTCCAATATATCTTTTTCTAGCCCAGTACTTACCAGGTTTATATACACTGCTTTAGTAAGCTTTTCCCTGACTTCATCTATCGGGACCATTTCGCTGGCTATGATCTTCGGCTCTTCTTCTCTCATGTTAAGTCTACCCTTTATAAATAATATTGCGTCCATTTTTATATGTTTAGCCAGGTTGGGATAGGCGCTGGGAAAAACTAAAACCTCTACCGTACCGTCCAAATCTTCAAAGCCTATTATGGCCATTTTCTCCCCTGTTTTCTTGGTAGTTGTCATCCTAAGCTTGCTTATTATTCCTCCGAGAATGACTTCCCTGCCATCGCGAAGCGCGGCTAATCCTGAAACAGAGCATGTTGAATAGCCTCTGATAATACGTTCGTACCTGGCTAAAGGATGTTTAGTTATATAAAATCCGAGCATAGCCTTTTCAAATGAAAGAAGCTGGCTTTCAGACCATTCGGGAATATTCGGGATCTCTTGAAAGGTCTTTTTGAAATTTTCCTGATTCTCGAATGTGTCGAAGAATGAAAATTGGCCGTTTGAGCGGTCTTTCTGTATCCCGCCTGCTACCTCAAGGGCTTTATCCAAGATAGCCGTAAGCTGAGACCTGTAAGCGCCGAAGTTGTTAAAGGCCCCGCATTTTATAAGGCTTTCTATGACCTTTCTATTAACAAGCCTCGGGTCAACCCTTTCGCAAAACTCATAAATAGAACTGAACTTTCCACCTTTAATACGGGCTTCTATTATAGAATCCACGGCTCCGGCCCCTACGTTTTTAACGGCTGTAAGCCCGAATCTTATATCGTTGCCTACAACCGTGAAATTCGCGAAAGATTCATTTACATCAGGAGGGAGAATCTTGATTTCCATTCTTTCAAGTTCATCGATATACAAAGCTATCTTATCAATATTGTCTTTTTCACTTGTAAGCAATGCCGTCATAAATTCCACGGAATAGTTAGCCTTCAAATATGCCGTTCTATACGAAATTAAGGCATAAGCGGCGCTATGCGATTTGTTAAATCCGTAGCCTCCGAAATATTCTATTTGGTCGAAGATCTTATCGGCTATTCTTTTTTCAATTCCTTTCCTTTCAGCCCCTTCCACAAAACGCCTTCGCGCGTCAGCCAATACCTCAGGCTCTTTCTTGCTTATTGCGCGCCTCAACCTATCGGCTTCTGCCATGCTGAAGCCGGCTACTTCTTCGGCTATCTTCATGACCTGCTCTTGGTATACGATTATTCCGTAAGTCTCCTTTAAAACAGGCTCCAGGACTTTATGATCATACCTTATCTGTACCTGCCCGTGTTTCCTCTTAATAAAATCGTCTAACATTCCGCTTCCGATGGGGCCGGGCCGGAATAACGCCAAGAGCGCTATGATATCTTCTATCCTTTCGGGTTTCAATTTTTTCAAAAGATCCCTCATACCCGAACTTTCTAATTGGAACATGCCTATAGACTCAGCGTTGTGGAGCATCTTGAAAGTTTTCGGATCATCCAGCAGAATTGTTTTAACATCCACATCTTTCCCTTGAGTCCTTTTAATGATTTTACAAGTCTCGTCTATAACTGTCAGCGTCCTCAAGCCCAAGAAGTCCATCTTTAAAAGACCTATCTTTTCCAAAGAAGTCATGGGATAACCGGTTGTAATTTGGCCTTCACTTGTCTTAAACAATGGGACATGATTTACCAGGGCGTCTTCGCTTATAACAACGCCGGCAGCATGCGTCGACGCGTGGCGCGTAAGACCTTCGAGGACTAAAGAAATATCGATAAGCTGCGTGATCTGGGGATTTGTTCTGTAAAGATTTTTTAACTCCGGCTCTGTGTCAATGGCCCTGGCCAATGTAATATTAAGGTCATTTGGGATAAGTTTTGCTATTTTGTCCACTTCCGCGTAAGGCATTCCAAGAACCCTGCCCACGTCCCGGATAACACCTTTGGCCATCATAGTTCCGAATGTTATGATTTGGGCGACATTATCATTGGAATATTTACTAACTACATAATCTATTACTTCGTTTCTGCGTTCATAGCAGAAATCTATATCTATATCCGGCAAAGTAACTCTCTCTGGATTTAAAAAGCGCTCAAAAAGGAGGCCATATTTTAATGGGTCGATATTTGTTATACCCAAGGCATAGCTTACAATGCTTCCGGCTGCCGAACCTCTGCCCGGCCCCACAGGAATACCCTTTTCTTTGGCATAATGCACAAAATCCCTTGTAATGAGAAAATAACTTGTATAGCCTAATTTTTTTATAATAGCTACTTCTTTTTCAAAACGATTGCGAACGACATCCGTTATTTCTCCGTATTTCTCTTTCAATCCCTTTTCGCACAAATCTTCAAGATGCTCTTCCCTCGTCTTCCCATGGGGCGGTTCGTAATGAGGCAAGTGCGTTGTTTCAAAATCAAGCTCCAGGTTGCATTTCTCAACTATTTGGAGGGAATTGGAAATAGCGTTTGGTACCTCTGGAAATGCTTCTTGCATTTTTTCTGTGGATTTAAAATAGAATTCGTCCGTTTGAAATTTCATTCTATTAGGGTCGTCGAGCGTCGTCTGGGTTTGGATGCAAAGCAGAACTTCGTGCGCCCTTGCGTCTTCTTTTGCCATATAATGGATGTCATTGGTGGCAACAACATCAATGCCGAGATTGTTTGAAATATTGAGAAGCTCTTTATTAACTTTACCCTGTTCCGGGATCCTATTATCCTGCAACTCAAGGTAAAAGTTACCTTTGCCGAATATTTCATTATACTCGCCGGCTGTGGTCTGGGCCTGATTAATTTGACCTGTCTTTATAAGATAAGGGACTTCTCCCTTTAAGCAGGCGCTTAGCGCAATTAAACCGCTTGAATACTGCTGCAGCACCTCCTTATCCACTCTCGGCCTGTAATAAAAACCTTCCAGATATCCTATAGAGACAAGCCTCATCAGATTTTTATATCCTGTTTCGTCCTTCACCAAAAGTATAAGATGGTAAGAGGCCTCTTGCACGCCATGGGAAGATTTTTCAAAGCGGGAACCGGGCGCAAGGTAGATTTCGCACCCTATTATAGGCTTTATGCCGCGTTTCATTGCCTGCTGGTAGAATTCTATAGCCCCGAACATGTTTCCATGGTCGGTTATAGCAATCGCCGGCATTTTATTGGCTACAGCTAGATCCAGGAGAGGCGAAATGAGGCACGCGCCGTCAAGAAGACTGTACTGCGTATGAACATGCAGGTGGGCAAAGTTGGAATGTTTAGGCACTTAAAACCTCTATATGAAAAATTTATACAAATATAAATTTGTTATTCTTAATATCGTTACTATGATACAGGATTTTTTTGCAATTGTCAATTGAATTACTAGGTAGTAGTTAGTAGGTAGGGGTTAGGATGGAAGGTAAGCACTAAATAAATATTAAAACTAGCACATATTTTACCCTATCTACTACCTACTAGTTTGGCTAGGGCCAGCGGATGCGGCTATAAGCCAACCGCAGATGGCTCTATAGGCATCCGCTTTATAGCCCATGCCAAAAATTACCATGCTTTTAAAAATATCTTTTCCCCCTACCTACTATCTACTAATCCCTATCTACTAACTACGCTGACTTCAACAGTTCCAATGCATACTTATGCAGCTCCTTTATCTCGTCTCTATCAAACGGCCGCGGCTTAGGCAGGGTTATTGTTATTGCCTGCTTATCTGTTATGGCGGCCCTGAACTCATCCGCTGTCAATGCCGAGGTCTCATCAGATATTGCCTTGTATAAATTAAAGAGCCTTGCTATGTTTGACTCTGCAGCAAATACCTTTGCTAGCGCAAATCCCACTATAGGCTCTATGTGTATGAAATCGTCTTTGCCTATTTCTGATATTATGGTCCTATTACCCTCCGGGATACTCGCAGGTATCCTTGCCTGGTTGGCCTGGGCCGCGACAACTATAACGTTTTCGCCCTGGAGGTTGTCAAGATCTCCTTCGGATATAGAACCTTTTACAAGCACAACCTGACTACTGTATCTTCGCTCGTATAGAGTTCTGAGCTTTGCAAGCTGGGCATCCACCTCTGTCTTCTGGCCGTATGGCACTGCATCTTTGTCTACGAATATTGTTATGGGTTCGCCTCTAGTCTTCACCTCGGGCGCTACTACCTGGGCTTGGAGGTCTTCAGCCATACCCCTGTTCTGAGCTATTAATGTTTTCTGGTCTTCTAGTGTAATAGGATGTGTGGATTGAGTAGCGCCTGCTGTCGGCTGCGCAACAACATCTGTAGCTACAGCCGCAACCATAGGCTCCTCTTCTCTCGCGGGCTGAGCACCAATATCCGCAGCTGCATATGCTGCGGTTGCCGGTTTTGCTTCCAATAGCTTATTCCACGGCTGCCTTATGCTCACATCAAACGTTGCATCATCCATGTCTTCCTCGTGCTTATTCCTTATGGCATCCATGTGTTCGTGCAATAAGGCCAGGGCAAGACCTGACCGGTCAAGACCTGATATGCTATTGGTGTGCATATATATTGAGTTTGTATTTTTTGAGCCGTGTCCAAGAACCTGCGAACTTGCGAATACTCCATCGCTTGAGAAAAATACGACAAATCTGCGATTGTTAAGAGCCCGTATATTATCCATCGCCGTTTGCCTATACTCCGGCTTAAACATATCTATATAAGCAGATGGATTTTTTAAAATATCGGCCACAGCATCTCTTTGGACCGTGACAGACTGAGTTAGGGCTTTACGCAAAGGAGGTGAGCGTATGTTTTCTTTCAGAAGTTCCAGGGTATCAGCCGGTAACCATTCGAACAGGCTCAGGAGCGTCTCATAATCGGTTTCTTCCAATTCATCTTTTTCTAAAATAGCTACTATTTGGTCTGCATTGGATACGTTCCAAGCTATTGCCTGCCCGCCTTCTATCAAAGCCTTTTGTTCATCTCTGATTATCGTTTCTACGCCTTCAGGAGTCCCGGGGATACCTTTTGCGAGGTTCTGGTTTCCGGCCGATTGATAACCGTCGATATTTTGCTGTATCGTAGCGCTAAGTTGAGTAATTTCAGCATCTCCCGCTTCGGAAACACGCTTGAATGCATCCAAAATCCTTTTATCCGTAACTTTTGCGTAAGATTGGTCAAATTCGCCACGTTTTGCCTTTGCGCGGTCGCATGCGTCCTTGGCCTTTTTCAATTCTGTCAACGGGTCACTGGAAGTTCTGGCTGCATTATTAAAGCCTACTGCCTGTTGGGCAAGGCTATCCATCTCGGTAACTATGCCTTTCAACTTTGTAAAGTCGTCTTGCACCTGCGCTTCCTGTGCGTTATGCTGGCCCGCTTGAATATTCCGTTGATTTATATCTATGTTTTTCTGGATCCCATCCAAAGCTCTTCTTGCGCTTGCAAGATTCTTATCGCATACAGCACGGCTGGAAGGACATAACTGAAAATAATCCGCCACGGCTTCATAATGTTTCAGTGCCGCCTGCGCAGCTTCCAGAGCCTCATTTAATTGAGTTGCTGCGAGCGATGTATCGTTGGGATCGGAATTGATCGTACCAACCGCAAGCGTGCTCAATCTATTAACTTCGTCAAAATACCCGCCTGTATGAAGCAAGTCAAAAGCCATGCTATTCGCCTGCGCTATGCTGGCGGGATCAAATTTTATAGTACCATTCTCTACTCCGGTTTTAAGCGCCTGAACGCTCATCATTTGGATCCTGCCATTAACAGGTACGGCTATAGACTGATGTGAGGGTTCATAGCTTAAGTCCTGGGTTTGGCCTGTTATAAGCTGAAAAGTCGGGTCGTGTATAACAATGCTTGTTTTCCCCTTGCCTGCCTTTTTAAGCTCTCCGAAACAAATATGGTCGACTTTTTCGCCATCAGGATCTGCATCAACCGGAATGGCGATAACGGTACCGTCAACACCCAACCATTTATAATAACCTAAAAGCAGCTCAACAGACCTCTGGCAGTTCAGTTGATGATATGTCATTACATCCGTGCTATCAAGCGGCCCGACGTCTTTCTTGTACTTAAGTTCCTGCTTAACATATTTGTAGAACGCATCGACAAGAGCCCCTCGCACAGCTTCCCTATCTCTTGATGACATCTTGCCGATAGCGGTCTTCAGCTGATCGGACACATCCCTTCCATCCCATGCAATTCTGCCAAAATACTTTTGCATTATCGTATCCGGATCTCTAGTTATAGGGCCCGTAACACCCGTAGAGCCGGTATCTCTCAGCCATTTCCCCATTGTAGCTCTCGCAAGCGGAGGTAGCTGTCTTTCAAAAAAACCTGCCTGAGCGGCTGCCGCAGGTATAGTTATATTTGTTTGGTTGGAAGGCAATATTGCCGGAGTATTACGTGAACAACCCGACATTGCAATAGCTAAAATTGCTACTCCTACCAACGCGAACAGTCTAGTTCCCAAAGATGCTCTAAAATTATCCCATGCCATTGCAAAATTGCTTCTTACAGCTACTGGGGTCACCCTATCACTCATTTTTCCGGAAGAAACGTATAGCTCCACAAGGTGAGCAAAAAGCGCATCTCTATCCGCTTCAGAACCTTCAAGAACTCCTGCCCAAGCAAGTGATTCAGGATCTATTTTTTGTTCAGAAACTACATTCAAAGGAATTAATGGCTCGGATGGTAAATAATTAGCTGCGAATTTTCCGATTTTCGATCTTCGTGGACTTCTTAAAAGCTTGATATATCTTTCTAATCCTGTCCTTGCCGCATAATCTCTGTTTATTATTGAAAGTTCTTGATCAAATGAAAGAGAAACAAATTCATCCCTATACGGCGAGTCAGCAGGTATCTGGCCTATTTGCCGCACTGATCTTTCTATATTTTCGTTCCCTTCTTCAAACCTTCTGACCACAGCGTTTACATCTTCTTCCGTAGTAGGCTGAGCTTCAATGGCTAATTCATCCGCACGGGTTGACCTGGCTCGTATCTCATGAAATATTTTGCCTATGATGAAGGGAATGATGTCGGCCACCTTTCCCTTTTCTAATTCGCCTTTTCGCACGATCACTGTTATATATTTACTTGAGGCGTGAGCCCGTACTTCCTTTTCCTCCCCCGTAGCCTCATCCTTATACTTAGGAAGCTCTACCCCATCGTCCACAATAAGAAGTTGTATCTGTCCACCTAGCGATGTCAATGTTTCCTCTAAATCGGTAAGAACACTTTCTGCGCCGCTTAGTTTCAACGCCTCTTCAAGCGCCTTTCGTATATTAACCCGTTCATTTACATACGGCGAATCAAGCGGTATGTACGTGAGAGATTGCAGATCTTGAATGTGCGAGGCTATAAAGCCATCAATTGTGAGCGGAGTAGTCTCATCATTGTGCCTTTGGTTCCTCAGTTCCCACATATCTCTAACCATAGTTTGATAGGTTTCTTGATCGCCAGTGGCAGGAGCAAGCATGCTCACGTCAGGGTTTGCCCATACTATTTGGTTAGCTAAAAACAATGAAGCTATACATGCCGATATTAACTTAAAAAACCTTTTGTGCCTTGTTCTGTAATTAATCATGTTAAGCCCCCTGCTTTTCTTTTATGTTTATATTTAATTCCCAGCATAATAAATATAATTGCATTTTTTTCTCCTACCTACTACCTACTTATACCTAACTACTAAATTTGGCGAGGGCTGGTTCCGGCAGCCAAGCGTTTCGCCGGAACCAGTGGATGTAGCTTTAGCCAACCGCAGATGGCTCTTAACCCATCCGCTACCAGCCCAAGCCAAATATTATGCTGACCCCAATAATTCATGCGCATACTCGTGTAATTGTTTAAGTTCGTCACTATCAAATGGCTGCGGCTTAGGCAGTATTATCACTATCTTCTGCCTATTTGTTATAGCCGCCCTGAATTCTTCTTCTGTCAAGGCATTTGCCTCATCTGAAATTGCCTTATAAAGATTAAAAAGATTGTGCATATCCGCTTCCTGTGTCGTTTCATTTGCAAACGCCCTTGCCAAGGCAAAACCCACTATCGGCTCTATGTGTATGAAGCTATCGGTATCAACATTTGCAATTATAGTTTTGTTCGCTTCGCTTATCCCGGAAGGCATATTCTCTTCATTTGATTGCGCCGCTATTACAATAACATTTGCCATGTTAATCGATACACCTTCGCGCTCTAGCCGCGCCAGCTCTGTGTCAAGCTTGCCTTCCGAAATAGAACCTTTGATAAGAATAACATTATCGCCGTATCTCTTTTGGTATAATTCTCTCAAGGTAACCAATTCTGCGTCGGTCTCTGTCTTTTGGCCGTACGGAACGGTATCTGTATCCATAAAGATAACGACAGGCTCCTCTCGTTTGGTTACATTAGGAGCAACCATACCTGATTCAACGTGCGAGGTAAGTTGATGATTTCTTTTAAGTTCCATTGTTGCATCAACAACTGGGGGTACAGCTTGAGTTGTAGACGCAATTGCAGACTGCGCTGATTTTAAAACGGCAACCTGAGCGTAAGCGCCTAGCTCCAAATCCAAATTGCCATTCGGATGCTCTTCGGTCACTCCGCCTAAGGCCAATGTACTCACAGGCGAATATGGCGCGCCATGATAATCTGATCCTGCCAACATGATAAGACCAAATTCTTGAGCAAGTCCTCTAAATGCCCTTGTATCCTCATCGCTGTTTCTCCAATCGCTTACCTGCAAACCTTTCAATCCAGCTTCTGCCAGTTCTGAAACATATGCTCTTAACCCATCCATACTATCGCCATTTTTAATATACTGTTTGGGATGCGCAAGGACTGCAATACCTCCGTTCGCAGCAGCAAAACGCACTGCTTCTTGCGGCGTCGGGAATAACGCATCGCCAAAATCCATGAATTTCACGACTAGCCTATCATAGACATCCTGGCTATTATTTATTGGCTCGCTGCTGCCAACTATTTCGGCAACCCGTGGGCCGTAATTGTGCCAAATGGATTCGGCAATACTGCCAACGGTAAGGGGCACATTCCGAGCGTAGCTCGCCAATTCATCTCGGTTGATTTCTATAGCAGGGTAGGCCTTCATAATGGCGGCGGCGGTTTCCCACAGCATATCCTCCTGAGTCATAGCTATACCCTTAAATCTTTCCCTCGCCGCAATACCGTTCGGCGAATTAAACCATGTTAAAAATCCTTCCGCGTTCGGCCAATATGCCAATATCTCGGTTCCGTATCGCTGGTAATCGCTTGTCATTATCTCGATCCCGGGAATTATCTCAATGCCAAATATTTTACCGGCTTCAATAGCCTCTTCAACTCCTTCAAAACTATTATGGTCAGTTATAGCCACTGCCTTTAGCCCTCTCCTATAGGCTTCATACACTAAAGCTGTAGGAGTCTGGTATCCGTCAGAATGGTATGTGTGGGTATGCCAGTCAACTTCTACTCTACCCAGTAATTTAATATTATCAAAATTTTCTGCTCTCTTTAAAACTCTTGCTGCCTCTAAACGCGCTTCTCTATTTTGATCGCCAAGAAGTTCCTCTATAGTATTACGAGCAATAATAACTTCCCACGGTTGTCTTATGACAGCATCAAACCTTGCGTCATCTATGTCTTCCTCGTGCGTTCCTCTTATGGCATCCATATTCTCATGAAGCATCACAAGGGCGATTCCGTCCTGGCCGAGGCCTTGGATACCTACCGTATGCATATAGACTGAGTTATAGCTTGTGTCATTTGAGCCGTGACCTAGAACGCTGCCTTCTGCGAATGCTCCCCTGTCCGAGATAAATACTACGAATCTGCGGTTTAAAAGCGAGTCTATATTATCCTGGGTTATCGGCACTTTGAACATGCCTGCATACTTGGCTGGATTAGCTCTTATATCATCGAGGGCTTGTTTCTGGGCTTTTATTGAAGCAAGTAAAACCGCTTTTACAGGAGGCGAACGCAAATGTTCGGCCAGAAGTTCATTCAAGTTGCCGAGCGGATTGTCAAAGAGACTCAACATTAAAGTTATATCAGCGTCATCGAGTTTATCTTTTTCTAGGGCAGTTATTATCTGGTCTACATTACCGGCATTCCATGCCACGGCAAAGCCTTCGTTTATGAGACGGGTCTGTTCGGCGCGGATGTCTGCCTCGGGAATATTGCCTTTGATAAGGTTCTGGTCTTGCAGGGCAAGGCCGTTTCCCATGGGCTGACCAGGCGCTGCTTGCCCTTCCAAAGGCTGAACAACGCCGTTTCGAGCCATCCTCGCCTCTGAGCCAGGGGTAAAATACCTACAAAGTTCTGAATCAGGCACAGGTTCGCTCAAATTATACCAATCGCTATAATATATCCTCATGTTAGACCCTACTACGATAGTAAGCCGCTCGTTTGAATCGTTAAACCATATCGCTTTAATCAAATCCGAATATTGTGCCTGCATTGACCTTATTACCATCCTGAAAGGTTCGTCAGTCGGCCATACACCTACAAAACATGTCTGTATGCTGTCGGGTATAGCGCCTCGCAACTCCATCCTACGCAAAAGTCTTTCGAAGTTACGCTTTGTATCAGATAGGCTTGCACCTCTGAAATGCCCCAATCCCAAGACACGTTTACCGTTAGGCCTTATTCCGAACGCACAAACAGCTACGCAACTTGCCACTTCCTGTGTTCCAAGATTGAAAACGCCTTCTTCGTCTTCCACTACAATGGCTTCGCAGTCACCGGTAGCAACACGCCTCGCCAACATTCCGCCTTCTATATTATTAGACAGCATCGGCTGCATCAGCTCAATCCTGGCTGCCTCGATGGCGCTCTCTAAGCGTTCACCCCAATCGACATGTTCCGGCCCTTCTACACCGCGAACTAAATTATCAACTGCCAGGGGCGTATAACCATCTAAAAAAGTTTCTAGCCCCTCTGTCCCGGACAGGACATTCATTATTTCTCCATGTTCAATGCGAATATTTTCCCTCCATTCCTCTTCAACCGAATATACATTCACGAGATCTACCCTTAACACTTCTTCCGCTTCTCCCTTTACAACAAACTGCCCCCCGTGTGTATCACCGCAAATAAGGCCGCTGCGATGAAGGGCCTTTTGGGTCCGTGCCAACCCTGCGCCTAATCTTCTCATAAGTTCCGGATTGTCTCTGTGCATTGCTATAAAGTCATAAACATTAGGCCCGTCTACCCATTCGGATACAAAAGGAATAGAATTTGTTCCGGTGAAGGCTTGAATAAAAGAATTTTCATCTACATTCAAATTTCGCGCTTCTCTGCGATAATCGTCTATCTCCTCAAGTTCAACAAGCTCAAAAATACCTTGTTCTGCCGCTTGCCGCAAGGCATCTGCTGTCTCGGGAGGCAGCTCATCATCTGTCTTACGTTCAAAAACAATTTCTCCATTCGCCATGCTTGCTGCCTGGTCTATTTTAAGAAGTGGAATATATACGCGAAAAACTTGCGGCACTGCCATTCTGCCATCATCGGTCCTGGTTCTCAGCGCTCGTATGTAATTAATTATCCTTCTCGGTTCAGGCGCCACTCCTCTTATATGAACCTCTCTCCCGTTCAAAAATTCAGCTCTTGTCCTAACTCCCGATGCCAACGCATAAGTATTGAATGCCACGTTTTCAGTTTGGGTGATACCAAGCATGCCGTTCCATGGTTGTTTTATATTAACGTAAAATATGTTATCCTGAATGTCATTTTCATGTCTGCCTCTTACTGCATCCATGTGCTCATGGAGCATAATTAAAGCTAAACTATCGAAATTTAAGGTTTCTATACTGTCGGTATGCATATATATGGAGTTGTATCTATCGTCGGGCGAACCATGGCCGAGGACCCGTGCCTGTGCAAAGAAACCTTCATTTGAGAAAAATATGACGAATCTGCGGTTTCGCAGCGCCGGCATATTGGCTTCAACGGAATCCCTGTACTCCTCTTTAAACATATCCCTGTAGATATCCTGATGGAGGCTAATGTTAAATATAGCGTGTCTTTGGGCCTGTATTGACCGTATCAAGGCTTGGCGCACAGGCCTTCCGGCTAGGTTTCTTATCAGAAGTCCGCGCGTTGCGGTCCTATCAGTTAAATCAGGGAAGAAATCCACAAGTACATCGCAATCTTCTTCGGTCAATTCACCGTCTTTCTGCAAGATATTCATTATCTCATCGGCATGCCTCATACTCCATGCCACGGCAAAGCCTTCGTTTATGAGGCGATCTTGTTCGGCGCGTATCTCCGCCTCTACCTCATTCGGAGATCCGGGTATACCCTTGGCGAGGTTTTGGTCTTGGGCAACTACCCTGCCTTCTCTCCAGCCATTAAGCGCGACTCGAAAATCGTTTATACTTCCGGCATGCACAAATGCGCCGTTAAATGTTTTGCCTCGTTGGGCTTTCGATAGTTCTACATATTTTGATAACGCCCTCGGTAGTGAATTATATGCCCCCGAATAGCCTATCGGAGAGGTTTCGACTAAATCAAAACCTCCTACATGGTAGCTTTTTTCTCCTATAAAAGATGCCATCCCAAATGTTCCGTTGCCCGTGGCCCTGTATGACATAATATAAGAGACATCATCGCCTGTAACAGTGGTATAATTCTTAATACGCTTGCCGTCTTCCGTTGTGGGCTGGGCATACCAAAACGCCTCTATCCTATTATAGGTCAATTTATTCTTTGAAGCTATTGACTCCAGTTGATTATGCAAACTGCAATATGGCCCCAGGTCATAATCCCAATTTTCCACAGTGTGAGGTTCCACATCAATGGCTATGCCTTTTATTATACCTGCTACGCCAGGCAAATCTCTTTGTTCCAGGTTTCTTTTTAATTCTGCCATTTTGCCGCATAAAGTAGTGGTAGCTTGAACGGCAAACCCCTTACCTTCGTAAGGCCAGTCTGGAGCGCCCATAACGAATTTAAAAGAAGTGATCCCTGCATCGTATGCCGCTATAATAATCTTCTCCATGCGTTCCACTCTTATATTCCCTTGCTCGAAATCATAACCATCCACTATGACTTCGTTAAATCCGAATGCAGCAAGATCTTTAAAATCATTTGCCGTGTCAATCTCCGCTGTATCCCAAAACATCGCTGTGAATTTTCCATTCGGGATACTTTTGATCACTTTTGCAGAATTTTGCACTTGCGCCATAAGTTCTGAAGACGGCGCAGGCGCAGCAGGTTGAATCGGCACAGGAGCGGCCGGTTCTACAACAGCAGGAGGTTTTGGCTGAGGTTGTGGCGCCGGTTTTGGACAGCCTGCGAGCGCAGCTCCCGCTGCTCCTAAAAACAGTGTCGCGATAAACTTAAAACGGCCACTTTCAAAATCAATTGCATAATCCCGCTCCATGATATCAAGTTCTTCAGGAAATGTGAGACCGGCAAATTCGGCTCTCAATCCAGGATCCATCAAACAGCCGTTTACCATTACATCGTTCGCTATCGATACATTTGTGATCTCAAACTCATCCAGCGGCTGTTCAGGCTTATGGGACCTGGCCCTTATCTCATGGAAGAGCCTTGCTATTATTTTTCTCCTGCCTTCCGGTGTGTGCATTTCCGAAGGCAGTGCGAACGCTGTCACATAAGTCCCGGCATGCCCCCATACCCTCTCTCCTTGATATACAGGAAGTTCGGCTTCGCTATTGACAAACGCTATTTGAATATCTCCTCCCGTGGACTCAAGAACCCTTTTTAATCCTGCAAGCGTGCCAGTGGCCCCTGACATACGTATAGCATCACCAAATTCCGCTCCTAGAACTCGGATATCTTGATCGAACAAAGAAAATACTTGTTTTCTTTCTGCGCATCTCTGTATAACTGTATCTATAGCCAAAGGATTAAGAGGCGATTCGTGTTCGACGTATCTTCTCTTTATTTCATCTGCATATTCACGCTTCGCAGTGATCTGCGCCATCAATATTTCAGAATTAGCGCCTTCTCCGGCGCGAATATCTTCCAGGACAAGCTGCAATTCTTCATCTGTAATAACGTATCCGGTTCT
This sequence comes from Candidatus Aquitaenariimonas noxiae, assembly GCA_002780005.1. Classification (GTDB taxonomy): domain Bacteria; phylum Omnitrophota; class Gorgyraeia; order Aquitaenariimonadales; family Aquitaenariimonadaceae; genus Aquitaenariimonas; species Aquitaenariimonas noxiae. The sequence continues at coordinate 24,941 of PEWV01000009.1, read as the reverse complement.
CAATGCCCGAAGCTCTCTTTCAAAGTCTTTAATTTGATCCTCTACTTGGCTCGCACTTCTACTATCCTGAAATAAATTGGTGTAATAAATCATGCGCTGAATAATAGCTTCTCTTTCTTTTATATCCGCTGTCCCTGTTAATTCTTTTCTTAAAGCAAGAACTGTATCAAGCGCTTCCACCTTTTCCCTCTGTACCGGTTCCATTTCGCGTCCTAATCCTTCTATTGCCAAAGCATATACCGAGGAAGTCAATACAGCCATATAACGTAATTTTTGTCTCATTTCAGAAAGTTTTTCTCGAGCTCCTTCAACGCGTTCCCCTCCGGATAAAAACTGCTTGGCGGTTGTCACCCTTAATTCGGCGACTCTTAAGAAACCTCTTAAATTAGCTATAGTTTGTTCCAACACGCTGGTATTCAAAGCACCATTGACATATCTGGCAGAGTGCTCTTGATATCTTACGGCTAATTTAAAAACATTCTGAAACAAATGATGCTCTTCATCAAGCGGTGTATAACCGTTTGGCTCTTTGGCCGGTTTTTTCAATACTGCAAATAATACGCCTTTGGAATCGGAAACATCGTATTTAAAAGAATTCCCGCCTCTTATAACTATACCCATATCTTTAGCCACCCTATCTAACAATTCGGCAGAGTCAATAGGGATCCCTATGCCTGGCGATGTGCTAGTTACAAGAATAGTTCCTCCTTCCCTTACAAGATTTAGCAAATTTTGCATTATCTTATAAGGCGGCGGTTTTCTATTGCTAAAATCATTCATTGTCCAATTGGCATATTCGCTGTAATCCATGCCGCCAAATATGTCAAAAGCGCTCGCGTGATCAAATGTATCAGACCCGAATCCGCATTTGGGGACCAAGTTTACGGCATCCATTTCTATCGGAATATATTGGCATCCTCTTTTTTCCAATTCATCAATTAGATTTCTGGCGGGAATTATCTGGGTATCTCTATCTAAAAGGCTCCTGCGGTCTACGGTAACAACTTGATCTACCGCAGGATTCAAAACTGCCTGAAGCAGCGGATGAATAGAAAAACCTGACCCTACTTCAATAATCTTTCCGCCTTGTGGGCCTTGAGTAAGACGCCTTACCATCATAGCGCGCATCATACTTCTTTTCACATTATCCTCTGCCAATGGAAGCTCTTCGATAAGAGACAACGCCTGCCTTTGATAGATGCCCCCCAGATAAGCTCTTATGTAGTAATTGTGCCTGAAAGCATTTTGCGCCTGCGTTCTAGTTTCATTTGATATCACGCAAAGTTCAAAGGCGCTAGCGATCTCATCTTCTAGCCCTGGCTTAATTTGTATATTATTTTCTGATATATATTTTATCAGTCTTGCCAGATTGGCAAGGCCGGCGTATAGCGGCCCTCCGCTCGACCTAAGTCCCTCTAGGCCCGGATCTATCCTCCCCTGAGAGCCGTTAGTCCTTATCCATCTGCACACCATAGACGCTTCCCAAGGTGTCCGTATTTCTTTATCAAATATTTCATTTTCTATGTCTTCTTCGTGCCTGCCTCTTATCGCATCCATATGTTCGTGCAACAAAACAAGGGCAATACCTGTGACGCCTAAATTATTTATGCCTGAGGTGTGTATATATGTTGAATTATTATTGGCAGAGCCATGGCCAAGAACTTGTCCATTGGCAAATAATCCTTCTTTAGAGAAGAAAACTACAAACCTGCGTTTTTCTAAAGATTTTATATTCTCTAGAAAGAATTGCCTATATTCGTCTTTAAAAGTTTCTGCATATGCCTCCGCATCTTTTAGAGCATCCATAACAGCATCGCTCTCTGCTCGAATAGACCCGGCCAAGGTTTTACGCGCCTCAGGAGATTCCAAATTTTGTTTTAAAAGCTCTCGCGTGTTAGCCGGCAGATTAGGCAACAAACTTAATAACGCTGCATAATCGTCGTCTTCTAATGTCTCTTTTTCCAATATAGCTATGACCTGATCGGCATTTTTCATATTCCACGCCACTGCAAAACCGCCTTCGATTAGGCTCTGTTGCTCGTTGCTGATGTCTGATTCGGGAATGTCGCCCTTGACGAGATTCTGGCCCGGTGCTCCGGCAAGTTCGAGTTCGGGCTCTTCTTCGAAGACTTTGACAATCTCTGGTTGGCGTAAGTGCACATCTGCAATCTCTACAACTCCTGCCCCTGGTTCCGGCCATTCTGCAAAAGCACCCTCTGCTGTTGCGTCAATTTCGAGAGCAATTTGTGTTTCCCGCTCAGACTCTTCTATAAGATGGGCAATCCTTGTGCGTTCTTGTTCCGTTATTTCTCTGCCTAGCAACTGAGGTAATATATCAGACATCAATGCGTTAATGCGTTCAAAGAAAAATACATGTTGTATTTGATCCACCCACGTTCCTTTGTATTGATGTCTTCTTGTCTGTTCATAGTCAGCTAAACTTTCCCTCCTATTTCCATGAGGTTCAAATATTATACTGCCTGCTCCATTATTGCTATAAAAATCGACAAAGCATGCATATCTAGCGCCTTCGGGAGTGAAAGATACCTGCCAGTTTCTGCCTTTTTCAGGTTCGTCTATAAGACCCATAACAAAAAGTACTATTGCTGTATTTCTTTCTAACATCGATGGAAACGCTTTCCCCATCCAATAAGATACTCTACCGAAACTGCTTGTCTGAATAATATCATTTTCATAATCTAAATATCTTCTCTCGCCTTTGACCTCTTCAACTATATCAGCTATGTCTTCACGCCATTCCGCAAATACTCCTTGATAGCCGCCTTGTATATTATTATTGAGCCTTCCAAGCAATGCATAGTCTAAACCACGCATGCCTGTAGGTGAAAGCATAGCTAAATTATCTTCTTCCACTGCACGCTGCACAATCTCTAGAAAAGCCTCTTTATCTATATCCTTATCAAAGGGCTGATTTCGTCGAACCTCTTCATATAGTATATATCGCCTCTTATCCGTAACTTCTTCTGCAACATCGGCTATATCCTCACGCCATCTTGTGAATACTGCTGAATAACCTCCTGGTGTATTAAAATGCAATTCGGTCCTTAAAGCATCATTTGAGACCCGCATCCCCGCAAATGAAAGCATGCTTAAGTCATTGTTTTCTAAAGCATGTCGTGCAACCTCCAGGAAAGCCTTTTTATCTGTTTCCTCGTCAAAGGAACGATAGCGACGGACCTCTTCATAAGTTATATATCGCCTCTGGCCCGTAACTTCTTCTACAACATTGGCTATATCCTCAGCCCATCTTGTTAATACCGCCGTATAACCACCTGGTACATTATTATCCAGTCTCCTAGTTAGAGCATTGTCTACCCTGCTTACATTTTTTCGCGAAAGCATGCCTATATTGTCTTCCTTCAAGGCGCGTCGTACAATCTCAAGGAAAGCTTTTTTATCTTCTTCTTCGTTGAATGCGATACGCTGGCGAATATCGCTATATGGTATATACCGTCTTTCACCCGTAACTTCTTCTGCAATATTGGCTATATCCTCGGCCCATGCTGTGAATACTGCGGGATAGCCGCCGGCTATGTTATTACGAAGCCTTTGCTGTAAAGAACGATATTCTGAATGTTGCATGTTCCAACTAGAAAGCACATTTAAATTTTTATCAGCTAAAGCATGCCTAACTAGATGTAAAAATTTTGCCTTATCAAAAACTCTCATTAATTCGGGCGATGCCTGTCCGGAGGACCGTAGCGCAGATATGTGTGCTTTACCTTCTATATGCAATGCATCATGCAGTGCAAGCGCGCGGAAGGCTTGTTGAAGTTCTATCGGGTCATCAAGATTTTGTTGAAGGAATCGTACAAAGTTGAGGTTAATATAAATGGAATGGTTATCTCTTGAAAAATGCGCTGCGGCGTTGTGGTTGTTTACGTCCCAGAGGTAGAGTCCTTCTGAGGGCAAGAAGTAAATATTAGGGAGATCTCCGCGTATTTTTTCTCGTAGGAACTTTTTTATATCTTCCCTTATCACCGCAAGCTCGGTTTGTGTAGCCTTTCCTTGCATTTGAAGAGCCTGGTCGAATTGGGTTTCGCTTATAAACTGATCTTCTACGCCGAGGGCCTTACGTAATGTATCAAATGTTTGTGCGATCTGCTGATCCAGGCCTACAAAAGTCGGGTCATGTTCGTCCAGTGCGCAGATATCCCCAAAACTCACGTTTTCGCTACTGGCAATGGTTACTGTTGTGCTATCCCGCAGCTTATGACTGGTAAGCTGGTCCTGCGGTATCCAGCCAGCTCCTGTACTTATAGAAGTCTCATTAGGATTTCTTTTTAGCATGGCAAGAAGCCCGCGGGCTGTCGTACCAGGATTAATAAAAATAAATCTAGAAGCCCCACTTTCTTGCGTAACAGCCACCCTATAGGAGTTTTTGTGCGCTATATCTTCCTTAACCTGATCCAGTCTTTCTTGTAATTTCGCTATTGTTGGTTCGGGATTTTTCTGCCTTTGGGCTCCGCGTATCATAGATACGACCCCCCTAAGCAGGAACTCTGCCCTGACATAACCCGGCTCAACCAATTCCTGGTTAAAATACATCTCCCTTAAATCAGATAATTGGTTAAGGGCCTGATCAAAATTTTTATCTCTTGCTGAAGCAATTATGCCTTCTACCCTAGCGCTTACGTCATGGTCTCTAAATTCAGCATATAGCGCGACCGCTGCTTTTTTTTCATTTGCGCTGATTCTCGTAATTTCTGCAAGACGCTTTTCCATTTCCGCTACAGCTTCTCTAAGATATTTTTCAGCGCTTTCAAATTCGTCCCTTTCGATAAGCTCGATCGCCGGCTTAAGGTCAATTGTCGCAAACTGTTTAGGATAAACAAAACCCCTATCGGTCCACTCGACTAATCTTGTCAGGCCTCCAAGTATAATGTTTTTATTTCTTTGGGGAAGGTAGCCTTTTTCACGTGCTACTAGCAATTTTTCTGCATAGTATTCTATATTACTTTTATTAGCAACGATCAGGTTGTATTCGGTTACATACCCTGCGAGTATATGTATTCTGCTCCGGAAGGCAGCCGCTAGGTCCTGGAATTGTATATCTACCCAAATTCTTTGTTTGGGATGAACTATGTTTCTGGCAATATTATCTATTCTGGCTTCAGTATCTTCGCTAGCCGAAGCAGGAGGCGCCTGGGCATCCGGTAATTTTTGTATTACTTTACGCAGTGCTTTAAGTTCTCCTGCAATATCCCTATAGCGTTCCATTGCAACAATGTAACGTACATTGTATAAGGCGATGAGTGTGTCTATCTGTTCCAGCGCCTTTGCAATATTGCCCTTTCTTATATTTTGCTGGATCCTTTCAAGGTTTGTGTGGACATTGATCCATTTCTGCTGCCGTATCGAGACCTTGGGCTCTTCCTGTCCGGGCGCGGGCTCTAAGACTTCTATATTAAAACCTTCGAGCCTGAATGTCCGCACTATATTGCCTATGGGATCTGTAGTTTCAATTTCACGTACGAATTTAGCCACTCTCAATCGCTGAGTCCTGTAATGAAGCTCGTCTTCGAGCGCCTTTGCGCTGTTTAAAGCGCCTTCTAATGACCATAGAGCAGCGTTTCGCATCATAGAAGATTCTTTAAGCCCTGACCTGCCTGTAAGAATCTTACCCGCAACCATCATTTGGACCTTTAATACTAAACGGTTATTTCGTATCGCCTCTTGGTTCAGCCGCGCAAGAGCTTTAGCATCGTTCCTTCGGTCAGCTTCTTCTATCTGCTGGTATATGGATCCGGGATTTTTGGAATCACGCCGTTCTTTGAGTTGCGCAAGAAGATCTTTGTAGAAGCCATAAGGCCTATTTTCTTGTATAGCTACAGGAACGCTGGTATAGATTTCTTTAATTTGCTCAAGTAATTTTCGCATGCGTCCTTCAATACCAGCCATTTGCGTGTCTGTGCTGGCACTTTTAGCGTCTGCGATAACTAGCTTTAGATCGGCTATTAGCAAAGCTATATCTTTTTGAAGTTCTATTGAGGCCCTCTCTTCTGCCTGTCGTTCGGTAAGTTCCCGTTCTGGCTGTAATCTACGGCCTATATATGGGATCTCTATTATATCTTCGGGTAAATGGCCCTGACTAGATGCATCAGCAGCATAATCTCTCAAGTCATCTGATAACGTTTCATCAAACTCGAGTTGCGCTAGCTCTGTTCTTAACTCCGGGGCCTCTATTTGACCGTGTTCTATTATTTCCTGCTCTGCCTGTTTTCGTCTGCCTTCAAGACTATGAAGAAGTCCGCGTACTCGGTTAACATCCTGGCCACCTAGAGCTTCCAGTGCCGTTTGCGCCATGCTTGAGCGTGCAAATATTTCATGGACACATACGCCTGCAACAAAAGTGGCAAGATGGCAGCTTCTGCCTTTGCCGAGTAATACCTCTCCTTTTTCAAGTTCTCCCCTTCTTACTATCAATGTTATATAATCGGTTGAGGCATGACCTCTTACCTCTTGCCCTTTTTCTTCGCCATTGGTAAGTTCATCTATCTCTTCATACTTTGGTAAATTCTCTTCGTCACTAGCTACAAGAAGCTGGATCTTAATACCTCTTTCTTCCAATCTCCTCAGCAAGACATGGCCATCTTCTACATCAGGGCAACTATCCGCTAATATCTCTCCGATGGCGCCTTTTATTTCTTCAAGCCTATCAAGAAGCCTTGGGTCTAACTTACTATCTATATCTGAAATAGTATAGATATCTCCTGACTCAACATGAGCTGCGATAAAACCATCCATTGTCAGTGGCGTAGTTTCGTCATTGTGCTGCTGGTGCCTCAGTCTCCACATATAATCAAGCATAGACTGGTAGCTTTCTTGATCACCTGTGGCCGGGGCAAGAGCAAAGGAATAACTCGGGGTTATGGTGGAAAATAAAAATGATACTAGCACACTGATAGTAATAGAATCTAATAATACTCTATTAAGTGCTATACGTAACCTATAAATAGAAATAGCCAGACCGCACCATATAATGCCCCTAAGGGGTTTGGACGATCTGGCTATGTCTTTTCTTAAATAGCCTCTTTTTACTACTTCTTCGGATCTGCGGTTTTGCACCCTCTCCTCCATAGGTTTGGTGCTTTTATCCCAAGTAGTAATTCAATGGCTAAAACCTTTATTAAAGCTAATAATAAGTATAGCATAAAAATGGTCCTTGTCAAGGGACCAAATCAAGCTTTTTTATTCTCTAACACCTATGCCAATAAAAATAGGGCTGCAATTTAATGCAACCCTATTTGTTATTTTTACTATACGCTAAACGCTAGCCGCTAATCGCTGCTTTTTACTTCCCCATTCCCACTTTCTGGGCAGCCTGAAAAACCTTGCCTTCTGTCTGTATGGAAGGCGCAATAATTATTTCTGTCTTATGCATTTCTTTTATATCTTTGGCTCCGATATTGCCCATGCTCGTCATTAGAGCGCCGACTAAATTTTGTGTCCCGTCATCAAGCCTGGCCGGGCCGAATAAGATTTCCTTTAATGTCCCTGTAGTTCCTACCCGTATCCTGGTCCCTCTCGGAAGATTCGGATGAGGCGTTGCCATCCCCCAGTGAAATCCTTTACCGGGAGCTTCTTCTGCCCTCGCGAAAGAATTACCCAGCATAACCGCATCTGCCCCGCACGCAAAGGCTTTGCAGATATCGCCGCCCGTGGACATGCCGCCGTCAGTTATTACCGGTATATATTTTCCTTTTTTCTTAAAATAATTATCGCGCGCTGCCGCGCAATCGCATGTCGCCGTAACCTGCGGGACTCCGATGCCCAGGACACCTCTTGTTGTGCAGGCTGTCCCGGGGCCTATACCTATCAAAAGGCCGCTGCACCCTGTATCCAAAAGTTGCAAGGCTACTTCATAAGTAACACAATTCCCGATGACAACCGGTATTTTCATCTTCTTGCAGAACTTCTTGAAGTCTAATGTTTTGTATTCGGTTGAGATATGTTTAACCGTTGTAACTGTCGCCTGGACGATAAATATATCGCATCCTGCTTCTTGAGCTATCCGGCCGAATTTTTCGGCTCTTTGGGGTATGGCGCTTACTATCGCAGGGACATTTGCTTTCTTGATCTCTTTGATCCTTTGAGCAATTAATTCCTCTTTTATGGGTTTATTATAGATCGATTGGACTAATTCTGTGGCGCCTTTTACGTCGGCATGCGATATTTGATCGAGAACCTCTTTGGGGTTATCGTATCTGGTCTGGATACCTTCGAGATTTAGAACAGCCAGCCCGCCTAATTTCCCCATTGCTATGGCAAAATTCACATCTACGACTCCGTCCATAGCGGACGCTATTATCGGTATATTATATTTCTTGCCGTCTAATTTCCAGCTGACATCTGTTTCGTTAGGATTTATGGTAACATTCCCCGGGACAAGAGCAACTTCATCAAAACCGTAACATCGTCTTGCTTTTCTATTTTTTCCTATCCAGAATGCCATAACAGATCCCTTCGTTTGGTAGCTAATAATTATACAAGATTAATTTTTTATGTCAACAGAAAAAAATTGGCCGGGAACTAACTCCCCGGCCAATCTAAACTCACGACTTACAACTCACGACTCACGACTGTTTTTTAGTACATTCCTCCGCCCATTCCGCCCATTCCTCCTGGCGGCATACCTACCGGCGCTTTTTCTTCTTCAGGAATTTCTACTACACAAGCCTCGGTCGTCAATAATAACCCGGCAATACTAGCAGCGTTTTGAAGGGCGCTTCTTGTAACTTTTGTCGGGTCGATGATCCCGGCCTGGATCATGTCTGTAAACACGCCTTTGTCGGCGTCATAACCTACGTTCACTTTTTCATTCTTTACTTTATCCACGATCACTGAAGCTTCGGCTCCTGCGTTAGCTGCGATCTGTCTTATAGGCTCTTCCAGGGCCCTTCTGATTATTGAAATACCTATGGCTTCGTCGCCTTTCGCTTTTAGATCGGCAAGCTTATCAACGCATCTAAGGAGAGCCACTCCGCCGCCAGGAACAATGCCTTCCTCAACCGCGGCTCTGGTAGCGTGCAAAGCGTCTTCAACTCGGGCCTTTTTCTCTTTCATCTCTGTCTCGGTTGCGGCCCCGACGTTTATCACGGCCACTCCGCCTGAAAGCTTTGCGAGCCTTTCCTGAAGTTTCTCCTTATCATAATCTGAATCGCTATCTTCGATCTGTTTCTTTATCTGAGCGATTCTTCCCTTTATGTCAGAGGTTTTACCCGCGCCTTCCACGATCGTTGTATCATCTTTATCAACGGTTACCCTCTTGGCCCTTCCCAAATCCTCGAGTTTAACGTTCTCGAGCTTTATTCCTAAATCCTCTGTAATAGCCCTGCCGCCCGTGAGAGTCGCTATGTCTTCTAACATGGCCTTGCGCCTGTCGCCATATCCCGGGGCCTTTACAGCGCAGCATGCCAGCGTTCCGCGGAGCTTATTCACTACAAGAGTTGCTAATGCTTCGCCTTCGACTTCTTCGGAAAGCAATAAAATAGGCTTGCCTGTCTTTGCGATCTTCTCTAAGAGCGGAAGCATATCCTTTAACCCTGCGATCTTTTTTTCATGGATCAGGATATAAGGATCTTCCAATGTCGCTTCCATTCTTTCGGCGTCTGTAACAAAATACGGGGAAAGGTAGCCCTGGTCAAACTGCATACCTTCCACTATATTCAAAGTCGTCTCGATCGTTTTCGCTTCCTCAACAGTAATAACGCCGTCTTTTCCGACCTTATCCATGGCCTCTGCTATCTGCTCGCCTATCTTGTGGTCATTATTGGCGGCGATAGTAGCTACTTGGGCTATCTCTTTTTTGTCTTTTACAGGTTTCGATATTTTCTTTAATTCCTCAACTACCCTTTCCACGGCCTTATCGATGCCTCTTTTAAGGTCCATCGGGTTAGCCCCGGAGGTTACGTTCTTTAACCCTTCCTTAAATATAGCTTCCGCCAAAATCGTAGCGGTTGTGGTACCATCGCCCGCTATATCAGATGTCTTCGAAGCAACTTCTTTTATCATCTCAGCCCCCATATTTTCGTATGGGTCCTTCAATTCTATCTCTTTCGCTACTGTAACTCCGTCTTTTGTGATTGTCGGAGCGCCAAACTTCTTTTCCAGAATAACATTCCTGCCCTTAGGGCCAAGCGTAACCTTTACTGCATCAGCCAATTGCTTTGCGCCTGACATAATAGCCCTGCGAGCTTCCTCGTTAAATTTTAATTGCTTTGCCACGGTAATCGACCTCCTTTTTAAGTTAAATCTTTTTACTTTATTATCGCTAGGATATCTTCTTCTTTTAGTATTAGATAATCCTCACTGTCTACTGTAATCTCGGTTCCAGAGTATTTTCCGAATAAGATCTTATCTCCGGCCTTTAATTCAAGCGGCGTCACTTTGCCTTCTTCGGAAATATGCCCTTTTCCTACCGCCACTACCTGCCCTTCCTGCGGTTTCTCTTTAGCCGTATCCGGTAAAACTATTCCGCCCTTGGTCTTTTCCTGGGCCTCTAAAACTTTTATCAAGACTCGATCTCCCAATGGTTGAATCTTTGCCATACATACACCTCCCGTTTTTTTAACGTTTCTTTATTTTTGGATTCCCTTAGCACTCCTCTTAACCGAGTGCTAACAAGTAATATATGATACAAAAACAAGCCGGAAAAATCAACTCGTATAATAGCTTATAATATACATTTTAAGCTACATTAAGACAAAAAGCAAGCTATTTCGTCAATTCTAGCTCTTTTTAGAAATAGTAAGATATATAAGATTAAGCCCCTTAAGGGTCAGGTGGGGATCTATCGCGTCTATATTCTTACAATAACTGGAAAGAAGCTTCGAATGACCGCCGGTAGCTATAACAATAGGTTTTATTTTTAACCTTCGTTTGAGCCTATCTATAATCCCATCGCATAATGCCGCGTATCCGTAGAAGATCCCGCTAAGCATGCTTTCTACTGTGCTCTGCCCTAGTATATCCTTTGGTTTTCTTAAATTTATATAAGGCAAAAGGGCGGCTCGTCTTGTGAGATTTTCTATTGACAGTTCAACGCCCGGCACAATCACCCCTCCTAGATAAGAACCTTCCTTAGATAACACGTCGATCGTAACTGCCGTGCCAAAATCAAGTATAATTGCCGGTTTCCTATAAAAACACAGCACGGCAAAGGCGTTTACTAACCTATCCTGGCCTACTTGCCCAGGTTTTCTATATTCATTTTTTATAGGCGCCTTAATACTTTCTCCTAATATTAAAGGCACCGTATCGAAGTTGGCCGCTAGCATCTTCTTTGTGCTGGCTAGCGCGCCGGGAACAACGCTCGAGACTATTATTGCTTGAGGCGTTTCGGATTTATTGTTACTCTTTACGAAGTTAAGCACCTTATTTTTATATACATAGATCCCTTTATGGGGATTTGTAGGGATCCTCAACTCACTTATGAACCTTTTGCCTTTAAAAAGCGCCAAGACAATATTAGTATTTCCTATATCAACCGCTAAGACCACTTTTTATCCTCCGTTATCTCAAAAATCTGACATCGCCCGTAAAAATGCGCTCCATAAGACCGTTATCCAGCCTAATAACCAAAGCCCCGCTCTCGTCTATATCCTGCACTTGGCCTTGGATCTCTTTATCATGGCATATAACTTTTACTCTTGAGCCCAACATAGCCGAGAACTTATGCCACTCATTAATTATAGGTTCGAAACCCTTTTTCATGCATAAAACATAATAATGTTCGAAATGCTCCAGCACTGCCTTAGCCAACATTATCCTTTGAACATCACCGCCTATTTCCTCTTTTAAAGAGGTTGCCTCTTCCGGGAGGTCGGCTTTTTGCGTATTCACATTTATTCCTATCCCGATTATCATAAAATCTATCTTGTCCTGCTCGGCTTTCATTTCGGTCAATATTCCGCATACCTTTTTATTATCTATTAAAACATCATTCGGCCATCTTATCACAGCATTAAGCCCTGAAACTTCTCTTATAGCCTTTGTGACAGCCACTGCAGAAAGAAGTGTTATCTTTGACACTTCCGACGGTAAGATATCAGGCCTCAAAATGAATGAAAAGTATATTCCGGCTTCCTTGGGCGAAATCCAAGTCCGGCCAAGCCGGCCCTTGCCCTTTGTCTGGGCCTCGGCTACTACGACCGTCCCTTCTTCAAATCCGTCCTCTGCAAATTTATACGCGATCGCATTGGTAGAATCCACGCTCGCATAAGAAAAAATCCGCTTCCCAATTATCTTAGTATTCAAGCCTATCTTAAGCTCTTCTGGCAATAATTTATCGGGGGTAGACAAGAGTTTATAGCCCAGGTTAGGAACAGCCTCTATTTTATACCCGTCTTTCCTCAGCTTTTCTATGTGTTTCCAGATGGCTGTTCTGGAAACCTCCAGAGACAAGCTTAATTCTTCCCCGGATATATATTCATTCGGCCTTGATTTAAATATTTTTAAGATTTCTTCATCCATAAACCTGCCCCTTCTATTTAATGCCGGTTTCCTTCTTATCGGGTATCTGCGCCTGTAGTTTTTTTATCTGGTCTCGCAGAATGGCGGCCTTTTCAAACTGAAGATTTCGCGCCGCAGACATCATATCGCGTTCGAGCTCAGAAATTAAACTATGAAGCTCATACTCGTCCACGCTCTCACCGCTAAGCTTCGGGATTAATTCCTTAGCCTTTTTAGAGGATACTATGCCTTCGTGTATGGCCTTTTTTACGGTTGTAGGAGTTATTTTATATTTCTTGTTAAACTCGATCTGCGTTTCTCTTCTTCTCCGGCTTTCTTTTATCGCCTGCCTCATAGAACCGGTTATAGTGTCGGCGTACATGAATACCTGGCCGTTGATATTTCTCGCGCACCGTCCCGCGATCTGTATTAGGGAAGTCTGTGACCTTAAAAAACCTTCCTTATCGGCGTCTAAAATAGCCACCAGGGAGACCTCGGGCAGGTCAAGCCCTTCCCTCAAGAGGTTTATGCCGACGAGGCAATCAAACTCCCGCAAGCGCAGGCTCCTTAAGATCTCAACCCTTTCAATGGCGCCTATTTCAGAGTGCAGGTATTTTGTCTTAAGGCCCATCTCCTCCAAATATTTTGAAAGGTCCTCTGCCATCCGTTTTGTTAAAGTAGTTACAAGCACTCTCTCGTGCCTTTCGGCGCGTTTTTTTACCTCGCTTATCAGGTCATCCACTTGGTTCTTTGTAGGTTTCACCAAAATTTCAGGATCAACAATGCCTGTGGGCCTTATAAGCTGCTCGACGACACCTTCGCTTCTTTTAACCTCGAATTCACCGGGTGTAGCGGAAACATAAATTACTTGTTTAACTAATTTCTCAAACTCGTCAAATCTGAGCGGCCTATTATCCAAGGCTGAGGGCAGCCTGAAGCCATAGTCCACAAGCGTCTGTTTTCTCACCCTATCCCCCTCATACATACCGCCAATCTGTGGAATAGTAACGTGAGATTCGTCTATAACCGTAAGAAAATCGGAGCCGAAATAATCTATAAGACAATAAGGCCTTGAGCCCGGCTCTCTTCCGGATATAAGCCTTGAGTAATTTTCAATGCCGCTGCAAAAGCCTATTTCCTGAAGCATCTCTATATCAAACCTGGTTCTGGTCTGAAGTCTCTGGGCTTCTAAAAGCTTTCCCTCTTTTTGGAATTTCTCAAGCTGGCCCTTCAGTTCCTCTTCTATCACGTGAATAGCCTTTTGTAATTTATCGCTCGTAGTAACGAAGTGTTTAGCGGGATACACGGCAACCTTGTCCAATTCATTAATAACCTTACCGGTAAGCGGGTCTATTTCGGCGAGTCTATCTATTTTATCATCGGGGACCACGGCCCTTATGGCCTTATCCTCATACGCCGGAAATATCTCAAGCGTCTCGCCTCTTACCCTAAAGGTTCCGCGTTTAAAATCGAAATCATTCCTTTCATAATAAATATTTATCAGCCTCGATAAAACATCTTCTCTAGAGATCGATTTGCCTTTTTCCAAGACCACGAGCAGCTCTCCGTATTCCTCAGGCGAACCTAAGCCGTATATGCACGAAACGCTTGCTACGATGATGACATCCCTTCTTGACATAAGAGAACTAGTCGCCGAAAGCCTGAGCTTGTCTATTTCGTCATTGATAGAGGCGTCTTTCTCGATATACGTATCCGTATGAGGCACGTAGGCCTCGGGCTGATAATAATCATAGTAGCTCACAAAATATTCCACGGCATTCTCCGGGAAAAATTCTTTAAACTCGGCGTAAAGCTGCGCAGCGAGCGTTTTGTTGTGAGAGATGACAAGCACCGGCTTCCCGATTTTCGCGATAACATTCGCCAGCGTGAAGGTCTTGCCTGAACCTGTTACGCCAAGAAGGGTGCTGAATCTCTTTCCGCTTAATATGGCTTGCGCCAACTCTTCTATCGCTTTAGGCTGGTCACCCTTTGGCCTCAGTTCCGTAATTAATTTAAATGCATTTGACATATTTTATAAGTTACCAAAGGTTACTATAAGTTATTAATCGAGGGCCAAATACTTCTTTAGTTAATAAAAGTTACTGTAACTTTTATTAACTTATATTAACTAAACTGTAAATGAATGCTTGGTTTAGTAACTGCTAGTAACCTGACAATAAATATTTCTTAGCCCATTACCTCTAGGGACATGTCGAGAGATTTCACATCTGCGGTGAGAGAGCCTATTGATATCATGTCTACGCCGGAGGCGGCATACGATTCAACATTGTCGAGCGTGACACCGCCGGACACCTCTAGCTTTACGGCCTTATCCTCTTTCATTTCTCCCCTGAACTCTACGGCCTTTTTCGCGTCTTCGACACTCATATTGTCCAGCATTATGATATCCGGTCTGGCCTGCATGGCCTCCTGGAATTCTTTTAAATTTTCTACTTCGATTTCTATTTTTATATTCTTTTGCGTTTTTTCCCTTGCTATGCATACGATATCTTTTAGCGTAGGCGTTTTATCGCAAGTTGGGCTCCTCATACACCTGATAGTCTTTATGTGATTATCTTTTATAAGGACCTGGTCCCAAAGACCTATGCGATGGTTGGAGCCTCCTCCAACCCTCACGGCGTATTTTTCGAGATACCTTAAAAGAGGAGTCGTTTTTCTTGTGTCCATTATTTTTACATTATATTTTTTTACCTTCTCGGTGAATTTTCTTGTCTTTGTAGCTACCCCGCTTAATCTTCCTAAAAAGTTCAATATTGTCCTCTCGGCCATGAGAATGGGCCTTGCCGGGCCTTCTATGAAAATAATCTCTTTATCTTCATGGGCGATATCGCCCTCATTTATAGTAGGCTTGACCCGAACACTGTAATCCATAATATTAAGTATCATATCTACTATCGGGAGGCCGCATATAACACCTTCGTCACGAGTTATTATACCTGCCCTGACGCTGGCAAACTTATGTATCGTGGCGAAAGTGGTGATATCCCCCTTTCCTATGTCTTCTTTCAAAGCAGCTCTCAGTATCGGCAATACCCTGGCTTTATCCAGATCATTAAAGTAGGTCATTTCAACATCTCTAAGTTTTTCTTAACCTGCGCGAGCGATTCTTTTACCGTCTCATTCTTTATTCTGATATTCTCGACAACTTCCTTTGGGGCTTTTTTGGTAAAATCCTTGTTTTCCAATTTAGAATTATTTAAATTTAAAAAACCTGTCAACTCCTCGATCTTAGCCTTGAGCCTTGCTTTTTCTTTATCTACATCTATCAGCCCGGCAAGGGGTATATATACGCTTAATTTGCCGACAACGCTTGAGGCACTTTGAACAATAGGTTTTGCCAGTTTTTCTAATATCTCTATGGTTTCGACTTTAGCCAAATTCTTTATATATGAGGCGTTTTCCTCTATAGTCTTTGCTGCTTTTTTCTCGTCGATCACCAGGATGATCTTTATTTTCTTGTCTAGCTGCACCTGCATTTCGTGGCGTATATTCCTTATGCAAATGACTAGGTCTATAATAAGCTGCATATCTTTTTCGTCTTTCATAGACAGAAGCTCTTTTTGCACGTGCGGAATACAGTTTATCATAATTGATCCCTTATTTTGATGCGGCAGATTCTGCCATATCTCTTCGGTGATAAACGGCATGAACGGATGAAGCACCCTTAAAGATTTCTCAAGCACCTTATAAAGGATGATCTGCGTGGTTTTGTTTTTTATATTCAATTTGGCGGTCTCTATATACCAATCACAGAAATTATGCCATACGAACTCATACAAGATGGATGCGGCTTCATTAAACCTATAATCTTCCAGCGCCTTGTCAACGTCTTGGATCGTGTTGTAAAGCCTTGACAGGATCCAGCGCTCGGCAAGGTTTAATTTCTCTTTCTGAACAAACTGGCACAAATCAACATCGATCTTTTCGCTCAAGTTCATCAGAATAAACCTGGACGCATTCCAAAGTTTATTTGCGAAATTTCTTCCTATCTCGAATTTCTTCTTTGATAAAAATACGTCTTGGCCGGTCGAGGTGATAGAAACCAAGCTAAACCTCAATGCGTCGCAGCCGAACTCATTTATGACTTCAAGAGGATCTATTATGTTACCCAATGATTTTGACATCTTCTTGCCCGTATCGTCTCTTACTGTGCCGTGAATATAAACTTGGCTAAATGGAATGTCTCCCATAAACTCAAATCCGGCTATTATCATTCTCGCGACCCAGAAAAATATTATTTCCTGAGCCGTAACCAGGCAATCAGTAGGATAAAAATATTTCAAGGCCTCTGTTTTATCGGGCCATCCGAAAGTGGCGAACGGCCAAAGCCAGGAAGAGAACCACGTATCCAAGACATCCTGGTCCTGGACGAGCTCATTCGAGCCGCAATGAGGGCATTTTTCAGGTTTTGTCTCCGAAACAATAATACCTTTTACGTATTGCGTATCGCGTACTGCGTACTGCGTTTTATTTTTCTCACGACTCACGACGCTCGACGCACAACTTTTACAGTACCATATCGGTATCCTGTGCCCCCACCAAATTTGCCGCGAGATGCACCAATCCTGTATATTTTCCATCCAGTTAAGATAAACCTTTGTCCATCTCTTGGGATAAAATTTTATTCTCCCTTTCTTTACCGCTTCGATCGCGGGCTTCGCGAGAGGTTGCATTTTAACGAACCACTGCCGCGATAGATACGGTTCAATAATTGTATGGCAACGGTAGCAATGGCCCGCAGATAATTTATGCGGTTCTATTTTCTCCAAAAGCTTCTGATCTTTTAAGTCCTCCAATATGACTTCTCTCGCCTCAAACCTGTCCATATCCCGGTACTCTAGGGCATTCTCGTTCAGCCTCGCGTCGGGATGGAATATATTTATAAATTTCAGATTATGTTTCTTCCCAAGAATATCATCGTTAGGGTCATGCGCAGGCGTAACCTTAACAGCGCCTGTGCCGAATTTCATATCTATTATTGCATCGGATATTATCCTTATCTCTCTATTTACCAAAGGCAGCACCAGCGTTTTTCCGATCACCTTTTTATATCTTTTATCTTTAGGATTGACAGCCACGGCGGTATCGCCAAGCATGGTCTCTGGCCTTGTAGTGGCGACGACAATAAATTCTTTAGGGTTATCTTTAAAAGGATATTTTATATAATAAAGGTTCCCGTCAAGCTCGCGATGCGGGGCTTCCTCGTCAGAAAGGGCGGTCAGGCAGCGCGGGCACCAGTTGATCACTTTGTCGTCCTGATAAATAAGCCCCTTATCCCACAAAGAAATGAAAACATTCGTAACGGCCCTCGAATACTCTTTATCCATGGTAAACCTGGTCCTATCCCAGTCGCATGAACACCCGAGTTTTTTAAGCTGTTTTATTATCGTTGAGCCGTATTCCTCTTTCCATGCCCAGACCTTTTCTAGAAATTTATCCCTTCCCAGGTCCTGTCTCTTCAATTTCTCCTTAGCTATTTGTTTTTCTACGACATTCTGGGTAGCGATGCCTGCGTGGTCCGTTCCGGGCATCCATTCGGCTTCATATCCCTTCATCCTTTTATAGCGAATTAGAATATCTTGTATAGTGTTATTCAAGGCGTGCCCCATGTGGAGTATACCTGTAACGTTCGGAGGAGGTATAACTATAGTGTATGGCTTCTTTTTTGAGTTTGGCTCAGCGTGGAATAACTTATTTTCTTCCCAAAATTTGTACCACTTATCCTCTACTTCCTTGGGATTATATCTGGTGGGGATCTCGTTCATAATTAGTAGTTAGTAGTCAGGGGTTAGTAGTCAGGGGGATTATATCCCTAATCCCTAGCTACTATCTACTAACTACTTCCTTTTTAGGTCCTTCATTAGTTTATACTCGATACTGTCGACCAATGCCAGCCAGCTCGCCTCGATAATGTTCTCGGATACTCCGATAGTCCACCAGGACGTATCTTCATCCTGCGATTGGATCAGAACCCTGACGCTTGCCGCAGTCGCTGACTTTTCGTCCAGGACCCTTACTTTAAAATCTGTAAGGTGCATTTCTGAAAGCCTGGGATAGAAACCTTTCAGGGCCTTCCTTAGCGCATTATCCAGGGCATTTACAGGCCCGTCGCCTAAAGCGGCCGTGTGCTCTTTAACATTGCCGACGCTTATTTTAATAGTAGCCTCGCTTATTAATTTGCCTTCTCTATTCTCGACGATCACGCGAAATTCTTCCAGGTCGAAAAACTTTTTCAGCTTTCCCATGACCCTTTTCATCAAAAGTTCAAAAGAGGCCTCTGCCGCTTCAAAATGATATCCCTCGTGCTCTAACTTTTGTACAAGCGCATAGATCTCTTTGGTTTTTGGGTCTTTTTTGTCGAGCTTAATATCCAATTCTTCGGCCCGCTGAATAATCCCGCTTTTTCCTGCCAAGTCCGAAATCAATAGGTGCCTTCGATTTCCGACTTTTCCGGGCATAACGTGTTCATAAGTTATCGGGCTTTTCATGACGGCATTTATATGGACTCCACCTTTATGGGCAAACGCGCTCCCGCCTACAAAAGGCTGATTATCCATCTGTCTCATATTGCACGTGTCGGCTATAAAATTAGAGAGCTCCGTAAGTTCTTTTAGGGATTTATCCGAAATGCAATCTACTTTAAGTTTAAGCTTCAAATTCGCAACTATTGAAATAAGGTCCGCGTTGCCGCATCTCTCGCCTAAACCATTAATTGTCCCTTGAATATGGTCGCATCCGGCCTGGATAGCCACGATGGAATTGGCGACAGCCATACCGTTATCATTATGCATATGGGCCCCCAAAGACACTTTTACTTTGGGCAGCACTTCCTCTACAATTTTCGCCACATCTAAAGTAACGGTTCCGCCGTTAGTGTCGCATAGCACTACCGCATCGCACCCGACCTCAATCGCTGCATAAAGTGTTTTCATGGCATAACCGGGATTATTTATATAACCGTCAAAAAAGTGTTCGGCATCATAAATAACTTCTCTACCTTTAGACTTGAGATATCTGACCGAATCCTCGATCATTTTAAGGTTTTCTTCAAGCGAAGTCCTTAGCACTTCCGTTACGTGCATGTCCCATGTTTTCCCGAAAATAGTTACCACGGGGGTTTGACTGTTTATAAGCGCCTGAAGATTCGGATCTCCGGAAGCCTTCGTCCCGACCTTTCTCGTGCTCCCAAATGATGCGATAAGCGAGTGTTTAAGTTTTTCTTTTTTGATCATTTTGAAAAATTCTATGTCTCTCGGATTAGAAAAAGGCCAGCCGCCTTCTATGTAGTGGATCCCAAACTGATCTAATTTTTTTGCGATCCTAAATTTATCCATTACTGTAAGGGAGACCCCCCTGGTTTGAGCGCCGTCGCGCAGTGTTGTATCGTATAGTTTTATTTTATGCATATTGATCTCCTAATTTTATTTCTTCTTCCCCAATTCAAATTCTTTATGAAGCGCGATCACGGCTTTATCAGCGTGCTTTCTTAAGACAACGCAGGATATTTTGATTTCGCTGGTTGAGATCATTTCTATATTGACCCTGGCCTTTGCAAGAACGTCGAACATCCTTGCGGCCACTCCGGAATGTGACCGCATCCCCACCCCGACAACCGATACCTTAGCTATATTATTGTTTTGTATAACACCGCCGGCCCTGGCTTCTTTAGCTATGGCACGCGTCACTTTCATTGTCTTTAAAAGATCTCCCCCTGGCACCGTAAACGATAAGTCGGTTGAAAGTGCTTTTTTGGCTTTGCCTTTTGCGGTTCTACTGACATTTTGAATTATCATATCTACATTGATATTCTCTTTTGCGATGGCCTTGAATATTTTAGCCGCGACGCCTGGTTTATCAGGAACATCACATATAGTTATTTTGGCCTCGTTCTTGTTGACCGTTACACCGCTTATCAGAACATTTTCCATGGATTTAGCCTCCTTAGTGATATAAGTCCCCTCTTTATACGAAAAACTGCTTCTTATGTGCAACGGCACGTTGTATTTGCTGGCAGCTTCGATACTTCTCGCCTGCATAACTTGGGCGCCTGCCGACGCGAGCTCATGCATTTCCTCATAACTTATCTGATCAAGCTTGCGCGCGTCTTTCACCACGCGCGGGTCTGATGTATATACTCCCTCGACATCCGTATATATTTCGCACATCCCGGCATTTAAAACTTTAGCCAATGCTACTGCTGTTATATCGGAACCGCCCCGGCCGAGAGTGGTTATTTCTTGGTCTACATTGATGCCCTGAAAGCCGGCTATTATCACGATCTTGCCGCTTTCAAGTTCTTTATGGATCCTGTCCGTGCCCATATCTATTATTCGCGCCTTTGTGTGAACTCCGTCGGTAATAATACCTGCCTGGGCGCCCGTGAATGATATCGCTTCATAGCCAAGTTTATGTATTGCCATCGCTAAGAGCGCGGCTGATACCTGTTCCCCGGTAGACATCAACATGTCTAGCTCTCTTTCGGGCGGCATCTTGCTTATCCCGTAAGCCAATTCCAAAAGCTCGTCGGTAGTATCTCCAAGCGCACTCACTACAACTACGAGATCGTGCCCTTTAGTCTTATACAAAACTACCCTTCTGGCAACCCTTTTTATCCGCTCTATATTCGCCACGCTGCTTCCGCCATATTTTTGCACTATGATATTCTCACTTCTCATTCTTTTTACCCTAATCCTTCCTTCGATTTTAGTAAAATTATTTTTCCAAATTAATAAGATAATCCATCATCTTATGGCCCTTCTCGAAAGAAAGTTTGCTGGCCCTCGCCGCTTTTTCGCTGAACACGACCGCGTCATCCGGGGCGATATCTTTCCCGCAGAAAGCCACAGGAATAGGATCCGATGCGTGGGTCTTTATGGAAATAGGCGTCGCGTGGTCGGGAAGAACCATCAAGCGCCATTTTTTAAGCCCTTTGAGATATTTAAATACCGGGCCCACTATATGCTTATCAAAGTTTTCGATAGCCGCTATTTTAGCTCTTACATCCCCGTTATGCCCTGCCTCGTCGGGTGCCTCTACGTGCACGAATACAAAATCGCTTTCTTTCAATGCCTCTACGGCGTATTCGCCCTTGCCTTGATAATTCGTATCATAATATCCTGTAACTCCCGGGACCTTTATCACATTGAGACCTACAAGTTTTCCTATACCGTTCACGAGGTCTACTGCCGATATCACCGAACCTTTCACGCTGTACTTGTCAAAAAATGGCGGCATATTCGGACTGGTCCCCTGCCCCCATAACCAGACCATGTTCGCAGGGTTCTCTTTTAGATCAACCCGCACTTTATTCACTTCGTGCTCTGCGAGAACGGGAACAGAGCTTTCCATAAACTTTATCAAAACAGCCGCGCCTTCCCCCCTGGGCAGATTTTTAGACACAGGTTGTCCGACTATATCGTGAGGAGGAAAACATATGGCTCCAAAATCGCCTCCTCCGGAAGTTCCTTTCTTTATAATGACCAAGTGCCGATAGCTGACCCCGGAATGGAATTTCACGTCTTTGGTTGATAATTTTTTATCCAGCGCGTCTACCAATATGGACGCCTCTTTAGTTCTTATATGACCGGCGCTATAATCTATCAGCCTGCCGTCGGCAACAGTTACGAGATTGCATCTAAAGGCAATCTCGTCATCGCTGAGTTTTATATCCATATTAGCCGCTTCGAGGGGGCCTCTACCCTTATAATAAACCGTCGGGTCATAACCCAATACCGCCATGTTCGCAACGTCACTCGCGGGCGTGAATCCACGCGGGATAGTAAAACTATAACCAATACTTCCTTCTTTTACGATCTCAGTCATATTCGGGATTTTGGCCACTTCAAGCGGGGTCCTGTCATTAAGTTCGTTCAGGGGCCTGTCGCTCATTCCGTCACCAACCAAGACAGCGTATTTCATATTAGTATCCTATCTCTTTGAGTATGTTTTTTAAATTCGCGTCTACGACGCTCGGTTTGCTTATGCTTGCTATAGCCCTATCCGGGTCCTTTAATCCATGACCGGTCAGCACGCATACTATATTAGAGTTCTTCTTGAAATAATTTTGTCTCGCCTTTTTTATCACACCTGCCACGCTTGCCGCGCTGGCCGGCTCGGCAAAAATACCTTCTTTGTCCGCCAGGAATTTATATGCATCCAATATCTCATCATCCGTAACCGCTTCTATAATACCGCCTGACTCATCCCTAGCGGCCTCAGCGCTCTTCCAGCTCGCCGGATTCCCTATTTTAATAGCGGTCGCTATTGTATGAGGGTCTTTTATGACCTTTCCTTTTACGATAGGCGCGGCGCCATCTGCCTGGAAGCCTATCATCTTTGGCAGGTTTTTAATTTTGCCTTTTTCTTTATATTCTTTGTAACCTTTCCAGTAGGAAGTGATATTCCCGGCATTCCCCACCGGAATAGCGTGATAATCCGGGGCTAGGCCTAAGTCGTCGCATATTTCGAAAGAGCCGGTCTTCTGCCCTTCTATCCTGTAAGGATTTATCGAATTCACCAAAGTAATAGGGCACTTTGCTGTAATATCTTTTACCAGAGTAAGCGCGTCATCAAAATTTCCCCTTACAGCCAGGACCTGCGCGCCGTGTATAAGGGCTTGCGCAAGTTTGCCCAAAGCTATCGCGCCTTCAGGTATCAAGACGATACATTTTATTTTTGCCCTCGCGGCGTACGCGGCAGCCGACGCTGAAGTGTTCCCAGTAGAGGCGCACATGACCGCCCTCGAACCCTCTTCCACAGCCTTTGAAATGGCAAGGGTCATACCTCTATCTTTAAAAGAACCGGTCGGATTCGATCCTTCATACTTTAGAAATATTTTTATGCCTCCGCCGACAAATTCACTCAAAGCCTTTGCCTCTATTAAAGGGGTGTTCCCTTCGTTTAAAGTAATAATAGGGGTCTTGCCCGTTACGGGCAGATAATCCTTATATCTGTCAATTATACCTTTGTACATATTTACTCGCTCTCAACTTTTATCCGGATAGATTTATCTTTTATAATATCCAAATTGTCGATAGTCCTTATGGCTTTCTGCATATCTGCCTCTAATACCTCATGGGTCATCATTACAATTGGCACCACCTGGGCAGTTTTGCGTTCTTTCTGAGTAACGCTGGCTATGCTGATATTATGGCGCGCTAAAATACCTGAAATTTTTGCAAGCACCCCAGGCTTGTCGATCGCTGAAAACCGCGCATAATACCTGGTCCTTATTTCGCCTATTTTCTTTATGCCGGATAGTTTATTTTCCGAATCGGACACCAGGATATAATCTTTGCTCTCCGTTCTCAGGCGAGACCCTATATCGATAATATCGCTTACCACAGTACCTGCGGTCGGAAATTTGCCTGCCCCTTCGCCGTAAAAAAGGCTT
Source organism: Candidatus Aquitaenariimonas noxiae (assembly GCA_002780005.1). Classification (GTDB taxonomy): domain Bacteria; phylum Omnitrophota; class Gorgyraeia; order Aquitaenariimonadales; family Aquitaenariimonadaceae; genus Aquitaenariimonas; species Aquitaenariimonas noxiae. The sequence continues at coordinate 1,054 of PEWV01000009.1, read as the reverse complement.
TCGCCTATAAGGTCCCCTTTAATGTGAATAGCGTTATAAATACCGCTAACATTTGATAAGACGTGCGCGTTCGGAAGAAGAGTCGGATGAACCCGCGCCTCAAGCCTTCCGTTATTCCTTTTAGCTATGGCGAGAAGTTTTATAGTATACCCGTATTCTTTGGCGTATTCGATATCGCCCGCCTCTATACCGCCAATACCTTCAACGTAAATATCCTTGAAGTTTATCGGGAACCTAAAGCCTATTAATATGAGAATAGCTAATTTATGCGCGGAATCCATTCCGCTTATATCCAATTCCGGATTTCTCTCGGCAAATCCCTTTTCCTGCGCCTCGCGTAATGCCTTGCCAAAATCATATTTGCCGTCGGCCATTTTTGTCAAAATAAAATTTGACGTTCCGTTTATTATTCCATAGATCCTATCAAGCCTATTAGAAATAAAACCTTCTCTCAGGGCCCTGATTATCGGTATACCTCCTCCGACACTCGCGCCGAATCTCACCATGATGCTATTTTTATCGGCTATTTTAAATATTTCTCTGCCGTAAAGCGCCAAGAGCGCCTTATTCGCCGTGACAACGTGCTTTTTTGCTTTTATAGCTTTAACTATAACGTCCTTCGCCTCTTTAGTCCCGCCGATCAATTCAATAACAATATCAATGTTCTTATCGCGCAAAACGTCATAGGCGTTGCTTGTTATTTTCGTCTGCCCTAATCTGACTTTCTTCAATACGGCGTGATTCTTATCGCATACCCATTTGATAGCTACATCCAAGCCGGAATGTTCTCTTATAAACTTCTGCCTGTTTTCAAGGACTTCAGCTACGCCGCTTCCTATTGTCCCAAAACCGATCAATCCTATATTTACTTTTTTCATAATGAAACCTCTTGCTGTTTTGTCCCTTGCCTGAACATTTGAAAATTCTCTTCGATAATTTTCAAATAGGCTTCGGGATGAATTTGCCTGTTGCCTAGCAACAGGCAAATTCAATGGTCGCAGCTATTAAACGCTGCTCGAACCTATTTTGAAAACTTATCTGCTGAAATTTAATC
>PEWV01000028.1 GCA_002780005.1 Candidatus Aquitaenariimonas noxiae | reverse complement strand
ACTTGCCAATTTTTGTCTGGCTTCATCGGGCGAAATTAGACCTCTGCGCAAGTCTATCATAGCAGTCTTAGCAGAAGCTTGGTTTTCGGCGCCGTCTACATCAATTTCTATTTGCGATAGAATAGTGCCAATTAAGGCGACAGCATCCTCAACCTCAAGTGTTTCGGCTCGTTGTGGCCCATGTAATTCATGATTTGTTGCGAGCGTATCGTAGTTTTTAAATGAAGAAATATTTGCGTAGGATAGTTGTGTGAATGTGAAAGCTATTAGTAGGAGTAAAGAGGTTATCTTATAAAATTTATTGTGAATTTTCAATTAATCGCTTCCTTTTTAAATTGCTAACCTGTAAAAGTATAACATATATTAAAGGTAAATTCAATCAGAATATCATAGTTTTTTAATTACTAACAACAGAATGAGCGAGAAATAAAATTAAGTTAATAACTACATTCTTGAGCTACATTTTTGTTAATATAGGTTAATAAGCTTAAGTTTTAGCATAGAGGATTGTTAATACTAGGTTATGTAACCTAGTATTAACCAACTCATAGTATTATTGTATAGTTAGTAACCTTTTATTAACTAACCGCAGATTTAACTGGAGATGGTAACTACGATTGTTCATATTCCGCGCAAAAACTCCTTGTCTTTATGTATTAATGGTGTTATAATATTTTTCCAAAAATGGAACCCCTCGTTACTTATGATATACTATGGTAACTCGGGACTGCATAGCTTGGGTTATTCAAAGAAGAGGAGGAGTATCCGATGAAAGTAAAAAGAGCTCTGATAAGCGTGTCTGACAAAACAGGATTGGACGAATTTGTCAAAGGTCTTCATAAGCTAGGTATAGATATGCTTTCCACAGGCGGTACGGCAAAAAGGATCAGAGAGCTCGGCATTCCTGTGCGCGACGTTTCCGATTATACGGGCTTTCCTGAAATGTTAGACGGCAGGGTCAAGACCCTGCATCCAAAAGTGCACGGAGCGCTTCTTTCCTTAAGAGATAATCCTGAACACATGGCTAAAGTTAAAGAGCATGGGATCGAACTTATAGATATGGTGGTGGTGAATCTTTATCCCTTTGAAAAAACAGTCCAGAAAGAAGGCGTGCGTCTTGAGGAAGCCATAGAAAATATAGACATAGGCGGCCCGTCCATGTTAAGAAGCGCGGCTAAGAATTATAAAAGCGTCGCGGTAATAACAAACCCTTCCAAGTATCACGAGATCCTCGAAGAATTGATGGATAGTAAAGGTTCGCTTAGCGAAAAAACCTTAAGCGATTTGGCGCTTGAAGTATTCAAGCTGACGTCGCGTTATGACAATGCTATATATAATTTTTTACATGGGAGGCTCGAGAAAGAAGCCGAAAGCGCTCAATTGGAAAGATTTCCCAAAACCCTCCAGCTTAGATACGAAAAAGCCCAGGAACTTCGTTACGGGGAGAACCCTCACCAGAAGGCGTCTTTTTATATTGATAAAGGCGTAGACGAACCGAGCGTATCAACGACAAAACAGCTTCACGGGAAAGAATTATCTTTTAATAATATTCTCGACATCAACGCGGCGCTTGAGATCGTGAAGGATTACGAGGAACCAGCTGTAACGATCATAAAACACAGTAATCCGTGCGGTACGGCTGTCGCGCCTACCATCGAGAAAGCGTTTAAAGACGCGCTAGCCTGCGATCCTATGAGCGCCTTTGGCGGGATAATAGGCTTAAATAGAGAAGTAGATACGAAGATGGCGGGCATAATAGCTAAATCAGGTTTCGTGGAGTGTATAATCGCCCCAAAATATAGCGATAAGGCCCTCGAGATCTTAAAAGAAAAAAAGAACGTAAGGCTTATGGAAGTCCCGGGATTCGGTAAGAAGCCGAGAGGCTCAGACTACGATATGAAAAAAGTTACGGGCGGCATGCTTGTGCAGGATAGGGACCTCAAAACAATAACAGAAAAAGACCTTAAGGTTGTGACAAAAAAGAAGCCCACGAAAAGCGAGATCGAATCCATGCTTTTCGGCTGGCGGCTTTGCAAACACGTGAAATCCAACGCTATTCTGTTCTGTCAAGGCACCAAAACGGTCGGCGTAGGGGCCGGACAGATGTCGAGGGTGGATTCTGTAATGATAGCGGCTCATAAGGCGGGCAAGAAATCAAAAGGCGCGGTTCTCATAAGTGATGCGTTTTTCCCAAAACCCGACGGGATCGAGGGAGCCAAAAAAGCGGGCATTGCCGCCATAATACAGCCGGGTGGCTCGATCCAGGACGAAGAGATCATAAAGACAGCCGACAAGCTCGGCATGTCTATGGTATTTACCGGCGTGCGGCACTTTAAACATTAAGATATATTTAAGAATAATAATAAAATAAGATTACAGTGATAAAAAAATGATTACAGTGATGGAAGCATGATTACAGTGATGAAAATAAGATTACAGTGATAAAAAAATCTATCACTGTAATCTGATAATGCTATTTTTAAGCGGGAAATCACTGTAATCATTTATCATAATGAACTATAGCGAAGCTATAAAGTATCTTGATTCATTTATCAATTACGAAAAGTTACCCTCATACGATTACAGGGCATCTTTCAAGCTTGACAGGATGCGTTTCTTGGCAGGGCTTCTCGGCAATCCGCATGAAAACATCAAGGCCGTCCATATAACAGGGACAAAAGGCAAAGGCTCCACAAGCGCTATAATTTCCTCGATTTTAAAAGAAACCGGGTTTAAAACAGGATTATACACATCGCCTCATCTTATTTCCTTTTGCGAAAGAATAAAGATAAACGGCGAAGATATAAAGGAAGAAGAAGTTGCGGAATTAGCGGGAATCGTGAAGCTTGCCGTGGAGAGGCAAAACAAGTATAAATTCTCATTCTTTGAAATATACACCGCAATGGCGTTTCTTTATTTTAAAATGAAGAAATGCGATATGGCTGTTCTTGAAGTAGGCCTGGGCGGGAGGTTGGACGGAACGAATATTATAGAAAAACCGCTTGTTGCGGCCATTACCCCCATAAGTTTAGAGCATACCCACCAGCTCGGGCCGACTATTAAAGATATCGCCGTAGAAAAGGCAGCTATAATAAAGAAGGATTGCGTGTGCATAAGCGCGCCGCAACTGCCCGAAGCAGGAGAAGTCATTCGCTCGGAATGCAGCTTAAAAGGTGTGAAGCTTTACGAAGTCGGCAGGGATATATCTTACGAAAGCGTCAGCACGGAGAAAAATAGCGAAATCTTCACTGTGTGCGGTATATTTAAAAAATACGCTCATTTAGAAAGTAAACTTTTGGGCGAACACCAACTTATAAACGCAGCGACGGCTATTGGCATAGCAGAGGCCTTGAGATTTCACGATATAATCATTGATAGCGTGCGTATAAAGGAAGGGATCAAAAAGGCGAGATGGCCCGGAAGATTGGAAATAATGAGCGAAAACCCTTATATTATTCTTGACGGCGCTCAGAACGGGGCAAGCGCTCGCGCTTTAAAAAATGCCATAAAAAGAACTTTTAAATTTAACAAATTAATTTTAATATTAGGGATATCTAACGACAAAGATGTAGCCGGCATTTGTCGCGAATTAAGTGAAATAAGCGATTATGTGATACTCACAAAGGCTAATACCCCAAGGGCAGAAGATCCAACTTCCATAAAAAGATACATAAATAAAGATTCACAACTCACTGGTAGCGTAACAGAAGCTGTGGCGTTTGGCAGAAAAATAGCCAAAAAAGATGGCCTCGTATTAATAACAGGCTCGCTTTTCGTAGTCGGCGAAGCCAGAAAGCGGTTAATGGCACATAGCTAATAGCAAATGGCAAATAGCAAATGGTATGGGTAAAAAAATAGGTTTAGATGACACAATAGTGGCGATATCGACCCCGGTCGGTGAAGGTGGTATCGGTATAGTGCGCCTTAGCGGAAAAGAAGCGCTTTCCATAGCCGATAAGATTTTTTTATCCCGGAACGGCACAAGACCTTCAAAAGTTAAAACTTACACGACACATTATGGGCACATAGTGAAAAATCATCCGCCTTCGCCAAAGGCTTCGGCGGATGTCCGCCGAAGTTTCAACGAAGGCGGACAAAAATCTAAAACCTCTAACCTAGAACCCGAAGTAATCGACGAAGTTATACTCACCGTTATGCGCTCGCCTAAAAGTTACACAAAAGAAGACACTGTCGAGATAAACTGCCACGGCGGCATAGTGCCGTTAAAAAGAACATTAGAACTTGTAATGAGCCTCGGGGCGAGACTGGCCGAGCCGGGCGAGTTCACAAAAAGGGCATTCTTAAACGGAAGGATAGATCTTTCGCAGGCAGAGGCGGTATTGGATATTATTCGCTCGAAGACCGATGCGAGTTTAAAAGCGGCATTGGGGCAATTGGAAGGAAAATTATCCAAAGAGATAAGAGGCATAAGAGAAACAATCATGAATTTTTATATTCACGTTGAGGCGGCTGTAGATTTCCCTGAAGAGGACATCCAGATATTTAATTCCATAGAGTTGTCGAAAAACATGGAAGGAGTCCTTAAAAAATTAAAGGCGTTAATAGAGAGTTCAGAATGCGGCAAAGTTTTGCGAGAAGGTGTCTCGATGGTGATCTGCGGCAAAACGAATGTCGGCAAATCCACATTGATGAATGCGTTCTTAAAAGAAGATCGCGTTATAGTTACGCCTATTCCCGGCACTACGCGCGACGTAATAGAGGAAGTGATAAATATAAAAGGTATTCCTTTGCGCGTAGCCGATACTGCTGGTATAATAGATTCCTCATGTCTGATAGAGAAAGAAAGCATAGCGAAGACAAAAAAGTGCATAAACGATTCGGACCTTATACTGCTGTTGCTGGATAATAGTCGGGAGCTGAGCGCCGAAGACAAGCACATCATTGACATCATTAAAGATAAAAAGACCATAATCGTTGTTAATAAAATAGATCTGCCGAATAAGCTCAATTTAAAAAAAGTGAAAAGCGAATTGCCCGATAAGAAAAGTGTGGAAATTTCAGCGGCAAAGGGCCTTGGTATGGATGTCTTGGAAAAAACTATTTTAAGAATGGTATGGAACGGAGAAGTTTTTTCAAGCAACGATGTTCTCGTTACAAATGTAAGGCACACCGAGGCAATAAAAAAGGCATACGAGTATATCGGCAAGGCAAAAGAATCGTTAAGCAAGGGTCTTTCTCCGGAATTCATCGCCCTTGATATAAAGGAATCCTTGAACTATCTCGGAGAAGTCATAGGCGAGATGGCTGGAGAGGAATTGTTAAATAGGATTTTTGGGGAGTTCTGCATAGGGAAATGAGTGACAAGTGGTCAAGCGACCAAGTGATCGAGTGTTTTAAGTACACTTGACCACTCGGCCACTAATCACTGACTACTAGAATTGGAGGCGCTAATGAACAAGAAAAAGATAGAAAAAGCGGTCCGCATGATTCTGGAGGCGGTCGGAGCGGATTTAAGAAAAGGGGCGATCAGCGATACGCCCAAAAGAGTAGCCGAGATGTACGGCGAAATATTGAGTGGCATCAATTTAGACCCACGTAAAGAACTGAAGGTTATCTTTAACAAGGATCACGATGAGATAATATTACTGAAGGGCATACCTCTATACTCGATGTGCGAGCATCACATGCTTCCTTTTATAGGCAAGGCGCACGTAGCCTATATCCCGGCCGGGAATCGCGTAACGGGTTTAAGCAAACTGGCCAGAGTTGTAGATGTATTTTCAAAAAGACTGCAAATACAGGAACGCCTTACGACCGATATCGCGGATGTAATAATGGAAAAATTAAAACCCAAAGGAGTGCTCGTAATAATAGAGGCGGAGCATCTGTGCATGAGTATGCGCGGAGTAAAAAAACCCGGCGTAATGACTATAACAAGCGCCGTAAGAGGTATATTCAGAGAAAACGAAAAGACAAGGGCTGAGGCCCTGGCTCTAATAAGAAATTAAAGGGGTACTTATTTAACCCTTGCGTTTGATAAGCTATTATAATATAATAATAACTTAATTATAAGGAAGAGGTGTTGCTTTGGAAGATAATTTTTTTGCAGAAATAGCGCAAAATAGAGTTCTAATGGCCACATTTCTGGCCTGGTTTGTAGCCCAGGCCTTTAAGGTAATAGTTGGTATACTACGGGAAAAAAGATTCGATTTCAGATGGTTTATAGGCACCGGCGGGATGCCTAGCTCGCACTCCGCTACCGTTTGCGCCCTTACCACGGCTATCGGTCTTACCTACGGGTTTTATTCCCCCCTATTTGCCACAACATTTATTTTTACGATTATAGTCTTATTTGACGCCCAAGGTATGCGGAGGACTGTCGGGAAACAGGCCGAGATCTTGAATAAGGTGTTGGACGATATATATTGGAAGGGGAAGATACAAGAAGATAGGTTGAAAGAATTATTAGGCCATACACCCATAGAAGTTTTCGCGGGAATGTTAGTCGGAATAATTATAGCTTTATTTGTTGCAAGATAATGAAAGGAGAACTAAGTTGGGTAAGCGTTTAATTATTGTTGTGACGATAACAGTACTGGCGTTGGCGGCCGTAGGATTTTTTGTAACGTCGAAATTAAGCAAATCAGGTTCTAATGCAGCTAATCAGTCCGGAGCGGCAAAACCTCCCAGCGAGGTTCAGCAGCTTCTTGATAAAGCCGCAGCAAAGGCCCAGTCCGGAGAACTTTCCGAAGCGGAGCAAATATATTCCAAGTTTATCGAAGAGCATCCAGACAGCAATTGCGTAGAGACCGCTCAGAAAGAATTAGAAAAAGTCAAAATGGCTATTCTTTTCTCGCCTATGCAAACAAATTATTCCGTATCATATCTTGTTAAGCCCGGAGATTCGCTTGGAAAAATAGCGAAGCAATACAATACGACTGTAGAGCTCATAAAGATAAGCAACAAGCTTACAAGCGACGTGATACATATTGGTAAGAAACTGAGAATTGTCAACGCAAAATTCAGCATCCTTGTCAATTATTCTCAAAATACCTTAACCCTTAAATTGAATGATGAGGCATTGAAAGTTTATCATGTTTCTACCGGAGCTGACAACAGTACGCCAAAGGGAGAATTTAAAATAGTCAATAAATTAGTAGATCCCGTATGGCATAAGATGGGAGCCGTTATTCCGACCGGCAGCCCCGAGAATATACTAGGTTCGCGCTGGATGGGAATATCCGAGCCCGGTTACGGCATACACGGGACTACGCAACCCGAGAGTATAGGCCAGCACGCGACGGCCGGTTGCGTAAGAATGATTAACCAAGACGTCGAGGAATTATATTCCATCATTCCTATGGGAATAGACGTCACAATAGTGGATTAACGGGATAAGCTAGTATGAACGGTTCTTTAGAATTCGAAAAACCTATTTTAGAGTTAGAGCGGAAAATAGAGGAACTTAGGAAACTGGCGACCACTGAAAAAATAGACCTCAGCCGCGAAGTAAAACGTCTGGAGACCAGGTTAGACGAAGTAAAAAAAGACGTTTATGAAAAACTCACGCCATGGCAAAGGGTGCAGATCGCGCGCCACCCGCGCCGCCCTTACACCACCGATTATATCGAACTAATAACCCACGATTTTATAGAGCTTCATGGCGACCGCGCATTTTTGGATGATAAGGCCATCATAGGCGGCTTTGCCAAGATCGACAAAAGAAAAATATTAGTAATAGGCCATCAAAAGGGAAAAGATACAAAAGAAAATTTAAAGAGAAATTTCGGAAGCGCCCATCCGGAAGGTTACAGGAAGGCCCTGAGGCTTATGGAACTTGCCGAAAAATTCGATATTCCTATAGTGATCTTTATTGATACGCCAGGAGCTTATCCGGGTATCGGGGCAGAGGAAAGGGGCCAGGCAGAGGCTATTGCCTATAATCTAAGGGAAATGATAGGATTAAAAGTGCCTATCATTGTGTTTGTTATAGGCGAGGGCGGTTCCGGAGGCGCGTTGGGAATAGGCATCGGCGATGTTATCTGTGTTTTAGAAAATGCGTATTATTCTGTTATATCTCCGGAAGGATGCGCGGCTATATTGTGGAAGAACAAGACAAAAGCCCCGGACGCGGCGAAGGTTTTGAAACTGACAGCCCAGGACCTGTATGGGCTTGGCATAATCGATGAGATCATAAAAGAGCCCCTCGGAGGCGCGCATCGGGATTATCAGTGCACGGCTACAAATATAAAAGATATGATAAACAAACATCTTGACAGGTTGCAGGCATTATCTAAAGAAGAGCTTGTAAGGGCAAGATATGACAAGTTTCGAAAAATGGGAGTTTTTACCGAACCAAAAAATGAGCCCAAAAGTGAATCCAAAAAAGACAAATAATAAAGTCACTATAGAAGTTCCTAGCGATAGGCTATATGTGAAAAAGGCGAGCGATAAGATCATCGAATCCCTAAAGGGCGCCAAGCTAAGCGACACCGACATTTTTTATATAAAACTCTGCGTGGAAGAAGCCGTGAGGAACGCGATGGAATACGGAAATAAATTCAAGAAAGATATACCGGTCAAGGTGTCCTGCGCTCTCTCGCGCTCAAAACTTGAAATAAGCGTTGAAGACAAAGGCGAAGGTTTTGACTATAAAAAAGTACCGGACCCGACAAAAGATGAGAATATTATGCGCGGAGGTGGCAGAGGCGTTTTTTTGATCCGGAATTTAATGGATAAAGTGAAATATAACGAAAAAGGTAATATAATTACCATGGTAAAAAAGTTAAACTAAGGAGGCCCGGATGCATATAAAGACTGAGGATAAGAACGGTATAATCATATGCTACCTTGAAGGCGAGCTGAACCTGAACACTGCCCCGCAGCTAAAAAAGGCATTTGAGAAACTTATAAGCGAAAAACAGAAGAAAATCGTAATAAATTTTACCGATCTAAGTTATATAGATAGCTCCGGGCTTGCCACGCTTGTCGAAATTTTTAAAAAATTACGCGCTTACGGGGGCGTCATGAAACTTGTCAATCTATCCACAAAGATCAAAAGTCTTTTTGAAATAACAAAGCTTGAAAAACTTTTTGAAATAATAGATAATGAAGAGAAGGCAATAGCGTCATTTGCCTAAAAAAGAACAGGTATGAAAATATGAAAAACCCAGTAGCTGTTATAGGCAGTATCGTACTAGGGGCCGGAACCACTGCGGTTCAAATACTGTCGTTGTTTATTCAGACGGTATATTGGACAATAACAGGCCCATTTAAACGCAAGTTCGCAAAAAGTGAAAGCATATTCGACCAAATGGTCTTTACGGGTGTTAAATCTATTGTAATAGTCTTCTTTGTCGCGTTCTTTACCGGGATAGTAATAGCCATGCAAAGCGCCTACCAGCTTTCTCGTTTAGGCGCGACCGTATATGTAGCTGCTTTGGTTGCCGTATCGGTAGCGAGAGAATTGGGTCCCGTATTGACGGCCTTGGTTATAGCGGGCAGGATAGGCGCAGCCATTACGGCAGAAATAGGGACGATGGTGGTTACCGAACAGGTCGAGGCCCTTAACACCCTGGCTTTAAATCCTATAAGATTTCTTGTTGTCCCTAGGTTTTTGGCCTTACTTGTAATGCTGCCGTGCCTTACCGTTTTTTCCGACATAGCAGGTATATTCGGAGGCTACCTTGTCGGAGTTTTTAATTTACATATAAACCCCAGCCTATACTGGAGCACTACTTATAGATTTTTAGAAGCAAAAGACGTGCTTACAGGTGTGTATAAATCAGTTGTCTTCGGTATTATAATTTCAATGGTAGGTTGCTATCAGGGCTTGAACACCAAAGGCGGAGCAGAGGGCGTGGGTAAATATACTACCGTGAGCGTTGTAGCGAGTTTTATATTAGTAATTGTGGCGGATTGTATCATGACCGCCATTTTCTATTTTTCAAAAATGTAAAAATATGGAAAAAACACCGGTTATAGAAATAAAAGATCTGGTAAAGATATTCGACGGCAGGCGCGTTTTGAACGGCGTGAACCTTACGGTTTATAAGGGTGAAACGTTTGTGCTCATGGGGGGAAGCGGTTGCGGAAAAAGCACGCTACTGCGGCATATGATAGGTTCGTATAAACCGGATACCGGCAGCGTTTGGCTTATGGGGAAAAATTTAACAACCTTAAATGAAGACCAGATGGATGAGGTGAAAAAAAAGTTCGGCATGCTGTTCCAATCAGCCGCCCTTTTTGACTCTATGACAGTCGGGGAGAATGTGGCGTTGCCTCTTAGGGAGCATACGAAACTTGACGATAGTGTAATAAACATAGTAGTTAAAATGAAGCTCGAACTTGTGGGATTGCGCGGGTTCGAAAATTTAATGCCGAGCCAGCTTTCAGGCGGGATGAAAAAACGAGTAGGATTGGCGCGAGCGATAGCGATGGATCCCGAAATAGTTTTTTATGACGAGCCAACAGCCGGTTTAGACCCAATTGTAAGCGGAGTCATAGATAAGTTAATAAGCGATCTGACAAAAAAACTTTCTATCACAAGCGTTGTGGTAACGCACGATATGAATAGCGTATTTCGCATAGCGGATAGAATTGCTATGCTTCACCAGGGGAAAATAGTAGCCGAAGGAACGAAACAAGAGATAGAAAAAAGCAATAATGGATTGGTGAGACAATTTGTAAAGGGGGACGCCGACGGTCCGGTTACATTCTTTAAAGACAAAGGCGATTATCTTAAGGATTTAATAGGATAAGGAGTGGAAAATATGAGAAAAGTATCAAATGAAATAATGACCGGGATAATGGTGATCTTGTGCGCTTGCTTGCTTGTTTTCTTTATGTACAAAACTGGAAAAATAGGTATGAAGAAGGATACCTATGAGCTCAAGGCTATATTCAATATGGCAAGCGGTATCGAGGTGAACGCTCCTGTTATGCTCGCCGGCGTTGAAGTCGGCAAGGTGAAACAGATAGACTTGACCTACGGTGACAAAACCAGTGTAATTTTGACATTAGACGTAGAAGCGAAGGCCAAGGTAAGGACCGACTCGGAGGCCTCTATAAGCACTCTCGGTCTTATGGGGGAGAAGTATGTGGAAATAAGCGCCGGCGCTTCCAAGGAGCCTTATCTCGTTCCCGGCTCAACTATTACAGGAGAAGAGCCTTTCCAGTTTGAGAAGCTTGCCAAAAAAGGCGAGGAAATAGCCGATAATCTTAATGCCACCCTAGGCGACGTAAGAAAGTTTGTTAATAATTTAGACGGCGTAGTTATAGATAATAAAACAGGCGTAAACAATATGATAACCGACCTGGAGGCTACGGCAAAGAATTTTAAAGAATTCAGCGAGGACATAAAGAATCATCCGTGGAAACTTTTAATGAAGGGTAAGGAAGAAAAGAAACCCCAGCCTGTAGAGGATAAAAATCCGGAAAAAAGCAGTAGCAATAAAGGGAGGTTACATTAAAAGGTGACTACAAGACTACTTGGATTTATAAGCGTAATACTTATTTCTTTAATTGCGGCAGTATGCGTTTCCGTATCTTGGGCTGGGAATGAAGGTCCTTTTGCAAGACTTATATCTTTTGGCGGTATAGTATCTATAGAACGTGAGGCTGCAAGCCTGCCTGTAGAAAAAGGCATGAACCTCCAAAAAGGCGACAAGATAAGGACCGATGCAGCTTCTTTTGCCGACGTCGCATTCGAGAAAGACAAAAAGAATGTTATACGCATAGATCAGGATTCAGAAGTTGTCCTAAAAAACATCGATCCAAACGCAACCGAAATCGATCTATTCGGAGGTAAGGTATTGTCTCGGGTGAAAAAGTTGAATAAGAAATCCACTTTTACCGTTAAGACTCCCATATCCGTAACCGGAGCCAGAGGCAGCGGATGGGCGGTTTCTACCGGAACCAATGATGCCGTCGAAAGCCATGAAGATAAGATATTTGTGGCCGGGTTGGATGCCAACGGTAATCCTATCGGCGAAACGGATGTTTACGCGGGATGGAAGATCTTTGTTAATCAATTCGAAGGGCCTGCTGGTTTAACGGAATTATCCGAGTCGGAAAGGGAAAAATGGAATTCATGGAAAGAGAGCCTTGGCGAATCCGGTGATACAGGGTCGGGCGATACTGGCAATACAGATATAGAAAAGGCAGCAGACAAGATAGAACAAGGGTTAACAGAAAAAAAAGAAGACCTATTTGAATCCGGGGATACTGACCGTGTGGATAAAAGAATCGAAGGCGGAAGCGAGCAGGACGACGACAATGGTCACCCCGGGACCACACCGTTCTAGGAAACCTCTTAATACTATATGGTAAGAAAAAATATCGCGCTTCTTATGTTATATTTGAGCACTTTTACGTTTCTTGCTGAAACCTCATTTGCCCAAACCGAAGAAGATGCAGAAACTAAATACCAGACTACCGAAGCTGCGAAAGTAACCAAAGAAATCACTCCTACCCAGGCATCCAAAACAGATAATAAATGGTCCGTCGGTATCAACATGAGCGCCTTTCAGGGATTTGACAATAACTCAAGCCTTGATTCTTCGCGCAGGGATGATACGTTTACTGAAGGTACTTTTAGCCTCGACACGGATTATAAGATCTCGGATGATTCAAGGTTAAAGTTGAGGTATGACGCGGCTGACATAACATATTGGCATTACACCGACGCATCCCTCCTAGATAACGCAACCGGGGCTGGATTTGAAAAAGATTTAAGCGATAACCTGATATTTTATATAGGTTACGAATTTGAAGATTTATATTATCCAAACAATGAATTTGGTAACTATCTGGGGAATAGCGGTGAAATCAGCTTGAAGCATATTATAAATAAGACTTTATATCAAAAGGCGGGCTTTGAGTATTTGAACAAGGGGTATAGCGAAACCAGGGCAAGAGACGCCGCAGGCAATAAAACTCATCATAGAGGAGATAACCGGTACACTGGGAAATATGAGATCGGCGCCCGCTTCGAAAAATTTATGATCAAACTTAAAAACACCTATTATAGCAATGATTCGAACGATAAGTATATGGATTATTACGATTATAATTCTTATAAAACAGCAATTACCGTTATCTATTTAATTACAAAGCGTTGTTACGCGTACGCCAATAGCGGTTATGAGTTCAAAGATTACAACGACAGGACCGTATTGGATAAAGATGAGAAGCAAAATGATAACGTTTGGACTTTAAACTGTTCCCTTCTTTACGAGCTGACCAAATCAGTTTCCATGGGGGTAAATTATTCCTATAGACAAAACTCCTCGAACGACGATGCCCTGGAATACGCCGGCGGACTTGTGTCGGCAGGACTCTATTATACCTTTTAGTAAATGCGAGGATAAAAGTAGCATATATGTCCAAAAGGCTTCTTAAATATATTCCCTTCTTTATAATTGCTATTGTTATCTTTGCGATCTCTTATTTTAGATCATTCGAAAATTACGAATTAGCTACTTTGGATCTGCGATACAAATTCCGTCCCGCGCAACCGGTAAATCCCGATATAGTAATAGTGGAAATAGGCGACGATTCAATAGAAAAAATAGGCAGGTGGCCGTTCGACAGGGATTATCACGCGAGACTCCTTGATTACTTAGCATATTACGGCGTAAAGACCGTATTTTTTGACGTTATATTCAGCGAGGAAGAGGAAAGCGACGGAGGGAAAAGCGACAAGGCCCTTGTAGAATCATCCAAGAAATTAGATGTATACTACCCCTGCGCGTTCAATTTAACCGGTAATAAAACGGGACCTCTTGCAGCTTCCGGATATGCCACGCCTCTTTTAGAGAACCTGAAAAATGTCGCCAAAGGCACAGGGCATATAAATGCCCCTCTGGATTCAGACGGCAAGATAAGAAAGATCCCTCTTTTAATAAAATATAATAATGACGCCTATCCGGCCAATTGTTTTCGTATGGCATGCGATTATCTCGGGATCTCGATAAATGATTTTAAGGTTCCGACTGACGACAGACTGTCAATGCTTGTGAATTATCCGGGAAAGTGGAAAGAAACTTTTAAACACGTCTCGTATGTAGATATAATAACATCCGGTTACTTGGAATCGCAGGGCCAGAAAGGCTCACTCGATCTGCGCGATTTAAAGGACAAGATATGTTTTGTCGGACTTACAGCTACGGCTACGCATGATATCAAAGCAATTCCTTTAGAAAACCTTTATCCGGGCATAGGCGTGCAGGCCAGCGCCTTCAATACATTGGTTACAAAGAATTTTATAGTAAGAGCGCCCAAAGAAACCAATCTCTTGATAGCTTTCTTATTAGCGCTTATTATAGCTATACTTTCTCTCCGCCTGAGGCCTATTATAGGCCTGGCCCTAAGTAGTGCGATCACCGCGCTTTTTTTACTGGCTGCTTTTTCGGCATTCGCGTTTTTCAGGATCTGGATAGACCTTTTCTTTCCGGTAGTATTAATGGCGTTCACGTATCTATATGCCACGTATAGTAAGTACAGCGCCGAGCGCAAAAAAAGGGAATTGATAGAGAAGGAACTCAGTATAGCCAAAACGATCCAACAGAGTTTTTTACCTGAAAACCTTCCTGAATTAAAAGGGTTAGAGATCGCAGTGAGTATGCTGACCGCCCGCCACGTAGGCGGAGATCTGTACGATTTCTTAGAATATAATAACGGAATGCTTGGCGTGATGATCGGCGACGTTTCCGGAAAGGGTGTTCCTGCGGCGCTTTTTATGGCTAAAGTTGTAAGCGAATTACGCGTATTTTCGAAAGAAAAAAGAACTACCGCAGAAATTTTAAAAGATCTAAACGTCCAATTGGTCAATACCAGTAAGGCGAACCTTTTTGTGACCATGGCCTATTTACTGGTCGACGCGGCTAATAAACACCTGACGTTTTCAAGCGGCGGGCACCTGCCGACAATTTTGGTAAGGGGAGGTAACGCTGAAACGTTTTTGGCTAAAGAAGGGATGGCACTGGGGCTTTTTGAGAGCGAATATAGCGAAGAGAAGATAGAATTTTTAAAAGGGGACCTCTTCCTACTTTATACCGATGGCGTAACAGAAGCCATTAACGCAAAGGGCGAGGAATTTGGCATGGAGCGCCTTTTGGAACTGGCTAAAAAATACAGCAGCTTGAGCTGTAAGGAGATTTTAAGCAAAATACAAAAAGACATAAAGAATTTTGCCGGAAGAATGCCCCAGCATGATGATATAACGATAATTGCGATGAAGGTCTTATAAAAAAGGCTTTATTTATATGAAAAGAAGTATTAATATATTTGCCAATTTTAACAAAGATAGAAATTTATAAAAACAGAGGAGAAATGGGTAAGTTGGCTGTTGTTGCGTGTATATTACTGATAAGCGCGTTTTTTTGCGCGAATATTTACGCTGCACCGCCTGATAATCATGAATTCCAGCTCTGGAATACGGACGGCGTTTCTTGGAAATTCGCGGATAAGTGGAAAGCCGCGCTAGAAGAAGAATTTCGTTTTTACGACGATGCCAGAGATCTGATGTATAGGCATACAGATTTCGGCATCACATATTCAGGATTGGCCAAGTGGTTTGATCTGGAAGCGAATTTCAGGCAGATATTTGAAAAGAGGAGCAATGTCTGGAGGGAAGAGGATACGCCTCACGCGAGCGGAATTTTTAAGTTTGATATTGAGGGTGTAAGTATCACCAATAGGAACAAGTTTGAATATAGGATCCGGGAAGCCGCAGATGATTTCTGGCGATATAGAAATACCACAAAATTGAAATTTCCCATTAAGCTTACAAAACTCGAGATCCAGCCTTATGCGTCGGATGAATTCATTGTGGATTTTGACAAAAGAAAGATGAATGAGAATAGGCTCGTCGGGGGCATAACCCTGGAACCGTTCAAACAGGTGGAGCTTGATTTATATTATATGCTGCAGTCTAAAAAGCCCAGTAAAGACTGGCTTGATTATAATGCGTTAGGAATAAAAGCTAAAGTGGCTTTTTAAATAAGCCGTAGGGTTTCATGAGTATAGAAAGACGAGAATATCTGCGGGTCAAAAAAATTTTACCAGTTATCATACACCGCCCATATTTCGAGAGGGATGTGGAAACGATAGATGTAAGCCTTGGCGGCATAGCTGTTTGCCGCGCTCAGAGGCATTACGACATCTCCACAGATGTCTACATTGAATTAGTTCTGCCGGAAGGCGACTCTGTTTTTTGCGAGGCTAAGGTCGTGTGGATACACCCTAATACAAAAGATGCGGATTCGTATCAACTGGGTTTGCAGTTCTTGGACATGAAACAAAGTGATAAGGAAAAATTGAATATTCAGTTATCAAAATAGGGATTCCCTGCATTGCCATGGTATTAGAAAGAAGAAGATCCCAACGAGTTAAAAGTTTTTTTTCGGTTATTATACATCGCCCCTATTATGAGAAAAACGTAGAAGCTACATATCTAAGCCTGGAAGGCGTTATGATCAATAACGCCCAGAAATATTATGACATATCTCAAATTGTCTACCTGGAACTTGTACTATTAGGGGGGAATTCTGTATCCTGCGAAGCAAAGGTTGTATGGGTGTATCCAAAATCAAAAAATGCCAGCACTTATAAACTAGGACTGCAGTTCTTGAATATGGATGCCAGCAATAAGGAAAAATTAAAAGCTTATTTCGCGTCAATATAACCAATTAAATTACACATCTCACCTACACAATTTTAATTGACTTATTCAGCCTGGAGGAGTAGTATGTTTATGCGCCACAAGGAATGGTAAAATGGGAGAGTAGCTAACATAAGCAAGCCTATAAGCTTGGAAAGGTAGGGTTACTTTTTTATTTCTGCCAGGGGGGCCGGCGTAAATGGGCACGGATAAGAAGATACAAGGCGAGGTAAAAGTATTATTAAAGGAAATAGATAAATGCCTTAATGGCTTGAAGCCGTTAAGAGACAAATTGGCGCGAGACTTAAAAAAACGAAAGAAAAAAATACTGAAATGAAATACAGTATTATTTTTTAAGGAGAGAATATGCTAAAACGGTACCAGGTTCTTTTAGAAGATTGGCAGGCTGAACATTACAAGCGCGTTTGCCTTAAATATGATGTGAGCTTCTCTGAAATGATACGAATGGCGCTATGTCTGGACATCATGTTTGCAAGTAAAATAACTTTTCCAAATTACAAATGGTCTGTAGATATGGAGGCGTTAGTTAAGGCCATAAGAAAAAAAGACGAATACGTAATCGATAATATGAACGCTGAAAAATTTCACAATTTTCTTTCCAAACTCTACTTTGAGACCAGGAAAGCGACAGAGCTATGGAGCAAAGGAAATACGTTAAAAACTAGAAAATCAAAAACTAAGGAGTAGTCCAGGTGAACAAAGGGAAAATATTGGTAGTAGATGACGAAATGGGATTGGTGGAGCTTATAAAAGGCCAATTAGAATATGCGGGATATGGAGTAGTGGTCGCCTATAACGGTCCTGATGCGCTTCAAAAGGCGGCAAGCGAAACTCCAGCCCTGGTTATTTTAGATATAAAAATGCCTGTTATGGACGGCCTTGAAGTTTTGCGCAAATTAAGAAATATCCCGGAGGCTTACAATATTCCTATAATAATGTTTACCCAGGTCGGCGAAACGCGAGGCATATTCGAAGCTCAGGACCTTATGGCAACCGACTATATTATAAAACCTTTTAGCTTGAAAAAGCTTATAGGAATGGTAGATAAACACATGAAGGCCGGTAGATTGATCGACACGGAATAAGCGAAAAAGCATAAATGCGCTTCCGCGAAGGCGGCATTTCCTTCCCTGTAACATTTCTTGAATTTTTCTTTTTTTGTAGTAAAATAAATCCATATAAAAACGAGGAGGTAAAAATGGTAAAAAGACTTGTGGGAATAGCGCTTGTTATAACCGTAACGTTTTTTGTAAGCTCTTTTGCATTGGCCAAACCGCCAATGGCCGCAAAAGCACGGCACGCTGATAAAAACAAAGACGGTGTCGTAGATAAAAAAGAAGTAAAAATGGAAAAGAAATGGGAGACGAAGCAGAAGGCAAAAGTAAATACCCAATGGGAAAAAAAGGCCGATACCGATAAAGACGGTGTTGTAGAAAAGGGTGAAGCTGCAAAATGGAAGGACAAAGTTGATATTAATAATAACGGAGTCATAGATCCTAAAGAACGCCGGATGAATTGGCTGCATGCGCGCTCTAAAGTTAATACGCCCGCGGAAATGAAATATGACGCGAACGGCGACGGTTGGCTGGAGCCGGCTGAGGCAAAAGAGTTTTTAAAGGACAGGAACGCGATCATACAGACCCAAGGCCAGGCGAAGGTTGATTCCGCTATTGAAAAAGAATACGATACTAATGCCGACGGCGTGATTGATAGGGACGAAGCGAAGGCATTAAAAGAAGACACCGGGAAATAAATTAAAAAGAGGAGATTGTATGCCGCTCAAAATAGCTGTAAACAAAAAAGAAGAAGGTGTTTTTGTTGTATCCCCGGATGGTTCTATCGATACGGAAACTACAGAGAGTTTCGAAGCGAAGATAAAAGAGGTTTTGGATAAGGGTGCCAAGGCTATTATCCTTGACATGAAGAAAGTCGGATATATTTCGAGCATAGGCCTAAGCGCTATTTTCAAAACGAAAAAAGCGATCGAGACGAAGGGCGGTAAGCTCGTCATAGCAGACCTGAAACCGCAGATAAAGAAAGTTTTTGATCTTGTCAAGGCCATCCCGGATTGTATATTCGAAAGCATGAC
Organism: Candidatus Aquitaenariimonas noxiae; assembly: GCA_002780005.1. Lineage (GTDB taxonomy): Bacteria > Omnitrophota > Gorgyraeia > Aquitaenariimonadales > Aquitaenariimonadaceae > Aquitaenariimonas > Aquitaenariimonas noxiae. Next base: position 2,638 of record PEWV01000028.1, on the reverse strand, counting down.
GCAAGCCGATGAGTATCTCGACGCCTTTTTGGCGCGTATCCAAGAAGATAAAAGAGATAACAAATAAAATACGGGATAACATGAAAAAGACAGTAGTTTTTTCGTTAATTTTATTTCTATGCTATTCTCTTTCTTATGCCGCGGATGATATGAGCGAGTATTTTTCAAACAATAAGCATAACGGAAGATATTGGAATTCTATAAGCCTGTCAGAAAAAAGCACTTACATAAGCGGTATGTCGCAAGCCATTACGCTTTGCATCGAAACCGTATCCAGATTCCCTAATTTTTCTAAAGAAGCTGATAAAAACACTATAGATCTGGTCTATAAAGCCCTGGATTTTTATCTGCCGCAAAATATTACCGTAGGGGCATCAGTAGAGTATATCGACAGATTCTATTCGGACCCGCTCAATTTGGATATTCCCGTCAATGACGCCTATGCCTGCATGATATTAGAAGGCCAGGGCTTGCTACCGGGTGAGAAAAAAGAAGAGACAATATCAAATTTACGCGGCACCTTTAAGAAGTAATAATTAAGAAGGAGTGGATATGGAAAAGAACGTAGGCAGCGTAGATAAGGTAGCGCGCGTGCTCATGGGAACTCTTATTATTATTTGCGGGATTTATTTTAAAAGCCTATGGGGACTGGTAGGCATTGTTCCTATAGTTACGGGTTTTATAGGGTATTGCCCGATATATCAACTTTTTGGGCTTAATACCTGTAAAAAGTGAAAAAAATATGGCAAACTTGATACATAAAAGGATCAAAATAGGTAAAAAATATATAGATGCCGTGTCAATGAAACTTATGAGTAAAAACCTCGTCCTTATAAAGGGCGATAAAGGTTACATAATGTGCGGATATCTTAATCTTTCAGCGGCGAATAAATTCGGAGACGCGGCGATAAAGATTGTAGGCGTTTCCAGCGTTGAAGAAGCGTTGAAGACAAAGGTTTTCGCCTGCTCCCGAGCGGCAAAACGATTAGGAGTTCATAAGGGCCAGCCGGTCAAAGAGGCTATTAAAATTATCGCATAGGAGAATAGTGGAAAGTAAAGATATAGATTCGTTGACGGATATAATAGCTTCTTACGGTATCTTTGTCGCAAAAAATCAAGAAAAACTGCCATATGGCATTTCGGAATCTCTCTTACCTCACCCGAAAGAAGCTATACAGGATGCGATAGAAAAAGTATATCTCGTTTGCAAGTCTTTGCATAAAAAGAATAACAGTGATGAAATAAAGAATTATCTCGAGATGCTGGAGTTAAGCTACGAGTATCTAGGATACTTCTTGCCCCCATCCGAGATAGAATTCCAGGGCAAGCCTACTGCCGGCGAGAAAGAAGCTTTTATAATATATGAGGCCAAACTCTTAAAACGGCAAAAAGACTACGCCGCAAAATTACAGGAAGCCAAGGAAAGGGCAAAATAGCGGATATGCGGAAAAAGGTAATGTTTATTCTATTCTGTGTTTTATTGGCCGCGTCATTTGCTTTTGCGGAGACCGTGGAGCAGGCATTGGAATTCTGGAAGCATTATAAGCCCATTACGGATGTAGACGAGGACATGTGCGGCGTCTGCGCTTTTTATATGGAAGCGAGATTTTTCAATAGCGAGGAAAGAAGCTACGGCATCAAAAGGCTTGGCGATTACAAGTATGTTGTTTCTCTTGTCGAATGGATTGATAAGGCAAAGCCGGATGATCAATCGCTTTCGCTACCAACGGCGCGAGGAGAGCTCGAGAAAATAAATGACCAGGAGATCCGCCTGGAATGGCTTGTAGACCTGACACAAAGGACCGTTAGCCCGTTTAACTCTTTAGCCCAGGACTGTTTAAATGTATTTGAGCGGAAAGGAAAAAAATAAATGAATATAAGAAAACTGGTATATTTTTTTATATTGTCGGGTTTTTTGCTCTTATCCGTTAAAGGGTATTGCGAATCAGCCGAAGACCATGTCCAAAAAGGTATATCCTGCCACAATGACGGAAAATTCGACGATGCCATTGCCGAGTATGACAGGGCGATAGAAATAGATCCTGCCTCATACCGGGCGTACAATTTCAGGGGCATTGCTTACGCGGCGAAAGACAAGAACAATTTAGACGTAGGTCTCGCCGATCTTAGCAAGGCGATAGAGATTTATCCCCAATACTTTGAGGGCTACTACAACAGGGCCCGCGCCTATATGTATAAAAATGACCTGGACAGCATGATCTCCGACCTTACTACGGCCATAGAGATAAAGCAGGATTTTATAGAAGCTTATAACCTAAGGGCCGGCGCCTACCTTCAAAAAGGGATATACGATAAAGCCTGGGATGACGTGTACAGAATAAAATCATTCGGCAGAAAAATAGATCCTGCCTTCTTCGAAGCTTTGAAAAAAGCGTCGGGAAGGGAAAAATAAAATCTCTTCGCGGTGCACACCTCAATTACACAATTTTCTTGACCAATCCCTAAAGTAATGCTAATATATAATATGAGGTAAAGATGATATGAGAAAAAACATATCAAATTTAGAGGCAACTTTTTTAAAGTAAAGTTGCCTTTTTTATTTTTATGCACAGCGAAAAAAACAGTCTACCAAAAGGTAATTTATGAGAAGAGATAAAGTGTTGATTATAGACGACGG
>PEWV01000059.1 GCA_002780005.1 Candidatus Aquitaenariimonas noxiae | reverse complement strand
CGTGCGGATGGACCTAAGTACATATTTACATTGATCGAAGAACCTAAACACGAAAGCGTCCAATTATCTTGACACTACTCAGAACCGTGGTGTATATCTATAAACGAGATATTGTGTTATAATACATAAAAAAGGATAAGAAAGAAGTGTCGTATTTAAAAGTATGTGTGCTTAGAAGCAGTAGCAGCGGTAATTGCACCGCTATCTGGACGGCGAGATCCGGCATTTTAATTGATTGCGCGGGCATTGGCTTGAAGGAAATCGAAAAAGACTTGAACGACATCGAGCTAGATCCGTCCCAGATCAATGCCATTGTCATAACGCATGGGCATGAAGATCATATCTGTAAAAATACCTTCAAAATAGCGGGTCGCTACGGGATACCGATCTATATACACCATGATACATATCAAGTCATTAAGGAACGATATTGTGTAAAAAATCATCAATTTAAAATAATGCATCATACGGAGAAGCCATTTATAATAAATGATCTAAAGATTATGCCCTTTAAAACGTTCCATAGCGGCGGCTATGTAGGTAAACCGTTCGGTTTTTGCATAGAATATAAACATAATGGCTCGTGCCGCAAGGTGGGTCTTTTAACAGATACGAGCAAGGTAACCGATAGCATGGTCAGGATGCTCTATGATTGCAAGTGCCTGATAATTGAATGTAATCATGATACAGAGTTAGCGCAGGATCGATCGCCAAATCAGTTGACTTGGAAAGAACACCTTAACAATGAGGCTGCCCTTGAAGCGCTGATAAAGATCAAAAAGGGATCTATTGATAGTGTAGCCCTAAAACATGTTTTTCTGGCGCATATCAGCGAAAGACATAATAAGCCCAGGACTCTTATCAGCCGGATATCAAATGGTATTCGTAGGGAGAATGTTAAGGGTTGTGATCTAATGCTAACCTACCGAGAAAAAAGGACACAAGTCAAAGAAATATTATGAAACCCTATGCCGATCAAACAATAACAAGAGACCATCTCCCGGCACATCTTGATATGAATGATGAATTCAAATCGGCATTTGATCTTATGGAGTATACCAATGAATGCCTTTTTATCACAGGTAAGGCGGGTACCGGTAAATCGACCCTTCTAAAATATTTTAAGGCCAATACGGGTAAAAAGATAATCGTGTTAGCCCCGACAGGTGTCGCGGCCATCAATGTAAGCGGCCAGACTATCCATTCCTTCTTTAGGCTACCTCCAAAGATCATTCAAAAGGATGCCATAAAGCGCCTTAGAGACAGAAGCCTGATCGAGAATCTCGACATGGTAATAATAGACGAGATATCGATGGTGCGGTCAGACCTTATGGATGGGATCGACTATGCATTGCGTCTCAACCGCGGTAAGATGAAGACGCCGTTTGGCGGAGTCCAAATGGTATTTTTTGGAGATCTTTTCCAGCTATCTCCTGTGGTCGAGAATGAAGTAAAAGCGCTGCTGGAAGAGCGATATTCAAGCCCTTATTTTTTTAGCGCTAAAGTGTTTAACGATTGCAATATCAGGTCCATCGAGTTGTCGACTATATATAGACAAAAAGATAGTTCGTTCATGGAGCTCTTAAATAGGGTCAGGAATAAAGAGCATACTAAAGAGGACCTGGAGACATTAAATAAGAGTGTCCAAAAAAATATAGCGGTTTCCAGGAAAGACTCGACGGTGATACTGACAACGACTAATAGCCTGGCAAACACTATAAATCAGGATCGCTTATCAAAACTTACCGGTAAAGAGATCACATACGAAGCTATGGCAACAGGGAAATTCGAAGAGTCGGCTTATCCTACCGACGCATCTTTAAAACTCAAAAAGGGCGCGCAGGTAATATTGATAAAAAATGATCCCGACAAGCAATGGGTCAACGGTACGCTCGCCAAAGTCGTCGCTTTATCGAAAGATTCGATAGTTGTGGATATCAACGGGCGTACATGCGATGTCCCTGTAGTAAAGTGGCAAAAGATCGAGTATAGTTACAATGAGGATGAAGACAAGATAGAAGATGAGGTTGTGGGGGGCTTCGCGCAATATCCCATAAAGCTGGCCTGGGCCATAACTATTCACAAAAGCCAGGGCCAGACGTTCGATAAGGTAATAATTGACCTGGGGCATGGCGCATTTACTCATGGCCAGTTATATGTCGCGCTTAGCAGGTGCACCTGCCTGGATGGCATAAGACTTAAGCGGCCGGTGACCCATAGCGACATCATATTTGACCGGCGCATCTATGAGTTCAAGGATCGGTTCGTCAGTTTATTTTAATAAGTAAGTAATTAATTTAAGAGATAAAATACTTAATTCCAAGACCTATGAATACAAAAGTCCTGCTTTTTAATTTGCCTCCTTTGGGAGGCGATCTTTTTCCTATATCGCTCGGCTATATTGCCGCAAGTCTGGCCAAGCATAACATTGATTCAGTTATAGCCGAAATAGATTCGCTTACTATACTTACGGATAAGTCGATCAGCAGGTTTGTCCTTAAATTTAAACCTGCGGTAGTGGGTTTTGCGGTATATCAGGTGAATATCCGTCTGGCAATGCAATTGGCAAAGCTGATTAAAATGTGCGATCCGTCTATTGTGGTTGTATTGGGTGGTCCTCAGGCGACTTTTATGCCTGGCCTGGCATTAACGCAGATGCCTGATGTTGATGTGATCATCCGGGGAGAAGGGGAGGTAGCGATGCCTGCTCTTATTAACTGCCTGGATAAGCAGGGAGATATCACAAAAGTAAAAGGTATAGCATTTCGGCTAGAGGATGGGATCTATGAAACAGCATCTCAGCCGCTTGTCCGTAACCTGGACACATTTCCTTCTCCTTATCAGACAGGCGTATTTCGCTGGAGCGATCATACCGGCGCGGCGATGCTCACCTCCCGCGGTTGCATTTATAACTGCAATTTTTGTTATACCCCGCGAGCTTTTAACCGGACTATCCGGGTGCATTCGCCTCACCGCGTGCTTGTAGACATGAACGTTTGCGTTAAGAACGGGATCCGTAGATTTTTCTTTGCCGATCCTTCTTTTGCCTTTAATAAGAAGTGGGTCACAGTGATCATGCGAGGTATCATCAAGAAACGCTGGAAAATTGAGATCTGGTGTGAGACACGCGCGGAATTAGTGGACGCGGACCTGCTTAATCTTATGGCCAGGGCAGGGGTGAAGTATCTTGCCTATGGCCTGGAGTCAGTTGATCCGGTGGTGAACAGGGCAATCAATAAACGGATCGATCTGTGTCAGTTTGAAGAGACTATTAGATCAACTCAATCCGCGGGTATTGAAGTTGAGGTTTTTACTTTGTATGGCCTGCCGAGACAGACGCGGCAGTCATGTCTGAAGACCTTGAGTTTTTTACAGGATTTAGACGTTAAGATCATTGGCAATTCCGCTGGTCAGCAGTTAAATCTTTTTTTCGGCACGGATATCCTAGATAATCCGCGGAAATACGGGATCCGCTTGTTCAAAAAACGCCGGCCGCTTTATTTTTCCGCGGGAGCTGATTTCCAGACCGATTGGATGACAACGCGGGATATTGCTTTCGTGGCCCGAAAATACAAGTCTGCTTCTGCGGGGAAAAATTCCCGCGGTAAAGGGTGTATAAGTTTGTTAACCGGGAGGGTACAAATATAGCTTAACTCAAGCAAAACTGTTCCGAGCCCGCCTTCGGCGAGGCGAGGGACAAAAGAGTTTTCCCTCGTTTCAAAAAGTCTACACAATAGAAACTCGGGATTAATTTGGCCCTACCTTAAGACAGCAAGAACAACTTATGTCGTCCTTCGGACTCCATGAGTTGCGGCCGCATTAAAAATTTCCAGCTTTAATTACTTCATCCTCTCCAAATAAATCTTCCATATAAACTTACAAAGTATAAATTTTTTTATAAATATTTTTTTATATCTTTTCATACCTTTTATACTTTTTTATATTCCACCTTGACAAAATCTAACTTTTTAAGTATACTTAACTTCTATAAGAATATAAAAAGTAAGAGTATAAAAAAGTTTGGTGGATAAGTCACCTTAAGGTAGGAGAAAAAAATGATTACAGGAAAAATATGTTCGGTATGTGGTAAAGAATTTATTCCGAATAAATATCGGCCCAATCAAACAGTTTGTTCTAGCCTGGAATGTCAATACAAAAGGCAGCTTGACAACATGAAAGAATGGAGGGGCAGGAACACAGATTATTTTAAGTGCAGGGAGTCAAAAGACGCATCATGGAAAGCAACATGCAGAGAAAGGGCCAAGAGATGGCGCGAGATGCATAAAGAATACCTATCTTTGTACAGGCAAGAGCATAAAGATTTGCATAGAGTTTATATGCGAGAATATATGAGGAAATATCGAAAGAAAAGCAGAGGCAAAAAGATTGACGAAGCTGAGACTCAGCAAGAGCAATAAGGTACTTATATATGTAGCATCTTTTTTTGCAGTATTAATAGGCTATAATTATCACCTATTATATGCCCAACCGGACGGCTCTCCTAATCTGCAGGTTCAAATAGAGCGGATTCCAGACCAGAAAGAAATCGCAGACCTATATAACGAAGCCAAGAATTTATATCAAAAAGGCGACTACTTAAAAGCTAAAGAAAAGTTCAATAAAGTACTTTCAATAAATCCTGAGCGCAGGGATGTTATGCGCTATTTAATCGATATCGAGAAGAAATTACAGGCTAACGAAGTAAAAACCGTCCGCGCCAAAGAAAAGAAAGAAGTTAAGGATAAATTATCCGAAGAAAAAGAAGCTAAAATGCAAGCTGAAAAGGCAGAGAAGAATAAAAAAGATGAAATAAAAGCGGCCTATCAAAAAGGCGAAGAATTTTATAAAAAAGGAAATTACGCCGAAGCAAAAATAAAATTCCAGGAGGTCTTGAGATTAAACCCAAATCATAGAGAAGCAAAAAAATATACAACCCTGTCAGATTTTAAGATAAAAGAAACAGAAAAAAAGGCGAATGCGATAACTGGATCGGAACAAAAGAAGACGGATGAAGCCAAAGCTGCTTATCAAAAAGGCGAAGAAAACTATAAAAAAGGTGACTACGATACGGCTAGATCGCAATTTGAGAAAATCCTAAGTATGGACCTTAACAATAATGGGGCCAAAAGATATTTAGCGCTTATAGAAGCGAGAAGCAAAGAGGCTAAGGCAAAAGAAAAAAGAAAAGAAGACGAAGAAAAGAGGCGGGGAGCAATAGAAGCGGCTAAAGCGCTAATAGATAAAATAAAGCCTATTTATCAAGAAGGTGAGGTCAGCTATAAAAATAAAGATTACCAAGAGGCTAAAATCAAATTTGAAGAAGTATTGAAACTCAAACCCGAGCATAAAGGGGCGCAGCGGTATTTACGGCAAATACAAAACGAGGAAGAGAAGATAAGAAAACAAAGAGAAAAAATAGAGCCACCCGAGGCTACGATTCCGGGCGGCAAGCTCACAATCGACGATTGCGTGAATATAGCCTTAAAAAGCTATGCCCCGTTACAAATAGCCGACCAGCAAATAGCGCTTGCGAAACAAAAAGTAAAGGAGGCTACCAGGAATTTATTCCCGGCCATAAACCTGAATTGGGAAGACGGCGGCGGCACGGAATACACCAATAAAGATTATACGACTAGGCATTATAGCGTTGAAGGCCAGCAGGCCATATTCCACGGCGGCAGGTTTTGGTATGTATTAAAACAAGCGAACCTAAACTTGGAAATTGCCGTGCAGAACAAAAAAAGGCTAAAAAGCGAATTAGTGTCATCGGTTAAAAAGCCTTTTTATTCGCTTATAAAATCAAAGGAAAGTTTAAAACAGCAAGAGGTCTTGTTAAGCGAGGTGGAGAAAATATTCAATTCTGTCAGCAGGCAATACCAAGAAGGCTTATGCTCCGAGCTTGATTTTTTAGACGTTCAATCCAAATACAACCAAGTATACTTTCAGTATCTTTCCGCAAGTGAAGATCTGATTTTGGCAGAGTTGATATTAAAACAAGCGATGAACGTTGATTCAAAACAGCCTATAGACATAGAGTATTCGCTGGATTTTAAAAAGGTCCCTATAGACGTAGAGTCCTGCCTGAATTTAGCGTTTACAAACAGGGCAGATGTAAGAATAAATGAATTGGTCACAGAATTTGCGGATTACGGCAAAAAGATTACCCGCTCGGATGGCTTCCCGGCTATTGATCTTTTAGGTTCTTACGGAAATGGAGCGGAATGGTATGAGAACGCTCATTCGCAATATGAGAAAGAGTGGCTTGCTGGCGTGAAGGTGAAAGTTCCGCTCGGCGGAAATACCCTGTCATATTCATTCGCAAATCAGCAAACGGCTCCCGTCCTGAGCACGCTTAAAGGCACTACTACGACGACAAACTCATATAAATTAAAAATTCTCGATGACCTTAGATACTATTCTTCCAGAAAAGAGGCAGATATAGACTACGACCAATCAAAACACGAACTGCATAAAACTAAAAAGGAAATAATGCTGGAGCTGAAAGAAGGCTTCTTCAATTACGAAAAGGCTATAATCCAGCTTGATGCCGCAAAGACCAAAGTTAATTTTCAAACTAAAGAAGCTGAGATCTTAAAACTCAGAAGAGGTTTCGGAGAAGCCACAGATTCGCAAGTTGTGGAATCTTTGGTAAAAGTTGCGCAGGAGCAGTATTCGTATGTCCAGGCAATAACGGACTATTATATGTCGATAGTCAGTTTAAACAAGGCGATCGGTATAGACGATTATTTCAGCCCGGACGGAAAGGAGCCGAATAATTTATGAACCCTATTATTAAAAAAGATACAGGTGTAAAAAAAGGTGTTATCAAAAAGGCCATAAAATACCTATTTATCATCTTGCTTGTGGTAGTTCTCCCGGCGGTGCTTATGAAAAACATGGATAAGATCTATAGCACTATTTTTAAAGGGAAAAAAGCGGCAGAGGCCACGACCAAGACGCTCCAACTAGAACCGGAAGGCGCTGTCATCCCAGTGAAGGCATTTAAATCAAAGAGGACATATTTTAAAGACACCCTGCCCGTACTCGGGACTATAAGGGGCTTTAAAGAGATAGATTTAAAGTTCGAGGTGAACGGGGTAATGGAATCATTCAATTTTGAAGAAGGCGAAAAGGTGAGTGAGGGCGATATAATAGCGAACCTAAAACAGAAAGACGCGTTGTTAAAGCTGGAATACGCCAGATTGCAAATGGAAAAGAACCAAAAATTGCTCGAAATAGGTGCTATTGTAAAAAGTGAATTTGAGAAAACCCGCCTCGAATATGAATCTGCGAAAAGCGATTTTGAAAAAACAAATTTATATGCGCCCAGGGCCGGGCTTCTTGGTAAGAAATACGCCGAAGAAGGCGAATATCTGATTCCTAACGATAGAGTAACCACTTTTGTCGATCTGGGAAGCGTATACGCCGAGTTCGGTATAATCGAGAAGGATATGGCAAAGGTAGCCATCGGCCAGCAGGCGGAAGTATTTGTTGACGCCTACCCCGGTAAAAGCTATAAGGGGACAGTCGATCAAATAGCCCCCATTTTAGAAGGTAAAAGCAGGACGCAGTCTTTAAAAATTAAATTAGAAAATCCGCAGACCGAACTTAAGCCGGGTATGTTTGCGAGGGGTATTATAGCTACCTATGAAGAAAAGAACGCGCTTATAGTTCCTACTAGCGGCGTCAAAAAGACAGACCAAGGATATTTTGTATATGTGATACATAAAACCGAGAATCTAGAAGAAGAAAAGAACCCCAAAGAAGAAAGCGCCGAAGAAGTAGAAGGAAAGGAAAATGCCAAGGAAGTAAAGGAAGGCGAAAATGAAAAAAGTCCGAAGGATGTAGAAAACACCGAACAGGCAGGGGGGGTGGGGGGAGAAGAAGGCGACAAGATCGAAAGTAAGGACGCTAAAGCCGGTGACTTAGCCCAGTTCGGAAAAGATATTGCAGAGAATTTAGGAATTGGCGGAGAAGGGGAAAAGGGTGCTGGGAAAGAAGAAGCTAAAAAAGAAGAAGAGAAGGCCCCAGAGGCTGGGCAGATTGAAGTAAGACAAGTAGCCGTAAAATATATGGCTCCTGATTATACGGAAATAGGAGAGGGGTTAGAGGAAGGCGAGCTTGTGGCTGTTGAGGTAAGAGAAGAATTAAAGAACGGGTCGAAAGTAGAAATAAGCGAAGTTCTTGAAGCGCCATTCTAAAAGGTAAAATATGGACATACCAAGATTTTCTGTTTTAAAACCGGTTACGACTATAATGATAATAACAGGTATAGTCGTATTCGGCTATATCTCTTTAAACGGGCTACCCAAAGAACTGTTTCCTCCTATCAGCTATCCCAAACTTACAGTGGTTACCCCTTATGAGAATGCAGCCCCGGAAGAAGTCGAGACGCTGATCACCCGCGTCATTGAAGAAGCTGTTGGAACGGTAGGGGGCGTGCGCAGAATAACGTCCACTTCCAGGGAGGGGCTATCTCTCGTTATTGTTGAATTCGGCTGGGATCAAAACATGGATTTTGCGGCTTTAGGCGTGAGAGAAAAAATAGATCTTGTGAAAGAAAGGTTGCCGCGCGGCGCCGAAGAGCCGATAGTTATGAAATTTAACCCTTTCGAACTTCCTGTTATAACACTAAGCGTGTCAGGAGATGAAAATCTCGTAAAACTTCGTTATTTATCGGAAAAAAAGATAAAAGACGAGTTGGAAAAACTGGACGGGGTGGCTTCGGCGTCCGTTTCCGGAGGCCGAGAGCGAGAAATACAGGTCAATGTAGACCAAGGCAGGCTCCAGGCAAGCAAGGTTTCTATCTTAGATGTAGCGAATGCCGTTAGAAACGCCAATCTTAATTATCCAGGCGGTACTATAAAAGAAAGCTTCTACGAGTATCTCGTGAGAACTTTAGGCGAATTTAAGCACGTAGATGAAATAAAGGAGATCCCGGTTTCGGTAGACGATTTAACTAAGACCGAAGAGCAGTCATATTTAGAGCAGGACGAGTCGAAAGGAAAAGAAGAAAGAAGGCTTATTTTACTTAAAGATATAGCTACCTTATCAGACGGTATGAAAGAGGATACCAGTTTCTCCAGGTTTAACGGAAAAGACAATATATCTATATCTATCCAAAAACAAGCTCAAGAAAATACCCTCCAGATTATTAATAGAATAAAAAAGGCTCTTCCGCAGATAAAATCCGAACTTCCGCCTAACATAAACATAGAGATTACGTATGATCAGTCGACTTTTATAAAAGATGCTATAAGCGGGGTAACAAATGCGGCTTGGCAAGGAGGTATTTTAACATTTGCCGTGCTCCTGCCGTTTTTGAGGAGTTTATGGAGCGCGGCTATAGTTACGTTTACCATCCCCATATCTATCTTGGTTGCTTTTACATTTATGTTTTTCGGAAAAGTCTCAATAAACATGATGTCATTGGGCGGGTTGGCATTGGGCGTCGGTATGTTTGTAGACGGCGCTATAGTGGTAGTTGAAAATATATTCCGTCACCAGGAAGAAGAAGGCGAAGGATCTAAAGACGCGTCCATAAACGGTACAAACGAAGTCGCCATTCCCATAGGGGCCTCTGTTTTAACCACAGTAGTTGTATTTTTGCCCATGGTTTTCGTAGTAGGTATAGCGGGCCAGCTATTTAAAGAATTAGCTTTTACGGTTACTTTTTCTCTTCTGGCATCCTGGGGGGTCGCCCTTACCTTAGTTCCTCTTCTTACGTCTATGGGTAAAGGAGTTTACAAAAAAACTACCGAATCTCAGAAAGAAAAAACCCTGATTGGCAGAGTAGAGAAAGTTTATTACCGGGCCGTCGCAGTATTTGTTAGAAGAAAAAAAACAGGCCTTATGATAGTAATTGCCATATTTATCGGAAGCATGCTTTTGTTCTTCCTTGTAGATAAGGAACTGATGCCAAAAACAGACCAAGGCCAGTTTGTTATGAGAATCAAGAAGCCCACGGGTACAGTGCTCGAGATCACCAATGAAGCCAGCAAAAAGATAGAAGAAGATTTATCAACCTGCAAAGATGTGGATAATTTTAGCGCTATAGTCGGGTCCACGAAAGGCAGAGGTTCAAAAGATGTCTTGGAAAGGCTCGGAACGCATCAAGCTCAGATTATAGTTAATTTAAAAGACAAAAGGGAGATCACGACGGACGAGTTTGTCCGGAAGCTCAAGGATAGGGTAGATAAGATGCGGCTAGGCAGCACGAAAGTAGAGTATATATTACAGGGGAGTTTTATTGAAAGCACTATGCAGGCGGCCGGTCGTATAAACTTGGAAGTAAGGGGAAGAGATTTGACGGCTATAAAGAATTTGGCGTTAAAATTGCAGGAAAATCTGGCAGCCATACCGGGTATGTATGATATAAAAAATAATATTGCCGACCCTTCTCCGGAAACAAAGGTTAACATAGTAAAAGATAAGGCCTCTCTTTACGGCCTCTCGGTGGCTGATATTGCCCAAACCGCTCAAATAGCCGTAAAAGGAAATGTTGTTTCAGAATACAAAGAGATCGGCGATGAAGTTGATATAAGAGTCCGGTTACGCAAGGAAGACAGGGATGATTATTCCAAGCTGCGAAATATCATGATACACTCGCCGTTAGGCATAGATGTACCTTTAGCTGAAGTTGCATATTTTGTAAAAGGTAAAGGTCCTAGCCAAATAGACAGGCTTGATAGGGAAAGAACGGTTATAGTTTCCGCTAACCTGTTTCAACGGCCTTTAAAGGATGTAGTTACAGATATAAATTCGGCAATAGCTCGCATGAAGGTACCGCAAGAATATTCTATAAGAATGGGGGGTGAGGCCGGAGAGATGAAGGAATCATTCGACAGCTTGAAGTTTGCCCTTATACTCTCAATTCTATTGGTCTATATGATCATGGCATCGGAATTCGAGTCGCTTGTGCAGCCTTTTATAATAATGCTGACCGTACCGCTTTCTTTGATAGGGGTGGCGTGGGCTATTTTCCTGACGCGCACAACTCTGAACGTGGTAGTATTGATGGGCGTAATAATGCTGGGCGGCATAGTAGTAGATAACGGAATAGTAATGATTGATTATATAAACACCTTAAGATCTAAAGGGTTGCCGCTGGAAGAGGCAGCTGTCAAAGGAAGCAGGGCGCGCATGAGGCCGGTTCTAATGACAGCCCTTACCACAATCCTTGGGCTTGTCCCGATGGCATTTTTAAAAGGAAAAGGCTCAGAATTAAGATCCCCGCTTGCCATAAGCGTTATGGGTGGGCTGACCGTAGCTACATTTTTAACTCTTTTTGTAATTCCAACCGTTTACATAATATCTGAAAACTTCTTTTCAATATTTAGGCGTAAAAAATGAACCTACCAGAGTTCGCTGTAAAGAAACCCATTACTATCTTAATGATATATTTGGGACTCCTTCTCTTCGGCGTCGTATCTTTAACCAAATTGCCGGTAGAGCTGTATCCGAACGTTAGCTTTGGCGAAATAAGCATAATAATATATGTCAGGGGAGGGGTACCTCCGGAAGAGGTGGAAAAGCTTGTAACAAGACAGGTTGAGGAAGGCGTAAGCACGGTAAGCCATTTAGAAGAAATACTTTCCATATCAAAAGAAGGGGAATCTACAGTAGTATTAAGCTTTGCGCCCGGGACAGATATGGATTTTGCGGCCTTGGAAGTTAGAGAAAAATTCGCTCGAGTCAAAAACAAACTTCCGAAAGAAATCGAAAAGCCTATAATAGCGCAATTTAAAAGGTCAGACGTACCCATATTGATCCTGGCCGTTACAAGCCAAAAAAAGACTACGGAAGACATTAGAAAAATAGTAGACGAAACAATAAAGGAGCGCGTAGAGAGAATAAACGGTGTTGCCAATGTTGAGGTAGGCGGCGGCAGAGAAAGAAAAATACTGGTCGAGGTGGATAAAAACAAGCTTACGGCGCACTCCATATCTTTGGAGAGGGTAATCCAGGTGTTATCCTTGAATAATCTTAATCTCTTGTCTGGGGATTATAAAGAAGATGAGAATAAATATCTCGTTAGGATAATGGGCGAGTTTAAAGACGTTTCCGAGATGGAAAATATCGGAGTGGGGATATCGCCGTCAGGCTCGATTATCCGCCTCAAAGATCTAGCTAGGGTAGAGGATTCCTATCTTGAACCCCAGAGCCTATCCAGGATGAATGTCAGGCCCGTAGTCTCTTTATACATCCAAAAGGAAAGTAAGAAAAATACGATCAAAGTGGCGAGCGATATTAAGGAGGAGATCGATAAGTTAAAAGAGGTGCTGGATAAGGATATAGAGATGATAATTACCAGTGACCAGGCTAATTTTATACAAAAAGCAGTTAATAATTTGCAAGAATCCCTTGTAAAAGGGGCTATTTTGGTAGTGTTGGTGCTATTGCTCTTTCTCAAGAATTTTAAAAGAGCGGCCCTTCTCTCTTTTATTGCTTTTATAGTCGTTGTAATGTTTGCACCAACACAGATGCTATATCTTGTATCAGCCGTTGTAGCGGTCGCACTAATATTATTAAAACCATTTAGGTCTACGCTCATAGTTACCGTGTCTATTCCGATATCGGTTATTATAACTTTTGGCTTTATGAAGGCTATGGGTTTGACTATTAATTTCATGACATTATTCGGATTGGCCCTAGGGGTAGGTATGCTGGTTGACAACTCGATAGTAGTATTTGAAAACATACTAAAAAAGAAGGAAAGGGGTGTCGAAAAGACAAGAGCGGCTATTGACGGGAGCTCTGAAGTTGTGCTTGCCATTGTAGCATCCAGCCTAACTAACGTGATAGTATTTTTACCTATGGTGTTTCTGGGAGAAGAAATAAAACTGCTCTATAGCGGGGTAGCGTGGACGGTTACTATTTCGCATATGGTATCGCTGTTTGTCGCTGTGACCGTAGTGACTCTTTTGTCGTCTAAGAGAGAGGAAAAAGAGGAAAAAATAAAATGGGTCTCAAGCCTGCTTGTGACCTATAGGAAGGCCCTCGTGTGGGCTCTAAGGAAGAGATATTATTTGATAGGGGGCTCATTCGCGCTTCTTGTTATCTCATTTTTTGCATTGGGCAATATGGGCATGGAGTTCCTTGGGGCAACAGAACAGAGTAAATTTACTATATTCGTAGAACTTCCAACAGGCGCAAAACTCGAAATTTCCGATAACATAGTAAAGAAAGTCGAGAGTTTCCTTAAAGAGATTCCGGAAGTAAGGACAATGTCCAGCAGGGTCGAGGCATGGTCATCAAAAATTTATGTTGAACTTGAGCCCCTTTCAAAAAGAAAGCGCTCTGTAGGCGATGTCATAGAGAGCTTAAGGCCAAAAACTGACAAAATACATCCGGCTTTTATATATTATGAGGAAGAACAGGAAGTCGGGACAAAGGAAATCATATTAGACGTTTTTGGCTATCAATACGATACCTTAAGAGAAATGGCCGTTTCAATGGCTACGAGATTGAATGAAGTTAAGGGACTAACAGATGTAAAGATAAGGATGAGGGAAGGCAGGCCCGAAATGGGTATAGAAATAAATAAACAAACATCAGCGCTACTGGATCTAAACGTAAGCGATGTAGCCATGATGGTCCACGCCCAAATGAGAGGTTTGCGCGCCACGCTTTTCCATACAGAGGCCCAAGAGGTTGAGACTATAGCAAGGCTTGATGAGAAATATAGGCAAACATTTGAAGACCTTCATAAGTTGATGCTTATAACGCAACAAGGGAGAAAGATCTACCTTGACCAGGTTTCAGAATTCAAATACGGTCTTGGCCCTAGCGAGGTATGGCGTAAGGACAAAATGAGAATGGTCCAGGTAAGCGCAAACCTAGGGAGAGTGCCCTTAAGCAAGATGGCAGCCACAATAAAGGGCAAGCTGAAGGACCTAGCCCTTCCGGAAGGGTATTATTGGCGTTTTGGCGGAAATTATCCAACTATGGTTGAGGCGAATAAGCAGATCAGGCAAGCCATAGTGCTCGTACTGGTGCTGGTATATCTTGTTCTATCTTCTCTGTTCGAGTCCTATACTCAGCCATTCATAATTATGGTAGCAGTTCCATTGGCTATAATCGGAACGGCATTTGCGCTTTTTATAACCAAGAACTCAATAAGCATGGGAGTGCTTATCGGGATGATGATGCTTTCAGGTATAGTTGTAAACAACTCGATATTGATGATTGATCATATAAATCAGTTGCGGAGAAGGAATTTATATTGGCTTCGAGCAATTATAATAGGATGCAGGGACAGACTTAGACCTGTTTTAATGACTGCTATTACAGCCATTTTAGGTCTAGTACCTATGGCGCTCGATAGAAGTGAAGGGGCAAACTTATGGGCCCCACTTGCGATTACCGTTATAGGGGGGTTAGCCAGTTCGACGTTCTTAACTTTACTTATAGTTCCAGGGATATACTTGCTGAGTGAAGATATTAAGTTGGTCCGCTCTAACAAAAAAGTAAAAGATTTTCTTGCCTATTTTGCTGCACTATACACCGCATTTTTATCCAAGTTAAGTATTAAAAAAGCTTGATATTACCTCTTGAATTTATATTATATATATGATATACTTATGTTGTGATTGGAGAGGATATGATAAAATCCTTATTTTTTTGGCAACTTATTGAACAATTTTTAAAAGTCTTTGTAACACTTATTAAATCTTATTTAACTATTATCACAAACGGAATGGAAATAGCATGATCGA
Organism: Candidatus Aquitaenariimonas noxiae; assembly: GCA_002780005.1. Taxonomy (GTDB): domain Bacteria; phylum Omnitrophota; class Gorgyraeia; order Aquitaenariimonadales; family Aquitaenariimonadaceae; genus Aquitaenariimonas; species Aquitaenariimonas noxiae. Next base: position 6,776 of record PEWV01000059.1, on the reverse strand, counting down.
GTATTACACGTGCCCCATAAAGAGAGTGTTTTTAAAGGCTGTCTCCATTACTCTGGTGATAAGCTTCATGTATCAGCAGGTTGTGTGGGCAACCGACCTCCAAATGTTCACTAGGCCTCATACCGGCGTTCCGTCGGAGCAAATGCTACCTTCCACAAAAGAAAAAATATCCGAAAAGACAGCTATTGATTTAAAGCAAGAAAAGAAAAAAGGGTCAAAAGAAGAAGGCGAAGTTACGAACTACAATGACCTGATGAATAATATTACAAATCAGATCAAGGGTAAAAAAGATAAAGAAGCGACAGCTAAATTTGCCCCTTATTATATCCAAAAGGCGCAACAGCAGCGCGAAGACGTAATGAAGAATAAACAGCAAATCGATGATGCGATAAAGGCCCTAAGGCTAAAGCTAGACAAAGCACTTTACGGAGTAGGAGAGGATGAAGATGATCTGAAGAAAAAGGGTAGAAGGGGCGGCGGGGAACAACCCTCATATACTCTTACAGACCCTACACAGGAAGAGGATGAGATAGCCCACAATCTTAATGAGTATAAATGGAACGCAGATCAATTGAACAGCATTGTTAAATTTGATGTGACAAGGATCAATATCGATAAATGGCTGAAAACAGCGCAAAAGAAGACAGATGATTCCGGAAAGGATTACTGGGTTTCATTTGAAGCCCTTGACCTTTCAGAACTCGATCCGGACAGGAAAGTCCAAACCGCTATTTATTTTAAAGATGGCGATGAAAATAAGATATCTGCAATTTATTGGGGATACAAATTTGATTCTCAAAAAGGAGAATATGTAGCAAAATACAAAAGCGAATATGTCTATAGCGGTAGCGATCTCAAAGAGATCAGGGTCTATGACATTAGTAACGGTGAAGATAGCAAGGTTCTTAGGGAAAAATCAGTTTTCACGAAGGTAGGCGACAAGGACAAAATTCAAAAAACTGTTTATTACATGAGGGATGGTTCCACTATCTATTTAAGAAGGGATTATGAGTATCAAAACGGCGCCCTTAAAAAAGTCCTTACTTACGAAACCGATAGTGAAGAAATGGGGACAGGTACCCTTAAAAGTGAAACTCTTTATACTGGCAAAGCCGATGAAGAGAAGGCGGATATTACTTATAACTACAAATATTATCATTCAGTCACAGATAATGAAGTAAGCGAAACTACAATATATTGGTATAAAGGCGGCAAGAGGGCGGGCGAAGCCGGCAAAGACGACCCTCTGGAGAAATCCGTAACATATTGGGGCAAGCCGACAATCAATGAAGATGGAAGCATCGCGGGAGACTTGAAGAGCATAACCGTTTACGATACTTATCATAGATTAGATAACGAACAAGTAGCAAACTACACTTACCTATATGATAGAAGAGGCAACCTTCAGGAAACAAGAATTTACTACTATGCCGATGGCAAAAGGGCCAGAGATGCGCATTATAGTGCGGCTATGACAGAATCTGTGACTTATTGGGGAGATGCCATATCTGACGGAAAGGATAGCGATGGCGACGGCGTAGTGGATGACGATAAGAACGGCGACGGCATAAAAGACGGCGCCCTTATAAAAATAGTAGCATTCTATAAAGGGATAAAAGGTGAAGAACTTATAGATTTATCTTATAGATACGGAAAAGATGATCAGGAAAACCCGAAAGAAACGATTATTTATTGTTATGGTAACGGTGAGGTAAGGGCGGATAAAGCCTCAGACAGGGATCTCTTGCGTCGATCTGTTGTGTATTGGGGAGATGCCATATCTGACGGAAAGGATAGCGATGGCGACGGCATAGTGGATGACGATAAGAACAGCGACGGCATAAAAGACGACGCTAAAATAAAGTCCGACGTATTTTATCAATATAAATATACCGCTATGAGGGGCGAGGAAGTTGCGGATTTTGCTCGCTCTTTAGAAAAAGACGGCAAAACCATTAGGGAAACAACGGTTTATTACTACAGCGGCGACAAAAGAGCCAGCCAGGCCGACCCGCGCAAGGATGGTTTAGAGAGAAGCGTAACATACCGGGGCGATGCCTTGATACCTATAGATCTATTTAATCCGGATGGGACTTATGATTTCGAAAAGGTAAAAGAATTCCTGGCCGCGAAATTGGGGATTGATATTTCTTCAATGGGTACCGCTGAGGAATTTAGAGAGGCATTGCTTAATGTCATTTCTAAAGGGCATGCAGATCTAATAGAGTATATTTTAGGGCTTGATCTGGAAGAAGTGCTAAAAGCCGAAAATGTAATAGAAGCCCTTTTGGCGCTTGCCGGCGGAAATACTGATTTGATAAGAATCCTTCTATCTATAGACATGGGTTCCATAACGTCAAAAGAACAATTCATTTATGCCCTTTTTACTGCCGGAGGGTTGAGCGAAACAAAGGCAAATCTTGTGACAATTCTTCTTATGATGGATGTAGCGACGTATACATCGTCCGAAGAATTTTTGAAGGCCTTTATCAGCGCGGCTAAAGATAAAGGATTCTTGCAAGAGGCCATAGAAATTATTCTAATGAGCGAAATACCAGGATATGAAAGCGTCGAAAGTTTCTTGAGCGGCCTGGCTGCCCTTGCCGAAGGCGAGCTTAAAACATTTTTAGATAGCCTGGAAGCGAAGAATTTTTCGTCAATAATTGATTTAATCAGCTATATTATAGCGAACAAACCGGACGAGGTTTCTACCGGGGACATTTTTGTTTTAGTATTGAAAATGTTCCCGGCGACAGGATATACCGTTGGGAGCTTCCTAGATAGTCTGATTGCTATAGCAGCGGAAGGCGAATTAAAAGACTTCTTAAATAGCCTAAGCGCGGATAACTTTAGTTCAATAGCAGAACTCGTTGGGTATGTAATAGACCATATTCCCTCAAACGTTTCTGTAGAAACGATCATTTCTCTCGTATTACAACTGCTTGCTCCTGGCGGCCAAACAGTCGAGAGCTTTCTCGAGAGTCTTAAAACGCTTGCCAAAGGCGAACTTAAAGATTTCCTAGATAGCCTCAGTCCGGGCGATTTCGCTTCTATTGCAGACCTGATTTCATACATAATAGAACATTCTCCGTCCGGAGTTACGTTTGATGAAGTTTTCGCTCTTATTATGATGGCGCTTATGCCTGATAATGAAGGCTCAAAGCTTTTCCTTAATGGCCTTGTTGCTCTTGCAGAGGGTGCATTAAAAACCTTCCTCGAAAGCCTTGACGCAAGCCATTTTGATTCCGTGGCAGAACTTATCGCTTATATAATCGAACATGCGCCTTCAGAGGTTTCGAAAGAAGAAGTCATTTCTTTGGTGTTGAAATTTCTCACAACTTCAGGTCAAACCGTAGAAAGCTTCCTCAATAGCCTCAAAGCCCTTGCAGAAGGCGAATTAAAAACATTCCTGGACGGTCTCGAGGCAGAAGATTTTAATTCTTTAGCGGAACTTATTGCGTATATTATAGAACATGCTCCTTCTTTAGGCATTTCTTTAGAGACGATCATTTCACTTATCCTGAAAATTTTATTGCCGATCGGCACAAAAACCGAAATATTACTCAATAGCCTAAAGGCGCTGGCAGACGGCGCGTTTAAAACTTTCCTCGAAGGCCTTAAACCCAGCGACTTCGATTCGATAGAGGAACTCATAGCTTATATTATAAATAATGCTCCGTTGACAGGCGTATCAATAGGTGAAGTTCTTGGAATTCTTTTAGAGGCGCTTGCGCCGAGCGGAGAAACAGTTAGCGAATTTCTTGATAGCCTAAAGGAATTAGCTAGTGACACGTTCAAGGCATTCTTAGACGGCATAGATATAAGTGATTTTAATTCCATAGCTGAACTTATCGCGTATATATTAGGTAACCTTCCCGACGGTGTTTCGAGCGAAGAAGCCATAGCGTTGATAATGCAACTTTTTGCCCCTGATGGTGTAACAGTTGATGGTTTTCTTAAAAGTCTAATAGCTTTAGCCGATGATACTCTAAAAGAATTCTTAGTGGGTCTTGATCCAGATAGCTTTAACTCCATAGCCGAACTTATTGCCTATATACTGGGCCATATACCCGTTGGCAGTTCTTTTGGCGATGTGCTTTCGCTTGTTTTGACAATATTGTTTGGAGGTAACGATATAAATGATCTCTTGAATAAACTTCTTATGCTTTTAATAGGAAGCAGCGGGACTCTTACTGATTTGATAGCGATGCTCCTCTCTATGGATTTAAGCGATTTTAGCAATGCCGATGATTTATTAAACGCACTTATAATAATTGCAGGAGGAGTAGCGATCGCAGAAGTTAAAAACTTAATGACGGAACTTAATAAAACAAAACCGATAAATAATTACACATCAGCTGCCCAACTGCTCGCCGATTTGCTTAATTTGGATGCAACTATATTGGATAAGAATCCGAATGGAAAAGATTTAATCGTTAAGTTAAAAGAAGCCTTAGACGCCGAGGGCGTTACCGATGCGTATTTATTAGATGCGCTGAAGGCCTTAGCTGGGGGAGAGGGGCCTGCCAAACTCGTAAAACTGCTTTTGGCATCCGGAATGGATCAAACACTTCTTCACGATATATTGAACATCATCGGAGGCGGGAATGTAGATCTGCTTAATCTATTATTAAAGGTTAACCTTGACGGAGTGGTAACAGCGGAAGAGCTTTTAAAGGCGTTAATGAAAGTTAATTCTGACGATGACGGTGTGCAAGGTGATAAAAGCGACGATGTGCCAGACCTTATAGAAATATTGCTTGGGACCGATCCTTCGGACGGCACAGATTATCCGACTTCATTTGTCTATAGATATGACGTTAAGGACGGAGCCAAAATAAAAGCAATGACTTTCTTCCAGGTGGATTATTCGGAAGGCGAGCTTCCGTATTCCATAGCTGATTATACGTTAAATTATTATGGTGACGGAGAGACCATTAGAGAAACCACAGTCCATTATTATGAGGATCCTAACGAAGGAGCCTCTGACGTTAGGGCAAAAGACGCGAACAGATTTTCGAGAAGAACGCGAGTGTTGACTTATAAATTGGACGCCAGAAGTTCTATATTGGATTACGACGGAGATGGATGGAGCGACATAGAAGAGGAGGCTTTAGGTTTTGACCCATACGACAAAGAAAACCATCCATCCAGCGAACCAAACCAAGATCACAGCGATGATTTGGACATGGATGGTATTAAAGATAACGCGATACGAAAAAGCGAAACTTTTTATAGATTTGATGAAAACACAAATCCGGGCGAAGAGATAGCGCAATATACGTTTTATTATAACGAAGACGGAACGATAGTTATAAATAGAGCAGATTATTACTATCTTAATGATTCGGCCGAAGACCTGAACTGGGTTATTAGTTATGATGTCAAAAATGCAGCGGATAAAGTCTCGGATAGATCCAAGTGTTCTAACGCGACTTTCTATGATGGGGAAACAGATCCTGCATATTCGATCGGTTTCAGGGCAGGTGCGGTCGCTACAAAGTCAATTTATGCCGACGTAAATGAAGATAGTTATAATGACCTAATAACAACAAACAAAGCCTCAGGCACAGTGACTATAAGTGGTACAGACGTTACAGCCGATATCACGGAAGGGAGGATTTTATCCAAGACGTATTACTACTTAGATGATAATAGTACTTATGGGAACCTTGACGAACGCGAGATGATAGACTACGCAATGAGTTATGATAAAGATAGCCAAGTTATAACCAGAACGGATTACTACTATATAGGAACTTTCGGAGAAGATCTGGACTGGACAGTGAGTTATGACGTTGAAGGGTTGCCGCCAGACGAGCAAAAGAGTTCAACCGCAAAACTTACGAGCGCAGCCTATTATGGCGGAAAGCGCGACCCCCAGTACACGATCGGCTTCAGGGCAGGCGCAGTTGCCACGAAGTCAGTATATGAAGATACAAATAGTGATGATTATGATGATCTCATAACAACCAACAAGGCTAGCGGCACATTTGAAGTTTCTGGCATGATAATAACAACCAACATAGAAGCCGGGAGGTTATTATCGAAAACATATTATTATCTTGATAATAATGATATCTATGGCACGCTTGACGAGCGCGAGATGATCGATTACGCGATCGGTTATGATGAAGATATAAATATTTCCACAAGGACTGACTACTATTATGTGGCAGGTTCCGGCGAAGACTTGGATTGGACAGTTAGTTATGATATTAAAGCGCTTGCAATAGCAAGCCCTGATAATTATACAATTGGCGGCAAGCTCTCAAGTGCTGCCTTCTACAACGGCGAAAAGGATCCTCTATACACGATCGGTTTCAGGGCAGGCGCGGTTGCCACTAAATCAGTGTATAGCGATACCAATAACGACGATTACGATGATTTAATTACGACAAAGAAAGCTACAGGCACATTTACAATTGATAATATGACAATTGCAACTGCTATAACGGAAGGTAGGCTAATATCAAAAACATACTATTATAAGTCAAACAATACTCTTTACGGATCCCTCGACGAACGCGAAATGATCGACTACACCATGAGTTATGACGAGACCGAGACCATCAAGACAAGAACTGACTACTACTATACTTCAACTTCGGCAGAAGACCTTGACTGGACAGTAAGCTATGATGTGGAGGGGCTCCCTGTTGATGAACAAAAAACATCCACACAAAAATTGTCAAGCGCTGCCTTCTACGACGGCGAAAAAGATCCTCAATACACGATCGGCTTTAGGGGCGGGGTGGTAGCTACAAAGAGTATCT
>PEWV01000031.1 GCA_002780005.1 Candidatus Aquitaenariimonas noxiae | reverse complement strand
TCAGTTTCTTTGGCAGACAAAAAAATTACCCCTATCAGTACTGATAGGGGTAATCATCAAGATTGGCTCCCCGGGCAGGACTCGAACCTGCGACACCGTGGTTAACAGCCACGTGCTACTACCAGCTGAGCTACCGGGGAATAATTTTATCTAAAAATTTTCTGCCTGCTCCAGTTTTTAAATACTTTTCCTGTTTCAGGGCAGCTTTTTTGTCAGAGAACTTTTCAGTATATATTAATTCAAATGGACCATTTTGTCTAGTCCATGTGCTTGAACCTGTGTTATGATCATGCAATCTATCTTCATGGGCCTTGCTTGTACAGCCCATATATCTTTTGCTATTCTTCTTACTCTTCAACACGTAAACATAAAACACGTTAACAGCCCCCGCCTAAACCCGACCTTTTACTATTCATGGCGGGTCCGCCATGTGTTGCGTTTCCGGGTAGCTTAGGCGGAACGTGCTACTACCCCCACCCCCTCGCTCTTAAACAACAAGGGCGGGTCCGCTGCGGCGGAAGCTGAGCTTTCGCCTAAGCCCGACCTTAATCTATTCGTGGCGAATCCGCCTTTATTGGCGGAACCGAGGAAGATACTAATACTAAGTACGAAGTATTAAGTACTAGATATAGAGTATAAAAAGAACGCTTTCATAAATATAGCCTATGGACTGGGAATAAATTAAGTCTATAGGCTATATGTATTAAATCTCACAATATTACAGACTCTTGCTCGACTTGGATGAAACTAGATAGATCAACAAGAAGCAAGCCGGTAACAAGACATTAACGTATGAATTGAACGCGCTCGCTACTATCCCGACAATGATCTGGCCGGCTGCCCCTTTGAGCGCGAGCGTTATAAGCCCTGCTATCACACCCACTACAAAACCTATTCCTACGGTTATTAATACAAGCATAACAAAAAGGCTTACAATTTTTCCTAAACATCCCCTGACAAAGTTAATACTTTTCTTTAAAGCCGAAACCGGACCTATATCATCTGCAATAAGAATATACGGGGCCATGAATAAGAGTATAAATACATACAGCCCAACGCCGCTGACAATGAGAGCAACAGCTAAAAGTATCACAACGCCTACCAAATTTTTTATAGCCATCGCCAGGGAAATCGCGAAAGCTACAACGAGCGTAAAGGCTATTAATATCGCAAGGATTAATGCCCAAACACCCAGCACCCTTAAATAGAACTTTGTGCCATATTGCATAATATGCCCTAATTGGGCCTTCTGATTCTGGATATATTCCTTTAAAGAACCTAAAACACCTCCGAAGATAAGCACACCTATGAGGCCGAGCAAAATACTGATAATTATAATTGCCGGAGAGAGATTGGCAGTAGCCGGGGCAGTCGGAGCAGCTTGCATGAACGGAGTTCTAAGAAAAGTCCCAACTAGATTAAAAACGAATAATACTAAAAGCAACTGGACATTCTTATTCGCTATGCCAAATCCTTTTTTAACGATTTCCATTATTCCCATCTATAACCTCCTTTTTATAAGGCCAAATTATCTTAACAAAAACGTTACATTATGTCAATAGAAAATACTGACGTTTATACTTGGTGCCTGCCCTCAATAGCCTTTGTCAAACTAGCCTGGTCTATATACTCCAGGCTCGAACCCATTGGAACGCCGGACGCTATCTTTGTAACTTTAACGGATAACGGCTTCATGAGTTTTGTCAAATAAAGGGCTGTCGTCTCGCCTTCTGTGTCCGGATTAGTGGCTATAATCGCCTCTTTTACCCCGCCCTTCTTTATTCTATCGATCAGCTCGTTTATCTTCAGGTCCTCGGGGCCTATCCCGTCAAGAGGAGAAAGAGTGCCCAGGAGCACGTGATAAACACCTCTGAAAGAGCCTGTTTTTTCTATCGAAGCTATGTCGCCCGGATCTTCCACTATGCATATCACGGATCTGTCTCTTCTTGTGTCCCTGCAGATGTCGCAGAGTTCAGCCTCGCTTAAATTATTGCAATTGGCGCAAAATCTGGTGGCTTCTTTGATCTTTAATATAGAATCAGAAAGCGCTTTCGCGGTTTCTTTGTTAACTTTCAATATATAAAGGGCAAGCCTCTCAGCCGTTTTTGGCCCGATCCCGGGCATCTTCGAGAATTCCTCGATCAACTTTCTCATCGATTCGGTATAACCGCTCATTCCATATCCTCTATATCGTTATCGGTGTGGCTTCTTTTTATAACTTTGCCGTTGAACATTTCAAGCGCGGAATCCACTATTTGGTCTTTATGATAATCCGCGTCACCCTTGGCGCCTTCATCAAGGCTCTGGCTGCCCGGGTCGGAACGGTCCTGCTTCGTGCCGCCCGGCGTTTTTTTTCCTTCAACAATAACAAATTCCAAAGCAAATCTTGCGTCCAGCAATTCCAGGAGCGCCTCTTCTATAAACTTTTTGTTTTGCTCCCTCTCCAGGACTTCCTTGTGGAACGAATACCCACTCGGGAATCCCAATGTAAGTTTTCCGTTCTCACATGAAATCGGGGTCCCTTCAAGAAGGCAGGACGCTATAGACATCCTTTTCACTCTAAGACGCTGGAGCAGGTTTGGCCATATATTTTTTATCTGCTCGAGTCCGGCGCTGTTTTTGGAGGTTTCATACTCCACAGTCGGAGCTTCTTCGGCAGCTTCTTCTTTTATATCTTTTTTCGCGCTGTTGGTTTTATTAGTTTCTTCTTTTGGTGGCGGCAAAGGCTTCGCCGTTCTCTGGTGTTTTTCTGAAATACGATCTTCCTCGGAGCCGTCCACCGTTTTTTTATCTATCTCAGATATCTTATTAAGTATCTCCCCGAGCGAGTGAATGGAATCTTTTTTCGCCAGTTTCACTATAGCCATTTCCAAAGGCACGCGGCCTAAATTAGACCTTTTTATAACGTCGTAGGTATTCGAAATAACATTCACCGCATATAGCAGGTCTTCCACGGTGAGACTTTCGCTCTGTTTTGATAACTTTTTTATCGCGTCCCCCGGCAGCTCTATAAGCTGCTCGAGGTCCTTTCCGACTTTTGCGACCAGAAGGTCCCTGAAATGCTTCAATAATTCGAGGGCCACGAGCGATACGTCTTTCCCTTCTTTAATTAAACTATCGATCGTCCGCAGCGCTTTTGAGGCATCTTTGTTTATTATCGCGTCTACTATTTCAAAAAGGGTTTCTTCGTTCAGCATACCGAATATTTGCGTAACGTCGGCGATTTCTATTTTTGTATCGGAAAATGAAGCAAGCTGGTCAAGAATGGATTCGGCGTCCCTCAAGCTGCCATCAGCTATTCTCGCTATAGCGAATAGCGCATTATCCGCTATCTTCAGGTTTTCCTGTTTTGATATAAACTTTAATTTTTTGATGATGTCGTCGGTGGAAATCTTTCGGAAATCAAACCTATGGCAGCGCGAAAGAATAGTGGGCGGCACTTTATGAGGATGGGTCGTGGCAAATATAAATTTCACGTGAGGGGGCGGTTCTTCCAAAGTTTTTAAAAGAGCATTAAACCCGTCGGACGTTATCTGGTGAACTTCGTCTATTATGTAGATCTTGAATTTACCGGCTGTCGGCGCGAATTTCACATTTTCCCTAAGGGTCCTTATCTCATCGATGCCTCTATTGGACGCACCGTCTATCTCCAGCACGTCTAGGTTCCTTGATTCCGAAATTTCTTTGCACGAAACGCATTTGCCGCAAGGATCCTGGGTAGGCCCTTTTTTACAATTCAGGGCTTTAGCGAAAATACGGGCGGCGCTCGTCTTGCCTATGCCGCGGGGACCTGTGAATATATAGGCGTGGGCTACACGGTCATTTTTGATGGCGTTCTTCAAAGTCTGCGTGATGTGGTCCTGGCCTATAATTTCATCAAAATTTTTCGGCCGCCATTTCCGCGCGAATACTATGTATGCCATGCTGTTCCTTTAATTTTACAAATTTTGCTACGCTTACGTTACTCTTGTTATGCCCCTCGCCCATTTCCTTTTTAGGAAAGGGGGAATGTTAAGGGGGAAAACTTCGTTTGCCCCATTAACATTTTTTGGGCGCTAGCCCCGCTCTAGTTTAACTCTTGGCGGGTCGTAGGCAAACGCCACCTTTTATACAGCGCGTTTGCCGGAGACCGAAAAATGGCGGGTAGTCGTGGACGGTAGGCGAACCCTACATCTCCAAGAGATTCAATTACTTGTAAAAATAACAATTCGCAATGGAAGACGCGGTTTCGTCTACTTCGGGCATCCTCTACCCAAACCTTTACTGTCTGTGCAACAGAAACGTGTTATCAAAGGACATACGAGAAAGCAATGATCCATCACTTCTTCAAGCGAGCTATTTCTTTTTCGATTGACTCAAGCACTTCCGTATTCTTTATCTCATCATCTATGCTAAAAACAACAAAGACTTTGCCACCATATTTTGCCTCAAAATCACGAAAACTTGCCTTCATTCTCTCGGTCGCAGAATAATTACCAAAATTCGCTTTTGCTGTTACAGGCTTAATTTGAATACCAAATGCCTTAGCGCCTACATACCCTAAATAGTCTATATCTCTAGCATGATCAAGCTCGGGGTCTGACTCTTCAAACTTAACTCCCGGAAACTTCTTGGCAATATTATCTGTTACAACCGATTTCTCACGGATAAATCCATCATACGTCCTCTCAATCGTTAGATTAGAGATATAGTCAATGCAATCTTGCAGGGTTAAACTCTTAAAGGCTTCTTGCCATTCAGGAATAACGATTTCGGTTATTTTTACGTGCAGTCTTTCTCCAAGCTCCTGCAAGACATCCTTCGTAACCTTGACTGGAGTTTTTCCATCCGTATACGCCTTCTCAAAATACCACTTTTCCCACTCTTCGATAGATTTGGGCTGACATTCACGAATTAACGCCATAACTGCGCCAACTTTGTTGGGTCGAGATAGCTGGTAAGTCTGACAGGCATAATTAAGTACCTTTTCTTTTTTACCAAAATCCTTTGAATAGCGTTTATTTTTCATTGTGAGCGTGCTCCAGATTTTGTAGTTCCAGAAATTTTTCTTTATATTTAAAAACCATATCGACATCAACAACAGCGAGCCCTTCTTTAACTAAGTGAGCATTCACGAACGTCTTATTTTTGAGATACAGATAACACAGGAGCCTATTCTCAGAATCATATTTTGTCTGGTCATATTTTAGAAATACTTTTTGACCCTGTGTTTTATTAACTAAATATTCCGTGGCCTTTCCATTTTTCAAAACATCTTGTTTAATTCCCAGAAGTCTCACAGTCAACCCATTACTCAACTTTATAAGCTCAGGACTCACCACTTCCTTGACCGTAAAATACTCCTCACGCTGTCCACTTTCCTGATCTATTTTTGAACCAAATTGTAGTTTTTTGGGGTCTATTTTTTTATCAACCTTTATTGGATCATTGAAAATATATGGCAATTTTTGAATTTCGTCTGCGAAATTGACAGTCATTTTCTCCTGTTTCGAAATCTCAAAGGCGCACTCTTCAGAAAAAAGACTTTGCCCACAACCGACTCTTTCTTTTATAAACGGTAAAAAATCGCCGTTTATCTCATAGCCGACAGAATTTCTGCTCAGATTCTTTGCCGCTAACATCGTTGTCCCGCTCCCCAAGAATGGATCAAGAACAGTATCGCCTACAAAAGTAAACATTTTTATTAGGCGCTTTGGCAACTCTTCCGGAAACATAGCCAAATGCTTACCCTGTTTTTCTCCTGGAAAATTCCAGTGCCCGGAAAAATATTGATTCCATTCTTCCGTTGTCATTTTTGACTTTTCTCTTATCTCATGAGTTACCGGAGCCACAACCCCCTGTTTCTTGAAAATCAAAATAAATTCATAATCAAGCTTCAGAATCCCATTCCTAGGGTACGGAAAAGACCCCATAACAGAAGCACCGCCTGTTGTATTACAAGTGGTAACTTTTTGCCATATCACAGCTCCCATATAATCAAAACCGATTGTTTCGCAAAACTTTATTATTTCAGTTCTAATGGGAATAACTTTGTAACGACCGTAATAAACAGACCTGGCAAATTGATCGCCTATGTTAATGCACAACCGGCATCCGTTCTCTATAACGCGATAACATTCATTCCAAACCAGATTAAGATTGTTAATATACTCCTCATAACTATGATTGAATCCTATCTGATCACTACTGCCATAATCCTTCAATTGCCAATAGGGCGGCGAAGTAACAACTAAATGCACAGAAGTATCTTTAACCTCCTGCATTTTCCTTGAATCACCTGTAAGTATTCTATGTACTGTTTTCATAAACACACCGCCTTTTTACTCTTGGCGAACCCTGACTTGTTACGCCTGCCAGGGTTCGCCTGAGCGTCAACAATGGCGGAGAGGCTGGGATTTGAACCCAGGGGACCAGTATTAGCCAGTCCAACCGCTTAGCAGGCGGTTGCTTTCAGCCACTCAGCCACCTCTCCGAATTGCCATAGCGCTAAAACTACAGGCAATTCGTCCCGAGCCGCTATTGCTAACCTTCTAGCGACGAGGGACTACTCCTAATTCTAAGAGTTTGGGCAAATCGTCCAGAACCGCCCTTGTCTAAGTTAATGCGGCGAGGGACTAAGCCTCTCTCGCTTCTTCTCCCGTTTCTTCCTAAAGAACTCTTTCAGCAAGGAGCCGCAGTCTTCCTCGAGAATCCCTTTTTTAACCTTGATGCGGTGGTTCAATTTCTTATTATTCACGATATTAAAGACCGAGCCGCAGGCGCCGGTTTTCGGGTCAGGGGCGCCGTATACTAAATACTTGATCCGGCTTAAAATAAACGCCCCGCAGCACATCGCGCAGGGTTCTATTGTAACATAAGCCCTTGTATTTATCAATCGTTCGTTATTAAGATATGAAGCTGCTTGGGTCAAGGCTATCATTTCAGCATGCGCGGTGGGGTCTTTGAGAAGTTTTATCTGGTTATGGGCCCTTGCTATTATCTTATCGTTATGGACTATTACGGCACCTACCGGGATTTCATCTGCGTCAAAAGCCTTATGCGCCTCTTTGAGTGCTTCTCTCATGTAAAATTCATCAGGTGTCATGTGTATTTAATTTATTCCTGCGAAGCTCAAAGCTGAAAAGCTTTGAGCGAAGCAGAATGGCGCGCCCGGGCCGGATCGAACGGCCAACCTACTGGTTCGTAGCCAGTTACTCTATCCAATTGAGCTACGGGCGCATATCTTACCAATTTGTTTTAGCACAAAAAATTGTTGAGCCTACGCCCCACTTTGTGCTATTCATGGCGAAATCCGCCGTAGCCTGGCTCTCTCTTACGCATGCATTGGCGGAGGCGGAAGCTACGGACGCTTTTTTATTCCTCAATCGTGAATCTAAAACCGCCGAACATCAATGCAAATAGATTGTATATAAGCGCCAATAAAGCAGCTACTATACCGGCACCCAGGCCGTTTATTACCGCGAACGCGAACGCTGCTATGACCCCTACGCCCATTACGCCTATCGTTCCCAAGTAAGGGATCTGCTTAACCCACGAAGACGGCATAATACCTATGTTAAAAACTGTCGCGGCCAAACCTATGATCAGGGCAATTATCATATAGAGCCAGAATACGATCTTGAATGTGGCGCTTACGCTAATTCGTTTTAGCGTGATCTTCTTTGTAAGTTTCATCTTTCCTCTCCTTTGTTGTGTATAGTATTATAACATTTTAGTATTTACTCTACAAGAAATGAGTCTCACTACTTATGGTCGGTGTTTCTTTAAAAATTTGCTTATTGTAATATTGGCGCTTAATATTTTTTTTATTGTCTTTTTCTTTTTAAGAAAGGCCTCTACTATCATCGGGTCAAAAAAGGTGCCGGACATTTTCTTTATTTCTCCTATCGCATAATTAAGGGTGTGTGAAGGCTTATAACTTCTTTTAGAGACGATCGCGTCAAAAGAGTCCGCTAACGAGACAATCCTGCTATAAAGAGATATCTCTTCTCCTTTGAGGGCCTCGGGATAGCCTGTTCCGTCATATTTTTCATGATGCATAAGGGCTATTTCTCCGGCGGCATTTACAAGCGGGGATTTACTCCCGGAAAAGATTTTGTTTCCTATAATTGTGTGGTCTTTTATTTTTTTATATTCCTTTGGGCTCAAGACCGCTTTTTTTCCAAGAATATTCTCCGGGATTCCTATCTTTCCTATGTCATGCATCATGCTTGCGTACCGAATGATCTCGACTTCGTCATCCGGTAATCCTAAAGACTTCGCTATGACAGTGGAATAATCGCTTACACGTATAACGTGGCTGCCTATATCCGAGACCTTGTATTCAGCGGCTACTGCAAGCCGCAATAGCATTTCCATATAGGCTTCTTTTATTTTGCTATGAGTAACTTCTAGCTCTTGATAGCATTGGTTAAGTTTTTTATTTTTTGTTTTCATTTTTTTATCAATTTAATCGTTTTGGTAACCTCGCGTTTGAGGAATTTTTTGATCTTTTCTATAAAATCGGCGGGCCAATCCTTGCCCCGCAATTTATAACTGAGCATATTGCTATTTACTGTAGAGACATCTTGGTATCTGCCTTCTTTTATAAGAAAATCCCTTAGTTGTACCCAATTGGAAGGGTCTTCGCTTTTTGTAGGTGCCTTCAACTCGTTTTTTATGTCAATTTTAATCTGGGCTTCAGACCCGTCTATGACCGATATCTTTTCTTTCTCGGCATATTCTATTACTACTTCCTTTATTTTAGCCTGTTCTTCTTCTATCTCATAAATCGTTTTTTTGAGTTCATTTTTAGTTCCTTCAAGAGCGGCATATTTTTCGACCAGTTTCACGCCGTCGTCATTTTTGTATTCATTTACGGGAATATCTTCCATCTTCTTGGGATGACGCCAGAGGGGGCAAATTTTCTGAAAATCACACCAGTCGCATAATGGGCTTTTTTCCGGATAAAAGTCTTCGCAAGATTCGATCTCTTTGATTAAACCTATGACATTTTTCTGGAGCTCCTCTGCCTGAACGGGAGTCCTGGAAGAAACCACTTCTTTGTTGAATAGAAGCGAATGCCATATCAGCTTGACCTTGTCAGCATCGGGCCACTTATTTTTTAGAGCAATGCTGTAAAGGCCAAGCTGCCAATCATTATCGGCTTCTCCCTGGGTAATTAGCTTATTGTTCACTTTATAGTCATGTATTTCAAACATATTTGTTTTATCATTCCAGTCCAGCCTATCCAGTATGCCTCTGAACTGGCAGGTTGTTTCGTTGTATTTAATGGCAAAAAGAAGCTGCTCTTCTGTAGCCACTACCTTGGCCTGATTAAACGGCTTATATTTCTCGTAATAGTCAAGCAGACACTGTTTTCCCTTATTGAAATAATCTTCGGCCGTAAATTGCTTTTTAACTATTTTTATACGCTCGTTATAGTTCTTACTCCATAATTCTGTGTATTCTTTTATTACCCAATCTATATTTTTGACAAGCCCGCCTTTAACTAATTTATAAAACTCCTCTAAGACCTGATGGATTATCCCACCCCTGAAGGCCTCTATGGTTTCTAAGTCCGATTCGAGCTTATCGATATATTCATATTTATATTTTAGGCGGCAATCGCTGAATGTTCCTATTCTTGATGGGGAGTACATGGTATTGCTCAATTTTTCCATATCCGGGATTAGTCGTGCGCTCGACAAATGGTACTGCAGGCGGTTTTGTTTAACGCGTTTCTACTTTTTCTTTCAATTTGCCGTTTATGTTGCAAAACGCCTCAACCTCTATGATATCTGACGGTTTTATATCGGCAAATGCGAACGAGACTATGTGGTTCTTCTTACTAGCCTGGTGGTTGGATAGCACGCTATTCATAACGTTCCCATTTTTTATAAGATTTACTCTCCAAATAAAATGTTTTGTCGGATCTAACACTTGGTGATCGATGAGGATCGTTAGTGTCTTACCCGCCACATCTTGTGACGTGGTAATTTTGGTAGGGGGGTGAGCGATTGCTGGCGATTGTGAAGTTATAAGAAATATTGAAATAAAAATTAAACAAATAAATACTTTTTTCATTTTATCCTCCTGGCGATATAAAAAAGCTGTGAATTATTTTAAATACGCTTTTATGATTTTCTGCTCTATAGCGGGCCTATCTGTCGGGTCGGTCCGGACTTTTTCTATTTTCTGCACTACATCATAACCGGAAACAACTTCGCCAAAAATCGTGTGGCGCATATTGAGCCATGGGGTCGCTATGGTAGTAATAAAAAATTGGCTGCCGTTTGTATTCGGGCCTGCATTCGCCATAGCTGCCAAACCCGGTTTATCAAATTTAACATCGAGCTTAACCTCGTCTTCAAACGGCGTTCCCCAAATGGACTCTCCGCCCATTCCTGTCCCGGTAGGATCTCCGGTCTGAAGCATGAAATTTTTTATAACCCTATGGAAAATTAAACCGTTATAATACCCTTTTTGAACAAGCCCGGAAAAATTTTCGCACGCCTTAGGGGCTATATCGGGCCTTAACTCGATCTCTATATTACCCTGAGTGGTCTCCAGAACCACTGTTTTGCCTTGGCTAGGAATATTCATTTTCTCTTGTTTCGACATATTATTCTCCTGTTTGGGCGCATCCCCACCAAAGGCATTTCCGATAAAGATGCCTATTATTAATGCAGCTAAAAATATTTTTCTGATCATGATATTCTCCTCTGCGAAAGGTTAAGAAGAACCTTTACGTTTTTCATAAGATTTGTTACTTCGAATAATTTTCCGTATAATACGGGTTTCGTTACATAACAATCAGCTTCGTAGCTGTACGCTTTCTTTATTTCAGCGAAATCATCCACGGCTGTCAGCATTATAAACGGCGTGTTAGGCCCCCCCTCCTGCCTTACCCCTTTCAGGACTTCAAAGCCGTCCTTTTTTGGCATTATCATATCGCATATTATCAAGTCCGGCTTGGAAGAGGAGACCATTTCAAGCCCTTCTTCTCCATTGGCTGCTATTACAACTTCAAAACTTTCTGCCTCCAGGCCTTTCTGGAGTACATCCCTGTATTTTTTCTCGTCATCAATGATTAAAATTTTTGGTTTTGGCATAATTATAAAATAACCTTTTTGAACATTACTATATCACAAAAAGACAAAAAACCAAATATTTAATTTACTTTGCTTTCCTATATAATAACACAATTGCTGTAACGGCGCTAAAAAATACAAAATTTACTACATTATAAGTGCGCCAGACTATATCCTTAGAAGTAAAGCCGGAAGGCGCGATTAACAAAAGGCAGATCCAGACCCCCAAGGCCCAAAACATGCTGATGTCTTCGGACGATCTTCTTTTTATAATTCTTACTATGAGAGGAATATTCCACAATGGCAATATTATCGCGGCAATGAGCCCTATTTTTTGTATCATATGAGCTTTTCTTTACTATTTAATCGGCAGAATAAAAGAAAAAACACTCCCGCTTCCCCATTCAGATTTTACCTCGAAACTACCGCCGTGTTTCTCTATGATCATCTTCGATATGGCGAGTCCCAGTCCCGTTCCCTTCGGTCTTTCGCCCCTATCTGTATTTATCTGGCTGAAGCTTCGGAAAAGTTTATGCAGATCTTCTTTTTTTATGCCCATGCCGGTATCAATGACTGAGATGCGTATGCCGTTTTTCAACTTTACGGATTTTATTATAAGCCCCCCTTTATCCGTAAATTTCAAGGCGTTGTTTATAAGGTTTATCAAAACTTGCGTTATCTTGTCTTTATCGAACATTATTTTCGGCATCTCTTTCGAGAGCGATAATTTGATGCAGAGTTTTTTACTCTCCATTAAAGGGCGTACCTCTTTTGAAATTTCTTCTACGAGCTCATTAATATCGCCTTTTTCCATCTTGAATCCCATCTTCCCGGCTTCCAGTTTCTGATAATTCAAGACATCGGTTACGAGGCGTATCAATCTGTCTATATTACGCTTCGCTACATTCAGATATTCTTTTTGCTTTTCTGTAAGATTTTCACTCTCTCCCGTCGCAAGGCTAGTGATATACATGCCTATTATCCCGAGAGGGGACCTTAACTCGTGAGACGCTAAAGATATAAATTGTGATTTTATATTCATAGCCTTTACCATTTCTTCTTCAGCTTTTTTAATCTGCGTAATGTCTTCAACGAATATAAGAGCTTTCTTTTCGCCTTTTTCTTCCAGGGGTATGCCGATCATGTTTCTTATCGTCGTCTTTTTCGAATAATATGAGGTATATTTAACGGATTTCAAGGAAAACGAACCCCCGCCGAATATAGCCCTTATTTTTTTATCAAGGCCTATTCGCTTGTAAGACGGGATCTTGAAGGCGTTTAAGGATTTAAACTGTTCGTAGGTATCTCCGGAAATGGCGATCATCGCGGAATTTACATAGTCAAAACTTCCTTTGCTGCCTATAATATAGATACCGAAGGGGGCGACTTCTAATATAGAACGTATAATTTCATTCGATTTTTTATATTTTTCTGTTCTATTTTTTATTTTTTTCGCCATTTGAATCCAGGTCTATCATTTTAACCTTGCCTACATACCCTTTTTCTTTGATAGAATCTATTGAACCGATCTTGTCCAAGATTGCCACTAGCTTATTTGTTTGTTCTTCAATGATCTCAAGCGTTGGGTATCTTTCGTCATCTTCGTCCACTTCGTCCATGAGCATCTTTAAGTTGCCCAATATAACAGTTAAAGGCTGCTTCATTTCATGATTATAGGTAACAATCAGGTCTTTTATCGCCATAAGTTCTTTTGCCCTGACGCGCTCCTCTTCCGCAAATTTAACGCTTAGGTGCGCCCTTATCCTTGCCTTTACCTCGTCAATACTAATGGGTTTTGTTATGTAATCAACGACGCCCATGCGAAAACCTTTTACTTTTTCCTCTATCTTATCCAGGGCTGTAACAAAAATAGTCGGTATGGATTCGGAACGCTCATCTTCTTTTAATACTTTCAAGACTTCAAATCCGTCCATGGTCGGCATCATTATATCAAGTAATATTAAATCGGGTTTTTGTTCGGTGGCTATCTTGATACCGTGCTTCCCGTCCGTAGCATATACCACTTCGTATTCACCGGTTATCTCAAGGATATCTTTAATAAGAGAGCAAAACTCTTTTTCATCATCAATAACCAGAATTTTTCTCATTATATCTTCCTTTCTTAGATGAAAGTTTACCTTCGGGATATACTATGGCTCTATTTATAACTTTTACATCAAAAAGCATGTTTTGTCAAGCATCGCGAAAAGATATTTTGAAATTTTCGATTACTTAAAACGGCTGAGGATCAATTTTTGTTTTGTCATATCCATACTAAACGAAAAATTTTTCAAAAAACTCATTCCTAAAAATCCGTCGACGCCATTTGGGATCTTAACCTTGACTATGGCAGCCCCTACAGATTTCGCCTCGGCCCCTCCGACTTTAAGCGAATCGAGAATCACGAATTTCGCCGGGATGCGGCTGCCGTCGGCAAGTATAAGTTCGATGTCTTGCTTAACCTTATTCGCGGCTATTTCAAGCCTTGCCGCCAAGTTTTCGGAAATAACAGTAAGGGCCGCACCTGTATCCACGACCATCATAGCGTCAACTTTACCGTTGAATGATACCGCGACCACCACGCCTTCCTGGCACTTCGTGAACCCGACTTCCTGGTACTTAATATCCTTCTGCAATTCATCAAATTTTTCCTTAAGATTATTATAAAAGGTATTTTGTTCCGGGTTGGTTTTTTCAGAGGCTATCTCTTTCTTTCTTTGCGCGATCATCTCTCTGAAATCCATGAAACGGTTAATGTAATCTGTGAGGCGCGAGTCAATTTTTTCCTGCTCTCCCTGCAGTTCCCTTATCCTGTCCACAGCTTCTCTTAATTTACTCCCTGCCAGGTTCAGCTCGATCACCAGGTTGTTGTATTTTAATATATCTTTCACGGCGTCGGTAGATTTTAAATTTCTTCCTATGGCGTTCTGTTCTTCCTGAAGTTCGGGTATTTTTCTCTGTGTCATAGAAATCTCTTTAATAACCCTGTCTTTTCGCGCGATGTCGCCGGTTAATTTTGATTTTTCGCTCTGAAGTTCTTTGAATTCATCCAGTAATTTCTGGTCTTCCTGGGTCGGGGCAGGATAATTCTCGAAATACTGTTTCTTCCAATTTTCAACGATCGCGGTGTTAGCCGGCGAACTCGATTTTTTGATAGAATCTATATCGGTACGAGGTAAAGTTATAGTCCCGCACCCTATATCCAGGATTATATAATTTTCGGCCTCCTCGGTTATCACGCCTTCCATGGACTGTTTGTTCTTAAAAGTAACCGTATCTGCCGAACAATTACTTGTCTGGTAAATTAATATTGCCGAGAGGATGATGAAAAACTTATTCATCTTTATCATTTGATCACCAGTTTGATAGCGCAGATAGTTTTCGCATCAACTATTTTTCCCGAATTAATTAATTTCTGTATCGCTTTCCTGGTAAAAACTTTCGGGGTTATTACCTCGTCGACCTCTTTTTTTGCCTTTACCTTTATAAGCTTTTTTGCTTTATATATGATTATTTTTTCTGTGGTGTAGCCCGGGGCAGAATATATATATCCTATTTTTTCCAGGATCCCGGCATCGTATCCTATCTCTTCTATCAATTCCCTTCTTGCGCACTTCAAAGGGTCCTCACCCTTGTTAAGCGTGCCGGCGGGCAATTCCCATATATAAGCATTTATAACGGGCCTGTATTGTTTTATAAGTATGATCTTATCGTCGCTTAAAAACGGCACGATCAAAACGGCTCCGGGGTGTTTTATAATCTCCAAAGTTCCGATGTATCCGTTAGGGAACTTCTGCCTTTTTAAAAAAAGATTGAGCAGCCTTCCTTGAAATATTTGCTTGCCGTTTACCATGATCCTCTTTTACATCCCGATTTGTTTTTTGAGGTTTTCAACTTATCGCCATAGGATTCTTTTCTTTCTCTTAAGAGTCTTGAAATGTTTTTTTGCCTTCTTGTCGTTTGGGATCTTGCCATTTTATAAATTTAGTCGCCTATTATTTTTACAAGCACTCTTTTTTTGCGCTGGCCGTCGAACTCGCCGTAAAAAATCTGTTCCCATGGGCCGAGGTCAAGTTTATTTTTAGTAACCGCCACAACTACTTCCCTTCCCATTATAGTTCTTTTGAGATGCGCGTCTGCGTTATCCTCTCCCGTGAGATTGTGTTTATACCTTCCTTCGTAATTATGTGGGGCGAGTTTTTCAAGCCATTCATCAAAGTCGCCAAACAGCCCCCGCTCGTCGTCATTTATAAAAACGCTGGCGGTTATATGCATGGCGTTGACAAGGCATAATCCTTCTTTTATCCCGCTTTTTATCACCAATCCTTCTATTTTCGGTGTTAAGTTAATGAACTCTTTTTTATTTTTTGTGTTAAACCATAAATACTCTGTTAATGTTTTCATATTGACATCTTTTTAATTTGCTATATTATACTACTATGCAATATAATATAGCAAAATATAAATGTAAAAAATTTTTACAAATAAAAAAATATGTGATATACTTCTGTGTAAGGAAAAAATAAAGTTCTATTAAAAAGCTTTGCCTTGCAAGGAAAAGGAGGTTCGATCATGAAATTTGGAGGAAAACTCTTGATAATCGGCTGCGGATCTGTTTCGCAATGCGCTGTCCCGCTTGTTCTTAAGCTTATCAAAATGCCTCCACAAAAAATAACGATAATGGATTTTGTCGATAACAGTTCGCGCGTAAAAAACTCTTTATATAAAGGCGTAAAATACGTAATCGACAAAATAACTCCTGAAAATTACGATAAACTCCTCAAGGAATATGTAGGAGTGGGCGACATGATAATTGACCTGGCCTGGAATATTGAGACCCGCGATATGATACAATGGTGCCGCGATAATCAGGTTTTATATGTTAATACGTCTGTCGAAGAGTGGGATCCGTATAAAGATAGCCAGCGCAAAGACCCGGCCAAGTATACATTATATGCCAGACACATGGAGCTCAGAAAAATGATCTCAAAGTGGAAAGACAATAAAGGGCCGACCGCTATAGTGGATCACGGTGCTAACCCAGGACTTGTGTCACATTTCACAAAATATGCCCTTATTGATATCGCTAAGAAGATCTTAAAGGAAAAATCTAACGGCCAAAGAAGAAAATCCCTGGAACAAGCTTTACAGGATAAGGATTTCGCGAAATTGGCCCAGGTCGAAGGGGTGAAGACCATTCATATAAGCGAACGGGACACGCAGATCACAAATAAACCAAAAGAGATAAATGAATTTGTCAACACATGGAGTATTGAGGGATTCTACGAAGAAGGCATAGCGCCCGCAGAGCTTGGTTGGGGAACGCATGAACGCTATGTCCCTCAGAACTCTTTTTTTCACACTACCGGCCCGAAAAATCAGATCTGCCTGGCATCGATCGGCATGAAAACATGGGTGCGTTCTTGGGTTCCTTGCGGTGAAATAACGGGAATGGTCATACGCCACGGAGAAGCATTCAGCATTTCTGACCGGCTCACGGTATGGGATGACGGGAAGGTCATTTACAGACCCACCGTACATTACGCGTACTGCCCGTCCGATGCAGCCGTAAATTCGCTGCATGAGCTTGAAATGAGGCAATATAAGATACAAGAAAAATTGCGCATTATGAATGACGAAATTATAAGCGGCAGGGATGAGTTGGGGGTCCTTCTCATGGGACACGATTTCAAGTCTTGGTGGACAGGGAGTGTTTTAGACATCGAAGAAGCCCGCAGACTTGTTCCTCACCAAAATGCGACTACGCTGCAGGTAGCCATATCGGTCGTAGCCGCAGCTATATGGATGATCAAGAACCCTAGAAGCGGGTTCCTCCTGCCTGACGATGTCGACCATGAAGAGATCTTGAAGACAGCCACGCCGTTCATAAAACCTTTTATTTCGCAACCGGTCGATTGGACACCTTTGAAAAATTTAAATACAAAATTCACTAAATTCGATCTACCAAAACCCAGCGAAGAGGATGTCTGGCAGTTCACAACATTCCTTGTCGACCATTACGAAAGAAGCAGGATCAATGGCAATAAAACAGAACAACGGAAAGCTGTCTACGCTTAAAACCGATTCAAGCAGTATCGAAAACCTGATAAGGGCGATGTTAAAAAAACATCGCACGCCGTTTCTGATCATCAGGCGCTCTGTTCTGAAAAAGCAATACGAAAGATTCCGTAAATGCCTGCCGCACGTAACTCCTTATTATGCGATAAAAGCGAATTCCCACCCGGGAATAATTAAAACTTTTGTCAAATTAGGCGCTTGCTTTGACGTGGCAAGCGCTGCGGAAATGAAGCTTGTCTTAAAGTTCGGCGTTTCTCCCTCGAAAATTATTTTTGCCAACACTATCAAATCCGCGGAAGATATCATATGCGCGAGGAGACGAAGAGTGAGGCTGGTGACTTTTGATAACGAACCTGAGCTATATAAACTCGCTAAATATTATCCCGGGGCGCATGTGATCGTCCGCATCAAAGTGGAAAATCAGGGCAGCATGGTCGAGTTATCGCTTAAATTCGGAGCCGAAAGCGATCAGGCATTCTTTCTCCTGCGAAAGGCAAAAACTCTAGGCCTGGTACCCGCCGGAGTAAGCTTCCATGTGGGCTCTCAATCCAAAAATGTCGAGAACTACCTGCAGGCCCTTGAGATCACCGCTAACATCTTTAATCAAACAAAAGAAAATGGTTTACCGTTAAAAATCCTAGATATAGGCGGCGGTTTTCCCATACCGCACTTCGATAATGAAATAGGAATAAATTTTGAACGGATGGCGGCTCAGATAAGAAAGCAAATTAACGCTTTATTTGATAAAAACGTTAAAGTCATAGCCGAACCGGGTAGATTCTTGGCTGGACCATCGGGCATCCTGGTTACGCAGGTAGTGGGAAGGACTTTTAGGAATAATAAAAATTACTATTACCTCAACGACGGCATATATGGGGATTTTTCAGGCATTGTTTTCGATCACTGTAAATATGAATTCAAGACATTAAGGCGGGGACAGAAATTTTTAAGCGCCCTTGCTGGGCCTACCTGCGATTCTTTCGATACTATTTCTATGAATGAAGAGATAGCTGAACTTTATGTCGATGATGTGATATATGTAAAAAATATAGGCGCTTACTCATGCGCAAGCGCCACTCCAGGTTTTAACGGATTCCCGCCGGCAAAGCTTATAGTGATATAAGGCTACATCTTTTTCGAAAGCGCCCTTTCTATTTTAGACCTCAAGGTTAGCATTTCTATCGGCTTAACAAGATAGTCCTCGTCATACAGGCCTGCTGCCTTTACTTTGGATTCATCATCGCCTTTGGCTGTCAGCATAAGAACCGGTATAGACTGTATTTTATCATTCCCTTTAATCAGCTCCAGCACCTTGAAACCATCTATCACGGGCATCATTATATCTAGTAATATCAAATCCGGACTATGCTCTAACGCCGCTTTTATTCCATTTTTACCGTCTGTCGCGACGATAACCTTGTATTTGCCGGTTATCTCGAGCGTGTCTTTTATAAGGAAGCAAAAATCTTTCTCGTCATCTATAATCAGTACTTTTTTCATTACTTTTTCCTCCTTTGATTTGTAACGTTATAATACTCCTTAAATAAAAATATGTCAATTCTAAACAAGGCTTACCGCAGCCTTTCCAGGCACGGATAAGCCTTGTTATCAGTGATCCGCATCATCCTATATATTGCCTTTCTCGCCTGCTTTCCGTCTTTTTCTTCCAGGGGGCTATAAAATTCCCACACGATTTCGCCGGTTGGCGTGATCTCAAAAACACGGCCTTTGTCACTTTCCGTAATAAGCGTATTTCCGTTCGGCAGCCTTTCACTCGCGCCTCGCATAAGAGAAAAAAATTGTTCCGGAGGGGTTGCTTTGTATTCCCATACGATTTTTTTCGTTATAGGATTAACTTCGACTATTCTGGAATATTCTCTTTCCCATCCGTTATCAAAAATTAAAATATTTCCGCTTTCCAGCATGGTTGGATTATGCGGCATGCGTAAATTCTCTCGCCCCCACTGCCATATAAATTTTTCTTTTTTAACGTCCAGGATGCCTACGAAATCCAGGTTGCGCGCGCAGATCAAAAGATCTCCTTTTTTACAAAGCCCCTCTATATCTTTTGTAATTACGCCCACGTTATTGACATGAAACACGTCGGCCGGGCACCGGATCCATCCTTCGAGAGCGAAATGTTTATCTTTCTTATTTTCCAAGAGGTAAAGCAACGTATGAGGCTTGATCAGCCAGCTATATATCTCGTTAATTTTACGTTTTGGGATTTCACCTTTTAATATCTTAAACAGTGAGATGGCTTGTTTGATCTTCCCATCATCCGACAAAACCAATATATAGCTATTAAGCACGGGCAACGGCAGGCCGTTGTAAAAAACTATCTCGTCTTTTCTCGCAAGAGTGTATATATCTTTATTTTCGGCCACATCTGCATCGTGATGGAAGCGCATCTTTTTTTCCCATATAACATTGGAATCCCAATCCAACTTAACCAGGCTTTTATCCTCTACGATACCAAGCAGGTCGCCGTTACCGTACATTTTTACATGATGCCACTGGTACTTTTCTGATAACCATGTGTGCGCATCTTTTCCTGACATGTCCATAAGATAAGCTGTTGTATCTTTGTCGCGGGTGTAAACATTCAGCCCTTGGCAGGATAGGTCCGGATCGTATTTTGTCACTCCGGTTTTTCCCGCGTCGACATCTTTTTCCGGGACCCATGTAAGATAGGGCAATGATTTAAGGGCTTCAAGGGAAGAAGGTTCCCGGTATTGGTAGATTCGAAAACTACTATATGAAGCCGCACAGATAAATACCGTAAATATTACAACCCCGGCTGACAGCGCTGTTTTTCTTTTTCTTAGATCCGCTAGGCCCCATCCTAAAAATATAGTAAATAATAAGATAACGACATCCGTTAATAAGCTTATGGGATGAAGCTTGTGAGGAAGAAAATAACGATTTATCGCCCATGCGCCTAGATAGAGAAACGCCGAACAAGCCAATGTAACTTTGTTCAGCTTCTTTTTATTACCCGTATAAGTTGTTCTTAAGCTTTTGGGAAAGAGGGCCGCTGAGGCAATTACCAAAAAATACAGAACCTTCGAGAGCAAGAAAATATAAAAAGCGGTTAAGCCTATAGGAAAAAACAAAAAAGGATCGTACATAAACCCAGCAGCATATCCGATAGCCGCAATTACTACTATAATTTTTGTTTTCATACCACGGTCTTTAAGCGGTTTTTTTAAGCAGATACTTAACAAGTCCGAAAATTGGATAATCCAATATGCATAGCGCGCCGTAAAACCAGTATTGTCTTACGAGGAATGCGGCGCCGAATATAACTCCGGCAATTTGTAAAAAAACGCAAACATTAGAAAAATGTTTGGCCCCGAAGGGGTACATGCTACGTATCGCGTGCTGCTTTAGAAAAAAATATTCCTCGGGGGTAAGCCGCGTTAAAAGCTCTCCTTTTATAGACATAAAATACCTTCTTGCTATAAAAATAGGCACCACCATAAACGCTAAAAACATTACAAGCGACGCAACATAAAGCCAGAATCCATAGACAACATAGAGTTGCCATAGCACAAAAATAGTCAAAGCAAAGACATATATATAAACCGCCATACGCCCCCTTTATTTATTAAAAATAATAAAGCGTATTCCTAGAGCTACTAGGCCCATAGAAAAAAATCTCAATATATTTTGATACAGCTTATCGCTTAAATACGCTTTGCCTTTATCCGTAGCATAGGAAAGGAATCCATACCACAGCACGTCGGCAAGCCAATGCCCCAGCATTAGAATAATTACGCCTACCGTGCCGAATAAAAATGCCCTCGCAAGAGTAGAGATCCCTATGCTAGTCCACCAAACTAAAAAGCCAGGGCTTACGGCGCTGAAAAAAACACCTCCAAGCACAAGACCCTTCGCGCTGGTAGGATAATTCTTTATGCTTGAAAGTTTCATTTTAGCGGCATTCCAGAAAAGAAGCACACCCATAACTACAAGCGCTAAGCCGCCTATGATAGACATGACTAATAAAAATTCCCTGGAGGTAAGTAAGGTTTGAAATCCCAAAAGTATGGCCAAAATAATAACAAACTCTATAATTATGTGACCTAATATGGCTTTGAGTCCGGAAAGTTTATTACTCTTTAGTGTTTCCGAGACGGTGAATAAGGTTAACGGCCCAGGTATCATCGCCCCGGTTATGCCAAGAACAAACCCTATGCATAATAAAACAAAGAGATCCATTTATAATACAATACTCATTTTTAGATATGATACCCTGCCTGAGCGGGTTACGTCAACAAAATTGTATAGACTTACTCTTAATGGCAGCAATAGGGGTTCGCGGCTCAAGCACACCCTTACTGTCCTGTTTTCACCTGCCCTTCGTTCAGTCAAAATTTCTTAACGCTTTTTACTCGTCAGAAATCGGGGATGGG
>PEWV01000014.1 GCA_002780005.1 Candidatus Aquitaenariimonas noxiae | reverse complement strand
TGCCTATTGAGACGGTATCAACAAGTAGTGGAGATTCCCTTTAGGAGTGGTACAATAGACGGGGGTAGGTCAGCATTTCCTACATATATACGCCAACAATTTATCGCTAACAGTAATGCCGGGGCAAAGAGGCACGTTCTCCTTAACAGTTTTTAGGATCTGATTAAAATAGTAAAAGTAACCAGTACTCAAAGGACCTTCGACCGAAAAGTCTTTGTAGGTATGCGTTCCGTATCCGGCATCTAAATTACTGATCCGGAAGCTTAAATCGTATGAAGTGCCTGCGCCTAGAATATAAACTTTGTTCAAAAATTCACTCTCCTTGCAGCCGATTTCATTTTTCACCTCATACTTTTTTGCTATTTCGCACTTTCAGCATAAAATTCCTGTTGTGTTTTAGTCTGTTGCAAGCTCTTTAAATAACCAGTCAAATTGCTTTTAGCTTGGGTATTTTCTATCCTATTTTTCGCTATTTTAAAATAGGCGTTATCTATCTCAATTCCTATAAAGTTTCTATTTAGCTGTTTAGCCACAACGCCCGTCGTTCCCGAACCCATAAAAGGATCTAAAACTGTATCCCCTTCTTCGCTTCCAATTAATATAATTCGCTCCATAAGCTTTTCGGGTTTTTCTGTAGGATGGGTTGTTTTATGTCTTTCGGCTGTTAATTCCCAAAGGTTTCTCATTTGTTTCCCATTATTTAAACACCTAGCCATTTCATAGTTAAAATAATATTTCTTTGATTTACTGGCTATCCATATCAATTCTGTTGATGGAGCAAAACGGTTTTTTTGAAGCAATGGCGACGCATTGGGTTTATACCATATAATGTCGTTTATTATCCATAGATTTAATTTCTTAAGGGTAACGCCAATTGATGGATGATTATGCAATGTCCCGGAAATCCAAATTGTCCCATCGTCTTTCAAAACTCGGATACAACCCTCGACCCATTCTCTATTAAATTCATGAATATCATCTATTTGGTCCCACTCTCCTTTATCGCATACTGCCATCTTACCATTTTTGCAAGTAAGATGATCTTTCCCTGAAAGATTATAGGGCGGGTCGGCAAAAATTAAATTTATACTTACCCATTAATGGTTTATACCCCGGCATTTTTCGCATTGATAATACTTCTTACCGTAAGCCTTACAGTAATACCTGAAAGTCGTATTGCCGCAATACAAACAACCTTTCTCCAAATTATAAGTAAAACATCTTGCTCTATTTACCAATGGCGGGAAAGGGTATTCTGTAGGCTTTTTTATATTTTTATCTGCCTTCATAGCTTTTGCCCTTATCGGTTAACGAATAATGCCCTGTTGATAGTCGAGTAAATAATGACATATTATCGGGGTGTTTACTATTCTGCTCATGCTTATTGAGTTCACCCCGTATTGAGTTTCTAAAAGTATCCATTTTGAATTTCAGATTTTGTTCATTAACCATTTTCTCAGCTTCCTCATAAATAAAACTCAATGGAGCAGTTTCAGCTCCAGTATTCTGCCTATTTTTTATTATCTCAATTATTATCTTTTTAAGTGTAGGGCCTGGGCCGGGCAACTTCTCTTCTTCTTTCTTTAATTCTTCTATGCTTTGTTTTATTGAAGAATCTAGTTCTTTTCCTGACTTATCTATATACTTTTTTACTGATGCGTATTTCGCTAAATAATCTTTATTAGGGATAAAAACTGAATCTGTAAATTTTATCTCGTTATAAATTGCCTCCGCCTGAGAATAATAAACTGGTTTTATTTCTCTAAATACAGCATTGACTTCAAAATTTGATGACAAGCCACCGCCTGTTAAATTTGAAGATCCTATAATTGATGTGAATTTCCTGTTAGCGTGGAGTTCGTTGCTAAATAAATAGATTTTGGGATGAAATATCAAATCGTTAAAATTATCTCTTTTGTCTCCAAAGCAATAATAGTTGAATCCGGAATATTTAGAACTAATCTCGTCTAAAGTTAATAACGCGCTATAATCGGTAGTTTTAAAATCTAATCCCACTATTATTTCCACTTTGGCATTATTTTTAGTTAAAGCGTAGTCCAACGCCTTAAAAATTTGGTCAATACCAGACTTTCGCAGGAAAGCAACTGCGACATTCACTTTAGCGCTTTCTAAAAGTTCACTCTTGATTACCTCAGCAATCGCATAATTTGTATTTGCCAATATCTGAATTTTTGTGCTCATCTTTCCTCCTTATAATTCGCTTATTAATTATTTCTCGCTGGCTCTAACTCAATCATCCACCGCCCTAAAGGCTGTTTGGCAATGCGGAAATACCTCGTAAGCCTAAAATACCTCATCGCATTATCGCCATAGTCAAAAAGATTATCTATTTGAATTCTATCGAGGCTTTTAGTACCATAAAATTCTTTAAGGAATTTTTTGATAAATTTGTCTTTTTCGCTTTTAGATTTTAAACTCCGCAATTTGAGTATATATTTGGAATATTTATCTATATCTTTAAAATGGACCAACGTAGGGCAGAAAATTGAAAACTCTTCCCTGCTTAATTTCTTTATTTTATTGATCAGATGTAGCACTGCAATAAATGGCCGTATGTTAAAACCTTTTTTATCAGTAAAGTCATCTGACCAGGGATTTGGAAATTGAAGCTTTAAAAGGCTCTTAAAAAATATATACCCGATATCGGATTCTGGAGATATAAATAAATTGCCAAGACTCGTAATCTTGATTGTACCTGCCATGTCTTTAGCAATGGAAAACCCTAATTTATTCAATGGGTTAACCGACTGTCTGCCTCTCATAGGCGGATCTTCGTAATGCTGAAAATCAAAAATTTTTCTCGCTATATCTAATGGAATCTCTTTTGCAAAATCATCTATTAAAGACCTATGACTTGAAGGAATTTTTGTAGGGCTATAAAGCCTTTCCTTAATCAATAATACTTGGTATTGGATTTGGTTTTCACTCTTGAAATCTGAGCCCTCTAACTGCTTTAAAACTCTCAAGAAATCTCTAAGTCTTTCTGGGTTTCTAACAGTTGTGGATATAGACCAGGGTACTCTTTTCATTTTTTACTTATCTCCTTTAAAATTACTTCTAACTCTTTACGGTTATACAGCCGGTAATTATTCATTGGATGGCGTTTAGCCTGTAATTTTTTGCCGTTATCCCAACGACGTAAGGTCATGGTGGATATACCAAGAAACTTTGCGGCTTCTTTTACTGTTAAATATTCTTTTAGGTTAGTCATCGGTATCACCTATTACAACATTATACAACTTTATACATATAAATCAAACAAATAAAAAACCTTCACTTGCTATGGAGAGCGTGAACTCAAAGCTTGTGAAGGTTTTACTTTTTTAACGTCCGGGTTCCCCCTTCGAAACGCGGGACGAACAAATCAATTTACAATTATGTATATACCATAAGAATTTCTTCTTGTCAACATATTCCTCTAAGGATTCCTCTAAGGAGAAGCAGGCACACAAAGGGCGCTGCGGAAGCCCGAAGGGCTGAAGCCGCCCGACTGTGACTGCTGATGAAGCCACCCACCGTTTACGCGAGAGATTTGGCTTCCCCACCCGCAACTCCTTATTAAGTTGCGGGCGGGGGCGGACTCTACTGAGCAAAAATCAAACACCTTTTAAAAATTTTTGGCCACCGCAATAAAGAAGGACCCTTCGACTTCGCTCAGGGCAGGCTTTTTTATTCAGGATTTTTGCGAGGAAGAGGATGCTAAAGTGTTTGGCGAATTTTGCCCCCACCCAAAATTCGCCAAACACGAAAAGCCGAATCGAACCTCTGCATTATCACTTTAGCGAGCGGCCTAGCGAGCGTGGAGTGAAGCTGAGCGACAGCGAAGCTGAACGGTAAAAACACCACAAACGCAGCCCGCCCCAGCGGGCGGTGCATTAAATTCATTGAATTTTTCCGCCAGAGGCGGATCAGGCTGCGGCTGAAAAGAACGAAAACAAGACATTGTAAAGTCGAAACATAAGGCCAGCCGAAAGTTTTTATCCGGACTTTCGGATGTAAAGACGCATGCCTCGATTGTCACAACCATTTGATTTTCCAATAGTTGGCACTTAACCTGTTCTCCTTTGCACAAGCTGTAGAATGGCTCAAAATTCCGTACTTTTCCATCTTTAATTATATTGCAAATGGACCTGCAATTCACTTGTATCTAAGCATACCAAAAAGAATATTTCAAGATTTTGTTCGAAATGCGAAAATATTGGATACACCGGATCCCTTGAATTTTTGCTCTTCTTCAACAATGACTTCAAACCCTTTGGCTTTAAGAAGACCAGCTATCATTCTTTCCGAGTTTCTCGAAGCGTCATGGACTTCCATGACAATTTGTTTTATTTTTAACCAGTCTTTACCATTAATACCCTTGAGAATATTTCCCTCCATTTTTTCAGCGTCAACTTTTAATAAATCTATACGCGATATACCGTATTCTTTTATAAAGTTAGAAATAGTGGTGAGTTGACATTCGAATTCTTTCTTATTACTTAACTTGTCTTTTATTAAAAGATTCACGGCTTCCTCTAGACGCCCCTTATCACCGAATCCGGATTGATGCAGCTGATTATACACACCGGACCGGAGCACCTGTTCATCTAGGTGGGAATCGGAACGAAATCCTGATAGTATCGAATAATTGGGATAATACGTAAATATTGCTTTTTCTTTTTTATCGGAAAGCCCAAGCTGAAAAATCACTACACTTCGACCATATTGAGAAACGTTAAGCTGCAATATCTTGAAAAGGCCCGGCGCTGGCTCAAAAGCATAGATCTTAGAGTCAGGAAATAGCCTCTTAACGAATAATGTGAAGAGACCGATATTAGCTCCAACATCTAACACCACGCCCCTTTTATCTATAGATATTCCGTGCTTCATATATATCTTTTCTTCAAATATCTCTTTATAGATAAACTTGGTTTCATGACGATTTAAGTGATATATAATCATTCCGTTTGGTAATTCACATTTCTGATATGTCATTTTGATTTTATCCTTTAATTCATTTCCGTATTATAATCTACATCTTGTTTTAATCAAAAAGTTGCACTGTTAACTTATTCTTGTCCCGCCCTCTATCGGTTGTACCAGTTTTTAAGAATGCTTCTTAGAGTACGCTACGTGTTACTTTCTGCTCCTATTTTTAAAATTATACCACACCATTTACATTCAACTCCTTCTATTCAGAGCTCAATTTCTTCAACAACCTCAAAATCATCGCGCGGTACTTGCACCATCAGCCAACCGAAGGTTCTGATGAATATCTTCATTGAATCACTCCAAGAACCTGAGGGCGTCCTGAGCAGTCATTGCTTACGATGGGTTGCGAGGGGCATCCGAAAATTCGGATGTACAAACTGGACTGCTTTTTGTCGCACCTCTTTGTATTGCTCTGAGGTAACATGTTATTCTTGCTCCTTTATAATGGCCCATTGCAAACAATGGTCTAATATCATAATCTTATATTTGTATTTTTTGCAAAACTCCGTGACAGCCTTATAAACCCCATAACACATATGTGTAGGATCAGGATACCAATCATGCCCTGCAATCCGCCCATTATCTTTGACCTTATCTTTTAATATTTCCAATTCGGCTTTGGTATGCTCATACTTATGATTCGTATCCAGATAAACCCAATCGAAATATTTATCTTTAAACGTTTTAAGCAAATCTAAATCATCTCCCACAAGAAACTTACTGATTTTGTGTATATCATATTTTTCGACAACTCTTTTTGCAATTTCAAATGTCTCTCTTGTTTTTAGCGTGCCAAAATAAGTATCTTGATCAATCCATGTAGAATATTCCCCAGATCTTGTCCACCAGGCGTCAATTAAATATAACTCTTTTGGTCTTACAATCGGAAGTATATTTTTCGTAAACAGTCCCTTAAAAACACCTATTTCTGCACCTACAGAATTTTTTGGCAGATACATAAGAAAATCTTCTCTCGTTTGGCAGCTCACAATTTTATAGCCAAACTCTCTAAGGATTCTTTGTATTAATCTTTTCGCTATATTTCTGATCATTAATTTGGTCCATCTCCGGAGCGATAATTTCTTGATTTACTATTTTGCTGAATTTTTTTGATCCGATATTGGATAAGTGGTCATCGGCAAAATCTTCGGAAATAAAGCGATCATCAAACATGTAGTTATGATATTTCGCGCCATATTTAACGCATATCGAATGAACATTTTCCTGCATTTTATTATATCTCGTTTTATCAATACAGTCAGAATATTCTCTCGGTAGGGGGCTTGTCACAATAACCGGAATAACACTTTTAGATTGCAACAACTGCATCATTTTGTTCAGATATAGCATGTTTTTTTCGATGTTTTTTACATGCATAATGCCGTGGTGAAACAGCACTCTTCCCCTAATTTTATCCTTACTGCATTTTCCGTTTTGTGGTAATTGAGCGCCATTATCTTTAACGTCCGGAGCCAGATCCACTTTAAAATGTTTCATAGCGCACTCCAGGCTGCGTTTTCCTCCATATAGTTCTATTAAACTGAATCTGCAGATATCGAATCTATGTTTTTTCGACTTAAGCGGAATTTGAAAAAAGCGTTCGTAGAAAAAACTCCGCCAGTATTCGGGATTTTCATCTAACTTATATTCCAAAGAAAAATAATCAATCCCAATAATGACCAACTTTAGGTCAGGCATGCCTGAAATATATTTTGAAATAAGCTCGTAATCATAATATAAAGACTGGCTTATATTGGCCAAATTAAATCCATTTACCGCAAAATATGATGGGTCAATTCCATTTGCGGGCAAAGAGCTCCCGAGAACTAAAACCTTAATTTTTGATAACTCATTTTCTAACAGCCGCTTTTTTTTATTATAACTATTCTGCACTAACAAGAGATGGTTTTCCATAAAAAACAAAATTAGAATTGTTGGCACAATATATATGATGCCGGTTCGTATCAGCTTATTCATTAATGCGCATCTTTCAGAATTGAAAATAAATAAATTGTTTTCCTGCAACCGCTCCGAAGAAAATCAATAAAAACATAGAGGTGTAATAAAAAACTATTTTAACGAAAGTAGGTGCTCTTAAAATAAAGTTTAAATCATTCTTTTTGTACTGGACAAACTTGATGATAAAAAGAAACCATAAATAAAATAACAGGTCCCCGACTCCAACCTTGCTGATGATATGAAGGTTCAAAATGCTTTGCAACATCTGGAATGCCTGTCTGAGTGAGCTGGCTCTAAAAAGCAGCCAGCCAAAACAAGTTAGATTGAAGAAAAAAAAGACTTTCAAGATAAGCCTTATATTGGAAAATATGTTAATTTTCACTTTTTTTTCTGAGTTTCTTCTTAAGAACGGCTATAATGCCTTAAATAATATAAGAAGTAACCCCCAATATGCCCCCCAAGCAACGAATGTCCATGCGGCCCCGTGCCAAAGTCCACAGAGGATAAAGGTAACCATTAAAGCGAAGACTGAACTCCAGACTCCCCACTTTCTCATACGCAAAGCAATCGGGTAGTATAAATAATCCCGAAACCAATTAGATAATGAAATGTGCCACCTCTGCCAGA
>PEWV01000032.1 GCA_002780005.1 Candidatus Aquitaenariimonas noxiae | reverse complement strand
TTTGAGAAGGATCATTATAGCAACTTTGGAACAGGACATTCTTGCTTTGTTAAAACCGGACATTATTGTATTGCGATTACAGAATTTTCTTGCACTTTTTTATCGGCACATTTTTTGATGAACAAAAATCTGCCGTAAAAGTATTGCACTGTATAAGTTAAAAAAACTTGACTGCTACCTATATTGTTTGCGCTTATTGCCTCTATGTATAAATGCTATATTATGGGGATTGTGGATAATGTAAAATATTCTGGACGGTTTTAATCTTAAAAGCTCTTTGAAATGTAAATAAAAATGGTATATCCTCACGGTTATTGCGAGATAACCGGGACATGAAGTTCCAAGGAGGATATACCATGAGAGATATTAACCTCTCACAAGAGAATTTAGCAGTCCAGTGGCAGTATGTAAAGAGGAATTTGCGGGAGCTCGGTGTTATAGCCAACTTCGATAATTTTGAACGCAAAGCGCATCAAGCGATACATATAGAAGAACTTATTCAAAAAGGCATTTACGAAGAATTTACCGAGCAGATAGGAGCCGCAAGATATGAGCACGCTCCGGATAGACTCGATGAGCGCAAAGGCGAATATTCAAGATTCTTCACCACGACATTCGGGACAAGCGAAGTAATGGTGCCAAGAACAAGAGACGGCCTAAAGATACATTACTCGCTCTTTGATAAGTACCAAAGAAGACAAAAGAAGTTCGATAATATGATAGTATTGCCGATGATCCTTGGGTTATCGCAGCGTAAGCAGCGTAAATTCTTCAAGGTATTCATAGGCGACGCTGTAAGCCGCGGCACGGCATCGAAGCTATTAAAGAATCTCGAAGGCGCTCTTGCTGAATACAGAACCCGTTCCATCGAGGATAAATATAAATATCTTCTCGTAGACGGTCTCTGGGTAAGCGTGATGTCGAATGACCGCCTCCAGAAGATGGTCATATTGTTCGTTCTCGGCGTAACCCTGGATAACAAGAAAGAGATCATAGCCTTTAAACTGGCTAAGGGCGAGACTGAAGCTGAAGTATCAGGCTTACTCAATGATATCTACAGGCGCGGCTTAGAGGGTAAATATATCAAGATAGTGGCAAGCGATGGAGCGCCAGGCATAAGGCAGGCCATATCGCTTGTATATCCTTACGCCAAGTGGCAGCTATGTCATACGCATAAGCTAAGGAACCTATCGAGTAACATACGACACAAGGTAAAACATAGACGCAGGACGATGGCGCAGGCTTCCCGGATATACAAGTCCGGATCGAGACGGCAGGCCATTAAACGCGTCAGGCGATTCTGTGACAAGTGGCACACATTAGAGCCAAAGGCAGCCGGGTGCTTCGAGAAAGACTTTTACGATACCATAACCTATTATGACTTCTTCGAAGATAAGAACTTTATATCTACCACCAATCACCTGGAGAGGGATCTCGAAGAAGTGCGCAGGCGCATCAAGATACAAAGCTACTTTAAATCAGAGCAAAGCCTGAACTTATGGGTCTACGGCATTATAAGCCAGTTTAGAGAAGAACAACGTGAGGATGAGCCTAAGTATATATTTACATTGGTCAAAGAACCTAAATACGAAAGCGTCCAATATTCTTGACACTACTGGATTATGTTTTCTCTTGATAATATATCACAAGTATAGTGTATAGTGCGTATAGAATAATGTAATATAGGATATTATGCTAGGCGATAGGAAGTAACGGCATTTAATGCTAACGTGAATATAATGGGGCATAATATAATTATTAATAATGAACACTAATCTCGTCAGGCAAATAGACCGCAATGTTGGCCCTTTTGTAAATATTTTTCTGCTTTCTTTAAAAACCCTTCATGCAAAATTGTATCGTAAAAAAGATATAAATGATATATCTATAAAAAATATACTTATTATAAAGTTTTTCGGCATGGGTAGCATTCTTCTTTTCTCCCCTACTTTGCAATTGATAAAAGAAAAATATAAAAATGCAAAAGTCACAATCTTAACATTGACTGCCAATGAAGAGTTATGCAAAATGCTGCCTTCTATAGACAGAATACTCTGTCTAAATATGGACAGTTTGTTTAAATTCATCTCCCTCCTTTCCAAGCACCTCAAGCACATAAGGAAAGACGGGTATGATTTGATAATAAATCTAGAGTTTTTAACTAATTTTTCTACCTTGATAAGTCTGCTATCCTCTATCTTTCTCAAAAATAGAATAATTATAGGGTTCAATTCTCCGTTTGCATGGAAAAATAAAATCAATGATATAAATATAGCATTCGGCCATGGTAGTCATATAACTAAAATATTTTTGAAGATAGCTAACAGCTTGGATATAAAAGCCGATGCCGTTTCTTTTGAAAACGAAAAAAAGGCACTGCTTGAACACGGTGATAAAAATTATCAAGCTCTATTGATCAAAAAATATCCTTTTCTCAACCATTGCAATTCTTGGATAGTTATAAATGTAAATGCTGGCGAGCTTTGCATGCATCGTAGATGGCCGAAACAATATTTTGTAACTATAATTGAAGCATTGCAAAAAAGAACAGAAGCTGGAATTTTTCTAATAGGAAATGAAAATGAGCTAGGCTATACAACGGAATTAATTAATATGCTTGGTGATACTGTAAGAATTGTTAATTTATGTGGACAAATTAAGATAGATCAATTAATAGACTTGCTCATGAAATGCAAACTTTTTATAACCAATGATAGTGGCCTTCTGCATATTGCAACTGTAATGGAAGTCAATACGGTATCTTTTTTTGGTCCAGAAACGCCAGCATTATATGGCCCCATTGCAGGAAAACACTATGTGTTCTATGGCGATACGTATTGTAGCCCTTGCATAAACATTTATAATTCGAAACTTAGCCTGTGCAAAGATAATATATGCCTTACTGCTATATCTCCTAAAATGGTTCTAAAAGTGTTATCGGAATATTTTCAGCTAATATAATGAAATCTATTATTTTGAAAAAAAAGGAATACTTTTTAGATTTAGCGTATCGATATTTAAAATGGAATTTAAAATATTTTTTCTTAGGGCGGCCCTCTCCTCTGTCATGCGGTATATATATAACAAACAAATGCAATTTCCACTGTGATTTCTGTACGCTATGGCGCAAGCAAACCATACTTACGTTACCGCTTGAAAAGGCAAAGCAGATAGTAGACGCTTTAAATAAATTAGGATGTTTTTATTGCAGCATTACGGGCGGCGAACCTCTTTTGGTTAATTACATTTTTGATTTTTTAAAATATGTAAAAAAAAGTAAAATCAGATATCTGCATATGGTTACCAATGGATATGCTCTTGATAAGGAGCGAGCTCTCCAATTGAATCAAATTGGCTTAGACGAAATATCTATCAGTCTCGATGGTGACGAAGAAATGCATGATAACCATAGAAAAACTAAGGGTGCGTATCGTCAAGCAATTGAAGCTATTGAAAATATAAAAAAATTCGCCCCCAACGTAAGCATTGTCTTGAATACAATTCTATTTCCTGAAAACTTAGAACAAGTCCTCAATGTCATAAAAATAGCAAACGACTTTGATGTATATATGAAGGTCCAACCACTAAATCGTCATCCCTTATTTACTTCGGTTAGTATTGAAAATATACAAACATACGCTCCTGCAAAACAAGAAAAGAGTCTAAAGAAAATAATCGATATATTATGCAGAGAGAGATGTATTGTTAATTCGCCGGCTTTTCTCACCAATATTTATAATTTTTACTTTAGAAAGGATAAATTGCTTTTTCACAATTTAGCCTGTTTACTCGGCTATCACCACATAGAAATACTGGAAAACGGTGAAATCTTTCCGTGCTTGGAGGGTATGGAATGGAACAATGGATTACAATTTGATAATAATTTAGAAGAAATAGTTGCTTCAAAAAATTATTTACAATTATTAAAAAAATTAAAAAACTGTGACAGTTGCAAAAAAAATTACTACATTTGTTACTATGAACCCAGGGTTTTATTCCCCATAACAAATTTTATTAGGCATCATAACTATAAATGTTTCCGATAGCTAAAAATTATCTTTCACGACACTATATTTTGGACTTTGAAAATATAGGTGTGCGTATCCTTTATTTTTTCAACACTCTCGATACTTATTTCATAGTAGCGGGTGCTGGGTCTTTCATGCTATACCACCAAATTTATAATGCAGGTCCTTGTTTTTTCATTAAATACATTTTTTTAAGCCTTTTTGTTTTGCTACTTTTTAAGATCTCAGATTTTCATCCTCTTTTTTTGGTCTTTAGCCCTATTTATCTTTTCTTTCTATTCAGGCATCATTCCTTTTCCGTCTTTGACATATTTATTTTGTTGTTCTTCAATCTATTGTTCTTTATGATAATACAGTTTTTGTTTATGGGTATACCAGAATCAATCGTGGCAAGAGATATTACTATAGGTTTCCGTAAAATTTGGCTTTCTATTTTTACGATAGCCCCTACAACCGTTAGTATGTCGATGTCGTTATATTTTTCTACACTATATACATTAATATTGTATATACAACCTTCCGTTGTGTCACTTGATGGACAACTGTTTTGGTTTACGGCTTTTTTAGCTTCATTGCTTACCTTTTTTTTAAAAACTAAATCTTTTATTTCTCCAAAATATATGCCATGCATAAAAGAAATGGTTTGTGAAAAAGTAATTGTTATAAATATCGATGGATGCAGAATGGATAAATTTTATGAGGCTAAACTACCTTTCTTGAATGATCTTCAACAAGAGAGTTCTTATTTCCCGAATGGTATTTTTACCGTATATCGAGCCCTTACGAATCCAGCATTTGCAAGCATGCTTACTGGAACCATTCCAGGCGTTCATGGTATAAAAAGTAATAACATTTCGCGGTGGAAAAAAGTTGAAGCGTTGCCGGATCTTGTGCAAACCAAACTTTACGGTTCGATACACATGAAGCATCTCTCAAAAAAGCATTGGATGGTAAAAACAGTTTCTATGGTTCAGAATGGCATTGGTAAAGCTGATCATGCGATGTTTAGCATTTTAAAGAATGATTTAACAATACATGATGGAACCAGACTTTTTATTGCAGATATAAGTGAGACAGACTTTACAGGACATGCATATGGCAGCGAATCGCCACAGTATCTAAATGCACTGAAAAAGATGGACACGCAGATAAAAGATTTGTATGCATGGCTTAGAACAAACAACATATTAAGTAAAGCCGCTATGATCATTTGTTCTGACCATGGAATTGTTAAGATAGACCATTCATATCTATTATTTGAGGCTGAAAAACGAGTACCGTTTTTGGTCATGGGTAAGGGCATAAAAAAGGATAATGCTTTGCACTTTGAGGCTTCCATAATGGATATTGCGCCAACCATAAGTTATTTGTTAGGTATCAAGTATCCTGATAGGTGCAAAGCGAGAGCATTAACTGAAATTTTAAATATGTAAGTCATGAAAAAACTTCGTATGAATTATATACGCTTCGGATCAGATATGCTGAAATCTATATGTAGTATTAAGTTTTTTGGAAAGCGTATTCCTATTTACTGTGAATGGGAAGTTACAAAGCGTTGTAACATGAAATGTTTCTTTTGCAGCACACTGCTGCAATATGATCGCAATAAAATGCCAGAACTTTCTCCAAAAGAGGCGCTTGTTATTATTGACCAACTAGCTACACTTGGAACTAAAATGCTTCACTTCAGCGGAGGAGAACCAACCCTCAGGGAAGATTTACCCCAATTGGTCGAGGCTGCAAAAAGCAAAAACATGTTCGTTTTCATTACTACAAATGGTTCTACACCATTAGAAAAGATGGAAAAACTTTTAAACGCAAACTTGATACATGTAAGCATTGATGGCACGGAAGATTTTCACGATTCCATGCGACAAGCTCCCGGCGCGTTTAATAAAGCTCTTGAAACACTTCGATTTTTAAATTCTAAAAATTGCAAAACTCAGATTACCACAATTTATACTCCTACGACTTCTTATGAAATGTTGGAGGACTTATGCGA
Source organism: Candidatus Aquitaenariimonas noxiae (assembly GCA_002780005.1). GTDB lineage: Bacteria > Omnitrophota > Gorgyraeia > Aquitaenariimonadales > Aquitaenariimonadaceae > Aquitaenariimonas > Aquitaenariimonas noxiae. The sequence continues at coordinate 71,944 of PEWV01000032.1, read as the reverse complement.
TATTGCTAAGAAATTAGGAGTAAAAATTTCGATAGGGATTTTAAGTAAAAGTATATATACACCCATGAATGAGACCGGAAAAAATATGTTCGATTCTAATACGAGTTTTCTTTCAGAATACGCTAATACTATAAAATCTCTTAGGGTGAAGTATAAAAATCTAATTACAAACGTTCAACCATTTTTTAGTATTATACAACATGGGGGCTTGGATTCCTATGGCTGCAGAGCGATGGACATCGCTATTTCTCTCAAGCAGGACGGAAGCATAAGTTTTCCATGTAACGGCTTACCTCTACAGCTAAGTAAGGGTGATATTAGAAGTATTTATTATGATAAAAAAAATGTTATGAAGTTCGGAATTTTGCAGGGTAAACATCAATTTTGTAAAAACTGCACCATACGATGCATGGGTTTTGTCAGTGCGCTGTTGAAATATAAGGGAGTGCTTTCTATCCTTAAAGATTATGTAGCATTGTTCTAAATATAGGTATATGAAACAGGCCAGGCTTAAAATTATATTAATTAATCCACCCGCTGATATCAAAGATATCTATGGGAAATACAGCCTTCTTGCCTCATTACAACCTCCGATCGGTTTATGTTCTCTTGCTAGTTACCTGATAAAAAATGGTTATGAAGTGAAAATCCTTGATGCAAATGTCTTACATCTTTCCACTGTTGATATTGTTCGATATTTAAAAAACCAATCTGCTCAGCTAGTAGGCATATATGTCAACACGCCTTCTTGTCATGTAGTTGCGAAATTAGTTGAAGAAATTAAAAAAGCTAATGTTGTTCAATCAATTGTTGCAGGAGGTCCTCATATTACTTTTCTGGCGGAAAGTTCATTAGAACAAATACCTTTTGACTATTGCGTTATCGGAGAAGGCGAAAAAACCCTATTGGAATTAGCAAACAGTATTGAAAGTAACTCCAAAAATCTCTCTAATGTAGACGGCCTGGTATTCAAAACCTCTGATAATCGAATAATTGTAAACAAACCAAGGGGCAGAATAAGCGATTTGGACACGTTACCATTTCCAGCTATTCATTTATTGCCACCTATTTCTAAATACAAACCATATCTTCTTCACTACAAAAAATTGCCTTTTATGCCAATTATTACTTCAAGGGGCTGCCCCCATCAGTGCATTTTTTGTAATACCCCTTTTGGCAAATCTGTTAGTTTGCATAGTGCAGAATATGTAGTTGATTACGTAGAATTTTTAACCAAACAGTTTGGCGTAAAAGAAGTATTTTTTTGCGATGATACTTTTTCTATAAACGAAAATCGTATATATGACATATGTCGATTGCTGAAAAGAAAAAGAATTGCTATAAGCTGGTATGCTAATATGCATGCTAATATCAAAGATAAAGGTATTTTTAAGGAGATGAAAAAATCTGGATGTTGGCTTGTGGCTATTGGTGTTGAATCCGGTGATGAAAGAATTCTTCGTTTAATAAAAAAAAATGTATCCCTAAATCAAGTTACAAAAACATGCAAACTAGCTTTGCAATCTGGATTAATGTTAAAAACATTCTTCATACTTGGAAACCCCGGGGAAACGTTGGAAACAATAGAAAAAACAATAAACTTTGCTCTTTCATTAAAATCGCATTATCCTGTCTTTAGCCTTATGACACCATATCCAGGAACAGAACTCTGGAATAAAGCAGAAACATATGGGGTGTTTTCTCGCTCTCATTTTGACAAACTGTTAATTTCCTCCTCTACTCCCATATTTGTTCCCTTTGGACTTGATAAAGAAATACTGCTAAAAAAACAAAAAGAGGCTTACAGAAGACTATATCTCAACCCTGGAATGATTATTAGACAATTACTTTCAATTAATTCAATAGAAGATGTAAAAAAATTACTTATGGCTTTCTATTCATTCATAAATATTCAAGGCTCGAAGTAAGACAAGGGATTAATTAAAACAGTGCTTATGGCAAAAATATTATTTGTTCAGCTTTCATCATTTGAGTTAAATGGTTTTCAAGCAATGTCTGCCGTCTTAAAAAACGCTGGCCATGATACTGATGTAGTGAGTTTATCATTTGAAAAATATAACAAATTGATTGGCTAATACAAAAATGGGCGCTTTTATGACCCCAACGATACTACAACCTTATCCTCATACGGAAATAGCAAGATACTACGATATGCAAAAAGTACAAAGCAATATCATGAATTATTTTCCGGCTCGTTCTTTTCTATCTGGAAAAGATACACAACGCATTGTAGTATTACAACGTCTGCCTGGATGGATATCTCTATTACCATGAAAAATATACATAGTTATGAAACCTTTTTTTAGACTCATTACATCCATCCCAGATAATTTTTTATTTAGATTCTTTTCAAATCTGAATTATATATTAGTTCAAAGGCGAGTTTCTAATTATGCTGGTAACCTATTTCTTTTTTTGAAATTTAGTTACTATGCTGTCAGATCTTTTAAGTGTAAAAAAATCAAAACATAAAAATTATATGCTATAACATGGGGTAATCTTATGAAAGTAATGTTTGCAGCTGTCGGATCCGAAATAATTTCTATTGAAGCGTTGTCTGCTATATTGAAACAGCATGGACATGAATGTACCCTTGCTTTCGACAGGGGCCTCTTTGATGATAAGCAATATTTTTCTATTCCGTTTCTGTCAAAAATATTGAGTGATAAAAAACAGGTCATAAGGGATATCATCCATTATCAGCCAGACCTTCTGGCTTTCTCAGTATTTGCCGATAACTATCAATGGTGTTTAGACATAGCTAGAACTGTTAAGAAAACAATAAATGTGCCTGTGATTATGGGAGGAGTACATCCGACATCAGTACCAGATACATGCATAGCAGAAGATTGTGTAGATATTATTTGCCTGGGAGAAGGAGAGTATCCGCTTCTTGAACTTCTGGAGAGCTTGAAAAACAGATGTGTGGATTATTCTATAAAAAATTTATGGTTTAAAAAAGATGGTGAAATTATAAAAAATAACCCACGATCTCTAATGCAAAATCTTGATACACTTCCCCTGCTAGATAAGGAATTATTTAAAAAATACATACCTATATCTGATTATTATCTTACTGTTACGAACAAGGGATGCATTGCTACTTGTTCTTATTGTTCTCAGAATTTTTATGCGCATTGGGAAAAAGAAAATAATTTAAGTCCTTTTTATCGTGAGAGATCCGTAGAAAGTGTAATTTCTGAACTAAAAATTATGAAAGAACGCTATAATTATAAACGTGTAGACATAAAGAACAACATCCTTGCGGCTTCCGGAAGTTGGACATTAGAATTTCTTGAAAGATATAAAAAAGGAATAGGTGTGCCTTTGAGAATTATGGGTCACCCAAAAACTATCACGCCTGGCATAGCTGCTGCCTTAAAAGAAGCTGGATGTTGGCATGTTCAAATAGGTATAGAATCGCTTAATCCCTGCATACGCAGAAAAGTGCTAAACAGACAAGAAACAAATGAAGAAATATATCACGCTCTTAATGCATTAGATGATGCTGGATTAAACTATTCCGTAGATGTTATGGTAGGGCTTCCCGGTGAAAAAGACGAAGATGTTTTGCAGGCAATTGAATTCCTATCTGAAAGAAAACATATGATAAGAGCAAGTATTTTTTGGCTTGAATATTTCCCTGAAGTTGATATAACCAAGTACGCATTGCGTAATTGTATTATAAATGAAAAATATGTAACTGAAAATATAAATCAAGGTCTTCAGAAAAACTATCTTTCTACAGGTTCCGTTGTCGCCGATAAGAAAAAATGCAATCTGCTTAATTTCCAAATACTATTTAGGGCTCTTCCTATATTACCTTCGAATATCACAAAATTTATTCTTAGGAAAAAACTATATATATATTTTAAATACCTTCCCCAAATACCTGTCATTATCGCCGCCGACTTGTTAGTATCTATTATTCGCAAAGACCAATGGGCTCTTTATGTTTTTCGAAGCTACCTGTGGGAAATATCACGAAGAATTAAAAGATTTTTTAATCAAACTGACCCTATAGAATATAATGTTAAATTAATCAAGGAAATAAATCATATCTATCATGAAAGCGAAGCAGAAACATACGATTCTAACCATCCCGAAGTGTTAGAAGGAGATATACTATGGTGGAAGAATATAGCGTCTAAGCGCCTAAATGAGGCTCGAGGTAGAGATGGATTCAAGTTATCTATTTTAGACCTTGGCAGCGGTACTGGATTTGTTGGCAACACTATACAAAATTATCTAGAAACAATCGATACCCTCGTCTGCTATGACCTCAGCTACAATATGCTTCTGGAGTCAAAAAAAAGATTTAAGGATAGCGTTTGCACACAATTTATCTTTTTCGTTCAGGGAGATGCGGAAAAATTGCCATTCTCTGATTCAACGTTTGATGTTATTACATTGAATGCAGTATTGCATCATCTCCCTGATTACGGAAGTTGCTTAAAAGAAATAGATAGAATTTTAAACAAAAATGGTTTGATTATTATATCACATGAACAGAACAAAAAATTCTTTACCTTCGCATATTTGCGGCTGTTTGCAGAATTGTTTAAAATGTTTGGTGGCGGAAAAAAAATAACCGATTATCACCAAGCACACATCAATGAACACTTAAAAAAAATCCATCTCGTAAAAAGAGACCTTTCTAAAACAGAAATTATAAAAATGGTCGACTTCCACTCTCCCGCTGAAAATAGCAAAATATTAATCGATAAAAATAAAGGTTTTATTGCGAAAGATATTATCAGTGATTATTTCTGCAAATATAAAATTCTACAAGTTCAGGAATATTCCACTTTTTTTTATAGGCCTTTTTTTAAAAAAGGATCCGTGCGTTATTGCCTGTTAAAATTGTTCAACAGGGTTGTGTTACATGACAAGGGCACTTTAATTCGACTAATAATTAAAAAAGAGTCTTCTTAAAAAATGACATCCAAAAACAAATATAAATCACATAATATACTCCCTCTTTTCTCAATAGGGCTCTTTGTTTGTTTAATAGCTATATGGCTATTTTATCTGTCATTCTTTGACATATCTTTGGCTAAATTATATAACACGCAGTCTGATAGTTTCTTAAAATCGGCTTTGATAAAAGACAATGCGCTACCTTTCGACTATTACCTTGCTAAAGCACATATTGCTTTCTTTCAGTTTAATAATATTATTCTATTTTGCTTATTGTTTTGCCTAAGGATTCTTTTTAAACCAAACGAAAATAAAACGAGAAAATTCTGTCGAAAAACGTTGCTGTTCTTCATATATTTATTAGCCGCTTTGATAGTATTAACATCTTTTACGGTAAAGTGGTTTCTTTTAAGGTTTAACAATTGCTTATTAGCATGTTTGTTTCAGATGTTAGATGGTACTGCATATAAACCTTCTGTCTCAAGAATGTTATCGCCAATGCTTATTAATCTTATAGTAGCAATAGTACCCAGACATATCTCGGTTTCAATTAGTAACTTTTTGATGCAAAACTCGCCTATTATGAGAAATATATCTTATTGTGAGACTTTTAATACTAGTTTAATGTTAAAATATCATTTGGTGCTCACATTAAAGTATCACTTGGTTTTCATTTTTTTATATATCTGCTTGCTGCTACTTATGCTATTAACCCGGCATCTGACTAAATGTGTATACAGTGTTCACCCGGCAGTTTTAGACTATTCTCCGGTTTTTGCTTTACTTATTTTGCCATGGACATTTCTATACGGTGGTTATATTTACGATTTTCCAGAATTGCTATTTTTTATAGTGTGTTTGATTTTTTTAATTAAACAACAATGGTTGTTATATTATTTATCGTTCTCTATGAGTATTTTAAACAAAGAGACCGGAGCGTTACTTCTTTTGTATTTTATAGCGTTAAAATATAGGACCATGCCAAATAAAAAATTTCTAAAACATATAATAGCTCATGCATCTATTGTCTGTGGAATATTATCATTTTTGGCAGTCTTATACGCAAGGGCTAGCGGTACTCATGTAATATGGCAGGCAAAAGAGCACATTGCATTTTTTTTATCACCACACTCATATTTTATGTTTTGTGACCCTTATTGTTTAGGTATAGATATATTTCCACAAGGCGGAAATATTTTTTTACTTATACTTATCTCTTTTTTAATTTTCTATAAATGGACCAAGAAACCGCTTCCAATAAGATATTTGTTGATTTTAACTTTAATTTTTATAATTCCATTATTTATTGTTTTTGGTGCCGGATGGGAAATAAGGATATTAGGTGCGATATTTCCCCCTCTATATCTTTTATGCCTGCATACGGTTCATTTGCTATATGTAGAAAAGTTCCTTGCAAGTGAAATTAGCATAAAAACTAAAATATAATACTCTATATAGACCTGCTATTTGCAAAAAGTTGACAGAGCCTAATAATTATTTTTTGAAAGGTGACTGGAAAAAATGTGAGAGACAGGTTGGATTCTTTTACAAAAATTTCTTAACTTCTTTTATAATTTCTTTTTCACTTATAAAATGCGTTTTTTGAGTATTCCGAAATTTAATCTCTACATTTCCATCTTTTAGGTTCTTTTCGCTGATAACTATCCGAAGGGGAATACCTATCAAATCTATATCTTTGAATTTTATGCCGGCCCTTTCGTCTCTGTCATCAAACAAAACATCATAGCCAGCATCGGTCAGATCTTTATATATTTTCTCTGAAACAGTTTTGAGCTTATCATCTAAAATATTGATAGGTATGACAACGATTTCGTAAGGACTTATGGATAAAGGCCATACGATACCGTCCTTGTCGTTATTCTGCTCTATGCATGAGGCTATAATCCTATTAACTCCGATACCATAACAGCCCATTATTATTTCCCTATCTTTTCCCTCTTTATCAAGATACATGGCGCCGAGGGCTTTTGTATATTTTGTTCCAAGCTTAAACGTGTGACCCACCTCAATAGCATGGCCTATTTTTATGCTTCCCTTACATTTCGGGCAGGTGTCACTTTCCGTAATGAATCTTAAATCCGCCCATTCATCCGCTTTAAAATCCCTTTGGAGATTGACATTTATAAGGTGCTTATCTTTTTTGTTCGCGCCGGTCACAAAATTATTCATCCCTTTGACGCTCGAATCGGCTATTATTTTTATACCTTTAAGATTAACCGGCCCACTATAACCCAAGGGCCCGCCTGTAAGCTTTTCGATCGTTTTCTCGTCGGCAAGTGTTAGGATCTCGGCTTTTAAGATATTCTTCAGCTTTGTTTCATTAATGTCAAAATCGCCGCGAACCAATACGGCTAGGCCTGTTCCATCTGCTACATAGATCAGAGTTTTTACGAGCTCTGAAGGTTTAACCTTAAGAAGCTGGCTTACTTTTTCAACAGTGCTAACGCCCGGCGTGGAAACCTCTTTTATAGCCTCGCGGGTTTTAGGGCCAGGGTTTTTTGTTCCTGGTTCGAAACATTTGGCAACGGCTACGCTCGCGGCATATTTGCATGAATCGCAGGTAACTATAACGTCCTCTCCGCTTGAGGCAGGAACCATGAATTCATGCGACACATTACCGCCCATAAACCCGGGATCCGCCTCCACCGGGATATAATTGAGCCCGCAATGTTCGAATATCCTGCAATAGGCATCATACATCTTTTTATAACTTTTTTCCAAGCCTTCCAAGTTCGCATCAAAGCTATAGGCGTCTTTCATAATAAACTCACAACTTCTTATAACGCCGAATCTCGGCCTCGGCTCATCCCTGAACTTCGTCTGAATTTGATATAGGGTAAGGGGCAATTGCCTGTAAGAGCGGATCTCACTTGCGATAAGATTTGTTATTATCTCCTCATGCGTCGGGCCCAAAACCATCTCGCGGCCATGTCTATCCTTAAATTTTATCATGTCCTCGCCTATGAGGTCATATCTGCCGGTTTTTTTCCAAAGCTCGGGCGGGTGAATAGCCGGCAATAAAACTTCCTGCGCCCCTTTTTTGTTCATCTCCTGGCGTATAATACCTTCTACCTTATTTAAAACCTTAACTCCTAAAGGAAGATATGAGTAAGCGCCGGCTATGAGCTTTCTTACCAATCCGGCCCTTACCATAAGTTTATGGCTTATGACTTCTGCGTCAGATGGATTTTCTTTTAAAGTCGGAATTAATGCTTCTGACCACTTCATGAGTGCCCCATTGTATCTATCTCTTTGACAAGCGTATCAACAAAATCTTTTTCTTCTATCTTTCTTACGATCTTACCTTTTTTGAATAAAACGCCGCTGTGCTTCCCTGCCGCGATCCCTATATCTGAATCTCTCGCTTCACCCGGACCGTTCACTTCGCAACCCATGACCGCTATGCGAAGAGGGCGTATATTACCCTTTGCGCGTCCCTTCTGCTCAAGCCGCTCGACAAGTTCTTTAACTATTCCTTCCAGGTCGACCTGGCATCTTCCGCAAGTAGGACAGGAAATAACTTCATGGCCAAACCTTCTTATATCAAGCGACGAGAGTATGGTCTTGACCACGCTTACTTCTTTAACGGAATCTCCTGTCAAAGAAACCCTTATCGTATCGCCGATGCCGGATAAAAGCAAGGTTCCTATGCATATGCTCGATTTAACTATACCGCTTTCAGGCAACCCAGTCGCGGTTAATCCCAAATGAAACGGATAGTCGCATAAAACTGCCATCCTGCGATAAGCATCGACCGTCTCAAGGATGTTTGAACTTTTTAATGAAATTATTATATCACGGAAGCTGCACCTCTGAAATAGTTTTATAGTTTCCTGGGCAAGGGCTATCATGGTTACCCCCTTGGGCGTAGAACCTGAGTTTAAGCCTATCCGGATAGGGATCTTTTTGGTTTTTGCGAGATTGGCGATATCCAAAAGATCATTCTTTTTCGTATTGCCTGGGTTTATCCGTATCTTATCCGCGTGATTTTCTATCGCCAGCATAGCCAGCCTTGGATCGAAGTGTATATCCGCCACGAGCGGTATATTTATTCTCTTTTTTATGTCTTTTAAAGCGTGAGCGGCTTCTTTATCCTTAACCGCTACCCTCACGATCTCGCAGCCCGCACCTTGAAGCCTCTTTATTTCACTGACAATAGCGTTCACATCCCTGGTATCAGCTTTTGCCATGGATTGTATAGATATAGGTGCATTCCCTCCTATATAAATAGAACCAACCTTCACCTTTCTTGTTTTGCGTCTTTTAATACTCATCTTTTAAATAAACCTTTTAGTTTTTCAAACACGCCGAATTTCATTATGTCATTGTAAGAAACTGCTATTGCGATAAAGATTATAAAAGTAAGCCCTATCTGAGTAATAAGTTCCTGTTTTCTCTTGGATAGCGGTCTCCCTCTCAGTTTCTCGAGCCCCAAAAAGAATATATGCCCTCCGTCCAATATGGGCAGGGGAAGAAGATTGAATAAGGCCAGGTTAAAACTAATAACAGCGATTATATTTATAAAATAAATAAAACCTAATTGCGCGGCCTTCCCGGTTATGACATATATCCCTATCGGGCCGGTGAGTTCTTTTGGTGAGAGCCCGCCCGTGATCATCATCCAAAGCGCCTTATAAGTCAGGCCTGTGAGTCCTATAAGTTTTTTACCCCCAACGTAAAATGACTTTATAGGATTGAATTTCATTGTCAAAAGTTCGTCTGACGGCGCTATGCCGATAAGGGCTATCTGCATTTTTTGGCCGAATATATTTTCTACTTCTTTTGTTTTGGTTTCAATCGTGGCTTGAAACTCTCGATCATCCTTTTTTATCGTAAATGTTATTTTTTTATTAAACTTTTTATGTATCTCATTTGTAAGGTCTTCCCAGTAAACAACCGATTTTCCGTCGACAGCCACTATGCGGTCGCCTACCTTAATACCGGAATCTTTAGCCGGATACCCATCCAAAAGTTCTCCCACCTTAGTGCTCAGCGCAGGCGAACCTATCATGAATATAAGACTAAAGATGAGAAAGGCAAGTATGTAATTCAATAGGGGCCCTGCGAATAAGATATTGAAACGCCTTCCAGGAGCCTGTGAAAGATATTCCCACTTCTCGCCCTTGATGTCGTCTTCGCAGGTTTCGCCTGCCATTTTCACATAACCGCCTAAGGGTATTAAAGACACCGTGTATTCGGTATCGCCCTTTTTTACCCCGAATATCTTAGGGCCAAAACCGATCGAAAACCTCTCAACCTTAACCCCATATCTTTTAGCTACAAAAAAATGGCCAAATTCATGAACAATTATAAGCAAACCTAATGCAAATATAAACGCTAGGAATGACAACACAGTACTTTCGCCTCCTCTTTGGCCCATCTCTCTTTGTCTAATATATCAGTAAGGGTAGGATTTTTAATATTCTTATGCTTTGATAAAACCTTTTCTATAATGACGGGTATTTTGGTAAATTTAATGCGCCCCGAGAGAAACGCCTTCACGGCTTCTTCGTTCGAAGCGTTTAAAACGCACGGGCTTGATCCACCGTCCCTGATAACCCGATAAGCTAAACTTAGGCATGGAAATTTTCCTGTATCAGGACTATAGAAAGAAAATTTTCTTATCTCGGAAAACGCGACCTTGGGAAAAATTGTCTTATATCGCTCGGGAAAACTTAAGGCATACAAAATCGGCAATCTCATATCAGGATTGGCGAGTTGCGCCAATATCGCTCCGTCTGAAAACTCCACCATAGAGTGTATTATGGCTTCGGGATGGATGAGAACCTCTATTTTATCCACCTCTACGTCAAATAACCAATGCGCCTCTATCACTTCAAGCCCTTTATTCATAAGCGTCGCCGAATCAACTGTGATCTTCTTCCCCATCTTCCATTTGGGATGATTCAATACATCTTTTGTTGAAAGTTTATTAAAATCCTTTTTTGACACATTCCTTAATGGGCCGCCCGAACCCGTAAGGTATATTTTAGAAAGATATGACCTACTCCCTTTCCCGTCCAGGCATTGAAATATTGCGCTATGCTCGCTATCTACAGGTATAATTTCAATTTTTTTCTTCTTAGCAAAATCCGTGATTATTTTCCCGGCGCTGACAAGAGCTTCTTTATTGGCTAAGGCTATTCTTTTTTTGGATCCCATCGCCCGCAGTATAGGCGAAAGGGCAGCCGTACCGCTTATCGCCACTACTACTATATCGGCGTCTCTCCTGCCTGCCAATTCCTCGACACCTTCATCACCCTCGTATATTTTTAAGCCTTTTATTATTGAGCTGGCTGTCTTTTTTAAAATGGCCGCTTTCTTTATATCCCGCACTGCCACGGCCTTCGGCCTAAATTGCTTAATCTGGCGAAGGAGGAGATCGATATTCGAATCCACGCTTAACGCGTCTATCTTGAATTTACCCGGAAAGCGCGACACGACATCGAGAGTATTAGTGCCTATAGAACCAGTGGAACCTAACAAAACGATTTTTTTCATGAGGTAAAAACCTTAATGTAAAAATAAAATATAGGGACTGTGAAAAGGAGGCTATCTATCAAATCTAGAACTCCGCCCATTCCAGGAAAACGCTTACCCGAATCTTTTACGCCGCAATCTCTTTTTATCAAAGACTCTGATAGATCTCCGATCTGGCCGGCTATGCCTAACAATAGGCCTAATACCGCTAAATGGGAATAGTCAAAACTAAGTAGAAATTTTTTACTCATCAAAGCCGCCGCTAAACTAAAGATTAGTCCGCCGATCAGCCCTTCTTTTGACTTTTTCGGGCTAATCCGCGGGATCAGGGGGTGTTTTCCTATAGTGCTTCCGACGAGATAGGCCCCCACGTCGCCTGCCTTTGTCACTAAGATCACAAAGGCCGCCAGTAGCGCGCCGTTATCCAGGAATTTAATCTTTATAAAATATGAAAAGAGCCAACTTATGTAAAGGATCCCGAATAGCGTGACAGAGATAGCGGTAAGGGCTTGGCTATTGTCTTTCCTTGTAAATTGAATCACTATTATAAAGAGGCATGCTATTACTATATAAAAAGGCTCTAGATCCATTATAAATCCGCCGACCTTTAAATGAATGATCAAGGGCACCAACACGCCCAGAATTACTCCGAAATATCTATATACAAATATTCCCTTTTTCGAAACAAGCGAATAAAATTCATATAATCCAAAACCGATTAAACCGGCAACCACTAAAGAATATACCCAATCAGGCAAAAGAAATATTATTACGCAGACCGAGCCTACTAAAACGATAGAAGATAAGAGTCTTTTTAAAAACATGCTGTCATCTCCCAAATCTGCGCTCTCTCGCCATAAAAGTTTCTACTGCCCTTTTAAAATCCTCTTTTTTGAAATCAGGCCAAAGCTTCTTTGCTATGTAGAGTTCGGTGTATGATATCTGCCAAAGAAGAAAATTACTCACACGCATCTCGCCGCTGGTCCTTATGAGAAGGTCCGGATCGGGGATACCCTTTGTATAAAGGTAGCTCGAAAATAAGTTTTCATCCAAATCCGGGATCTTTACTTTTTTGTCCCTTAGATCCTGCGCTATTTGTTTTACCGCTTCCAGGATCTCAGTCCTTGCGCCGTATCCCAACGCCAGGTTTAACATAAGGGAGGTATTGTTTTTGGTAACCTCGATAGTGTCGTACAGTTTTTGCTTAACAGCAGCTGGGAAATTATCTATATTGCCTATAACATTGAACCTGATATTATGTTTGAGAAGCTTATCTCTTTCGTTGTCCAGGTATCGCTCAAGAAGCCGCATAAGGCCTTTGACTTCATTTCTGGGCCTTGACCAATTCTCCGTGCTAAAGGCATAAAGCGTCAATATCTTAATGCCCATTTCCTGCGCCGCTTCGATCACCCTTCTTATAGACTCCACCCCTGCCTGATGGCCGAGTATCTTAGGCAATCGCTTTTTTCTCGCCCATCTTCCGTTACCATCCATTATCATCGCTACATGTACAGGAAGTTTTCCAGCATCCATAATACCGTCCTAATTAGTAAGGGGGAGTTTTTCGGCTCCCCCTTATAAAAATAGCTCATCCTATTTATTTGAGCCTAAGATTTATTTCACTCCCTCTGACTCTCTCGCTTCCTCTTCTGCTAGTTCCGCTTTGAGTCTTTCCGTAGTCTTAGGCAATATAACTATTTCGACACGCCTGTTCTTCTGGCGGCCTTCTTCGGTATCGTTGGAGGCAACCGGCCTATATTCGCCATAACCTATAGCTGAAAGCCTCTCGGGCTTAAGACCGCAGTTATTCACTAAATAATGCAACACGCTGGTAGCCCTGGTGGTAGACAGTTCCCAATTCGATTTCCAACCGGAATGGGTAATAGGAACATTATCTGTGTGGCCTTCAACCCCAACATCCCTATCGCCAACCCTCTCCTTTATAACATCGGCTACTTTACCTAAAGCAGAATGCGCCTCGTTTCTTAGATCTGCTTTTCCGGAATCAAACAGGACTTCCGCCACAAAAGTAATCACCAGGCCGTTTTCGGCCATCTTAAGGCTTACCTGCTTGTCGGCGATCTCTTGCTTCAGTTTTTTCTCTAAATCCCTCATAGCCTCTTCCATGCGAGCTGTTTCCTCGGCCTTAAGGGCTTCGAGCCTCTTCACTTCACTTGAAAGTTCGCTAATTTTAGTTTTGTCGCGGGGATTTGCTTTATAAAAATTAACTGCGCATCCGCTAAGAAATAATGAAAGAATTATAACTAAACCGGTCGTTAAATTTTTCTTGGTCATTGATGAATAACCTCCCTTTTAGAGCTACTACTATAACACCCCAACCCAACTTAGTCAAGAATAATTGCGGAATACCTACTTTTTCGCACCCCATCTAATAATCTGGCCCCGTTCAGACCCGACAGAAATAATAGTTATCTTCACCCCTAATAATTTTTTTAACGTATTCAGGTATCTTTTGGCGTTATACGGCAAATCTTCAAACTTTTTGATCTGGTTGGTATCTTTGAGCCATCCGGGATGAGCTTGGTAGATGGGTCTGCACTCATTTAATACATTTATATCCGGCGGGAAAAATTTATATACTTTATTTCTATATTTATATCCGACGCATATATTTATCTTGGGCATTTGGTCTAAAACGTCGAGTTTTGTCACGGCTATTTCGTCTATTGCGTTCACGAGGACTGAATGCTTCACAACTATGCTGTCAAACCAGCCGCAACGCCGCGGCCTCCCGGTAGTGGCTCCAAACTCTTTCCCGCGGTTCCTGATTTTATTTATTAAATCGGACGGAAATTCTGTAGGAAACGGCCCCTCGCCTACCCGCGTAGTGTATGCCTTAACTACGCCTATTACCTTATCTATATGCGTCGGGCCTATGCCTGTACCGATACACGCGCCTCCCGATGTTGCGCTGCTGGATGTAACGAAAGGATATGTCCCGTGGTCTATGTCCAGAAGGGTGCCTTGCGCTCCTTCAAATAATATCCTTTTATTCTTTTTTATGGCCTCGTTTAAAATTATGGTCGTATTCCCGACAAAAGGCCTTATCTGGTTCGCGTAATCCCTATACTGAGCATATATCTCGTCGAAGGAAACTCCGTCTGAGTTGTAAAGATATTTAAATAATGTGTTCTTTTCTTTGATATTAAATTTTAATTTCTCTCTTAAATTTTTAGAATCCATTAGATCCAGAACCCTTATGCCGCATCTAGAAACTTTATCGGCATAACACGGCCCTATGCCCCTTTTTGTTGTACCTATAGTAGTCGTGCCTTTTTTTGCCTCCCTGAGACTATCGAGTTTCTTGTGATACGGAAAAATTACATGGGCCTTTTCGCTAAGCACAAGGTTGCGCTTTGTGACATCTATCCCCTTGGATTTCAACGTTTCCACTTCCTCGAGAAAAGCCATCGGATCAAAGGCAACGCCATTACCTATTATGCAGACTTTACCTCGGTGTAATATTCCGGAAGGTATAAGATGGAGAATGAACTCTTTGCCTTTCAATACCACTGTATGGCCGGCATTACTGCCGCCTTGGTACCTTACAATGTAATTGGCGTCCGAAGCCAAGATATCTATTATCTTGCCTTTACCTTCATCTCCCCATTGTGCACCTACGACAACTATGTTTGGCATTTTAGTCCTTTAGTTTTACCTTCTTTGCGTCGGCGGTAGCGACGGCGGAGGTCTTACAGCCTTAGGAGACATGTACGCTTTGGCCGGCGGAGTCGGCGGAGGCATCTGAGGCAAAGGGGGTAGGACTGGCGGAAGCGTAACGGTCGCAGGGGCATTCGGCATAACCGGCTGATTCTGGACTTGTACTTGTCTGATCTGTTGAAGTTGCCTATTTAAATCTTCCGCCCTGATTAGACGCTCTTCGTTAATTATTTTGTGATATACTTTAGAAAGGTCGGCATCGTTTAAACTTTCGAAACTAACCTGTTCTCCCGAAGCCTTTTTAGTCTTATAAATCTCTTTGCCTTTTTTATCTGTTGTTTTCACTATAGTTGGGACCCTTGCCGAAATTTCTTTTCCATACATAGAAAGACTTTTATTTATGTCAGTCAGCATTTCTTCTCTCGTGCGTTTAGGCTCGGCCTTTTCTTGTTTTAATACTTCTTTTGGCGTTTCCTTGGATGCAGCCTTGGTCTCTTCTTTCTTAACTTCTTCCTTTACCACAGCCTCTTTTACCGTAATTTCCTGCTTTGTTGTAACCTTAGCTTTTTGTTCTTTTTTAATTTCTACTTTTTTAGTCTCGACCTTTGCCGGTTCTTTGCTTGTCGTCTTTGAATCTGTTTTTTTACCGGAGGAAACCTTTTTCCACGCCTTCCTCATGAAACCTTGGTTCGCCTCTGAATCTTCCTGGGCATAAGAAAATGTACCTACCAGAAATAATACAAGGCAAGCTATGCAAAATGCTATTGCGATCTTCTTCACGACCCACCTCCGTTTTTCGATAAATTATTTTATATTTTTAAGAGGAGACATTGTAAAAATCTGTTGCGCAATATCGGGATATTTCGCGATAAATTTAAGCTCGTCATCGGTCAAAGGTTGCTGCGTATGGACGTTTGCGTATCTTACAAGCTCCAAAATCGTTGTGGCCTCTTTATCATCCTTGAATTTAATCTCAAGCGTATCATAAACGTTACGAAACCCTTTTATACCGCTATATTCGCCGGCTGTTATTTTTCTACCTGTCTCTATTATTTCGGGTTCTCCCCTGCCAAGCTCCTCAAAATCGTACAATTCGTAATTGCGTCTGTCCTTTAACGCGCCGTCCGCGTGTATACCGGATTCGTGCGCGAACGCGTTTGCCCCGACACCTGGCTGATTTATAGGTATCGGAATACGAAACGCATAAGAGGCATATTTAGCTATCCTCCAGGCGTTCGACAACTTTATCTTTTCATCTAAAATGTATTTGCCTGATAGGCCGCTTGCATACCTTATTGCCAATATCACGCTCACCAGGTCAGCGTTTCCTGCACGTTCTCCCATCCCGTTAACGGTGGTATTCACGTAAGCGTCAACTCCCGCATCGATAGCTGCCTTAGCGCCCAGAACCGAATTGGCCACGACCATGCCTAAATCATTGTGGCAGTGTACCTCTATGGGGAGCTTAACGGCTCTGGCTAACTTATATATTCTATCATAAATCGTCTGCGGGTCGTCATAACCGAGCGTATCGCAATATCGGATCGAAAAAGCGCCGTGATCCCTGGCCGCGCACGCAAACTCTATCAGATAATTCATATCCGTCCTTGATGCATCTTCAGCGTTAACTCCCAGGCGCTTTATGCCTTTCTTTTTTGCGGTGTCTACGGCTTCCGTCATTTCCTTTATTACGTCTTCTCTTGTGTATTTGCCCTGAAATTTACCCTGTATCATCTGGTCCGATGTGGATATGGAGATATTTAAATTCTCGACATTAGTGAAAGTTGTTGCCTTTATCACATCGTCTTTTATAGCCCTAATCCAACCCGATAATATTATCGGTTTTAGCACACCGAGTTTCGCAAGTTCTATATTTGCGTTCAGGTAATTAGTCTCGTGATGCGTAACCGGAAAACCGAATTCGCTCTGATAAATACCCATATCATTGAGATACATGTTTATCATCGTCTTCTGGAGCTTTGCCAGACCCAATCTCGACGTTTGAACACCGTCCCTGTTTGTTACGTCAATTATGTATATCTTGTTAGTCTTTGCTTTCACCTTGTTCATCTACTATTCCTCTCTTTATCCGGCTTATTATAGTTTTATGGTCTTTGCTTCAAAAATATTTTTTGCCTTCTTTATTTTTTCAAGGACATTCTGCGGTATTGGCATGTCAACGTTCAAAATAGAGAGCGCGTCTCCGCCTTTTTTCTGCCTTCCGAAAGTCATTCCGGCAATGTTTATTTTACCATCGCCAAGAATAGTGCCTATCTCGCCGACTACCCCGGGGAGATCTTTGTTTCGTATAAAAAGCATATGCCCTTCCGGCACAGCATCCACATAATAATCGTTTATCTTTACAATCCTCGGGTCAACTTTTGTAAACAGTGTCCCCATTACGGAGTTCTTCATCTTTTCCGTTTCCACCTTAACGTAAATAAGATTGGCGAAATCCTCTATCGCACTTGCCTTTGACTCAATTATTTCTATGCCTCTTTCCCGGGCTATGACCAAGGCATTCACGTAATTCACGGTCTCCTGCAATATAGGCTCAAGTATACCTTTGACCAAAGCTATAGTAACCGGCTTTAAATCATAATTTATGATCTCTCCGACATATTTTATTTGCACCTTCTTTATATGACCCTCTGCCAGTTGAGTCTGCAGAGAACCTATTTTTTCAGCCAATTTAAGATATGGTTCTATGTTCTTTAAGAGTTCCGGGTCAACGCACGGGATATTTACGGCATTTCTTATGCCTCTACCCAGCAAGACATCCTTAACGGTATTTGCGATATCAAGCGAAACGTTCAGCTGGGCCTCCTCGGTAGAAGCCCCGAGATGAGGCGTTAATACCACATTATCAAATTTTAATAATGGGCTTGCCGTATCTAACGGTTCTTTTTCGAATACGTCAAAGGCCGCGCCGGCAACATGCCCGGATTCAATGGCCTTTACAAGGACGCCTTCATCGATAATGCCGCCTCTCGCGCAGTTGATGATCCGCACCCCCTTTTTCATTTTTTTGAATTCGGCCTCGCCCAGCATATGCCGCGTCTCGTCGGTTAAGGGCGTGTGCACCGTTATATAATCCGATCTTTTTATAACTTCATCCAGGCTTACCAGCTCTACGCCTATTTTTTTAGCCTGCTCTGCCGAAAGGAATGGGTCATAGGCGATCACCTTCATCTCAAAGCTCAATGCGCGTTTGGCAACTTCTGTCCCTATCCTTCCCAATCCGGCGACCCCAAGCACCTTCCCGTAAAGCTCTATTCCCATAAATTTTTTCTTCTCCCATTCACCCCTCTTCATGGAAGCGTTAGCCTGGGCTATGTTTCGGGAAAGGGCCATGATCATGCTGAAAGTGTGTTCTGCCGTAGATATCGTATTCCCGGCAGGGGCATTTAATACGATTATGCCTTTTTTGGTCGCGGATTCCACATCAACGTTATCAAGACCTACGCCTGCCCTTCCTATAAGCCTCAATTTGTCACTCGCTTCTATAACTCCTTTGGTAATCTTTGTCGCGCTGCGCACAATAACCGCTTCATACCCTTTTATGACCGATTCCAATTCGGCGGGCGAGAGCTTGGGCTTCACATCTACCTTAAACTCTTTTTCTCCGGTTAATACCTTTAAACCTTCATCGTGCAACGGATCGCACACCAATATCTTTATAGCCATGTTATCCCTCCGCCAGCATTTTTTCGGCAACCTTCACTCCACTTCCCAATTCAAATTTGTAGCCTAATTCTTTCAATCCTATCTCTATGGCCGATATTGCCGTAATAACATCAAATTTTTCCATAAATCCCAGGTGGGCTACGCGGAAAATTTTTCCTTTAAGCTCATCTTGCCCTCCAGCTATGGTCACACCGTGAACGTCCCTTAAATTCTTAACGAGTTTTTCGCCGTCTATGCCGGCAGGGACTTTTACCGCAGTAACTGCGTTTGACGGGGATTTAGAAAAAAGCTCCAAACCCAATGCCTTGACGGATTCTCTTGTGGCATCTGCCAACTTTTTGTGCCTTGCAAACATTTTCTCGGCTGTCTCTTCCTTGATCATGCGAAGCGCTTCCCTAAGGCCTATAACAAGCGAAACTGCAGGGGTGAACGGGGTATCTGTCTTATCCAGCGCCTTTTTCGCTTTCTTTAGATCAAAATAGTATTTCGGGAGCGTTGAGGATTCCATAGCCTTCCATGCTTTTTGGCTAATCGCTAAAAATGCCAAACCGGGAGGCATCATCAAGCCTTTTTGAGAGCCGGATACAACGATATCGACTCCCCAATTGTCGGTTTGAATATCGTCTGCGCCCAATCCGCTTATCGCGTCAACCACTAATACCGTAGAAGTTTTTTTGGTAATCTCGGCGATGGATTTTATGTCATATACCGAGCCTGAAGACGTTTCGCACAAATTCACATATAACGCTTTTGCCTTCGGATTCTTTGCCAGCGT
This sequence comes from Candidatus Aquitaenariimonas noxiae, assembly GCA_002780005.1. Lineage (GTDB taxonomy): Bacteria > Omnitrophota > Gorgyraeia > Aquitaenariimonadales > Aquitaenariimonadaceae > Aquitaenariimonas > Aquitaenariimonas noxiae. The sequence goes on along the minus strand of PEWV01000032.1, from coordinate 52,359 downwards.
GTCGCGAACTATAGGCGCCTGCGGGGCATTTCCTTCAGGTATGTCGATAGGGATGACTTCGACTCCATACGCGGAGCATATTTCTGCGAATCTTTCTCCGAATTTTCCTCCCCGTATGACAATCGCCTTATCGCCTTTTGATAATAGATTAACAATGCTCGCCTCCATCGCACCCGTACCGCTTGAAGCCAGAGTCACAATATCATTTGATGTCTGAAAAACATACTTTAACCCCTCGTTCACCTCTTTAAATATGGCCTGATATTGAGGAGTCCTATGATGCAAAATAGGTTTTGCCATTTCCAGTAAAACCTCCGGGGGGATAGGTGTAGGTCCTGGTGTCATTAAATATTTTTTTCTCATCTTAAACTTATTCCTTTCTTTTTATGTATTGCTTAAAGCAGTTTATAATTATAACGTTATTTTGTTTTTATTGCAAGATAAAAATCTAAAAAGTGATACCGACAATCTCAGATGGTTTTGTTTTAATATCAAAACTACTGCCAGCTGTAATTCACCTGCTAAATTTCTAACATCCAGCACATTGTAGTCTAATATTATTTGAACCAGTGTCTTAAATTTTGGTAACAATACCCAATAGCATAGGAGATCGACCTTAAAACATATGCTGACACCATTATTATTTTTGCCATATAACGAACGCGTTTATCAGCCATGATAACCGCTGCCGTCTGATATAATTGACTCAAGCCTGGGTTAATTTCAAAACTTCCATATATTTTTTTTAGCTTTGAATCTATCCTGCCCATACGGAAATATCGTACAAAAAGAGCAAAAAACGACTTAAATTTATACTTATGGTATATTAGTATGCTAGGCGCATAGAGAACTTTAGTGCCTATCTTTTGCAATCTTATGCCGAATTCTTTATCGGAAAAAAATGGAAATTCCTCTTTAAAATAAATGCCTAATCTGTTCACCTCCTCTTTTTTTAGAGAAATGAAACCATTGATTATTCTTGGCAACTCAACCTCTGAATCCTGGCTTTTCCCAGCAAAAAAATTCCTTTCTATATAGGCTTCTGCAGCCGCTATATACGTCTTCCCTACCAAACTAGAAGCCTCTAGAGGGATTACCCTTCCCTGGATTATGGCGACAGCTTGATACTTTCTATGATAGAACTCAATATTTTCCGTCCAATCATTCTCTACTATGCAATCATCATCAAGGATAGCTAATATATCACCGCTAGCTTCTCTTAAAGACATATTTCTCGATTTAGGTATAGAGCTAGTGGATTCATAAAAATATTTTATAGGCAGTTTATCCTTAAAAAAATCAATAACGGATTTTGTTCCGCCTGTCGAGCCATTATCTATTATGACTACTTCATCTGCCTTTCTTGACTGTTTTACTAACGAATCTAAACATATCTTTAAATCATCGCCCCTGTTATGAGTTATAATTAATATTGATATTCTCATTAGAGTGAAACTAGCACTCTCATTTAATGTTTTTACTTTTTTTCTAACAAATTAGTGACAATTTCACTAAATTTCTTCATTTCTAACTCTCCATTCAATTCTTTAGCAGCAGAAAGCGAATTCATTTTCATCTGGTCTATCTCTTCTTTACTTAATTGATTAATCACTTTTGCCGTTTCTCTATAGTCAATTTTATCAACAAATATACCAAAGTTATACTGGTTAATAATCTTCCCCATTTCGGGTGAAGTACCTGCAACAACGCATAGGCCTGCCATCATAAACTCAAAAAACTTATTGGGTAGCGCGTATTTAAGATTAAAGTTATAAGCCCCCAAGAGATATATACCTATATCATAGTTTTTCAATGTTTTTATTATATCATGGGGCGGTACGGTGTCTTTAAATCTTATTCTATCAGGCGCGACATTTTTTGCTAATCCTTTTAATTTTTTAATATAGCTTTTATCAACATTTAACAACATAAAATCAAGCGTGAATTTAGAATCTAAAAACCTCATCAGGTATATCATATTCTCAAGCCTCCGAGCACTTGAGGTTACCCCATGATGAACCATTCTTATTCCAGACGGATTTGTCTTCTTAAAATCAACACGGCAATAAAAAGGAATATTTCTTATAACTTCTGATTTGACTCCGTATTCCTTATGGTATTTATCAGCCAATGAATCACACACAGTTATCATATAGTCAGCTTGAGGAAGATACTTTTTGCATAAATAATCCCTATAAGGAAATATTAAAAAATTCCAATACCACCTATTCGCAAACTGTAGAGGGCTGTATTCGTGGGCATCGAATAACACCTTTCCGCCATTCTTCTTTTTAAGTTCGATCGCTGGGGGCAAGGAGTTCAAATCGTTTGCTATATATAGGTCAAATTTTTTATCACTTAAGACTTGAAATATTTGCTCAAAATATTTATTCCGATAGATTCTTTCATATACGCATTCAAAAATCCTTCCTACCACAAGTTGTAAACCTTTACAAACCATTTCCAGCAAAGAAAGCATACGTGACCAACTGAAAGATAACGGCAAACTGTCAACTCCCTCAATAACTGAAACTGAATCTATAATTCCAACCTTGGCAATGTCATAACCTTCCTTTTTTAAGGTTACAATCTGTTTTCTAATACGAATATCCCACTTTAAATAAGAGAGGTAAATGATACAAACCTTTTTATTCATTTTTTCTATCGTTTTTTGGCGTAAAATGTAATATGGCAGGATTTTACCGATGTTACCTTTGATAATTTTATTATAAACCAATGTCTCCTTCTAAGCATGGCTTTATAATTCCTTCCATCTCTCTTTTTTGCCAGGCGTAATCTTAGAATTAATTTTAATTATTTTACCCTCAATAATTTTTTAACAAAAGCAATTATAATTTTGGCAAAATGAATTACTTTTTCCTCGGGTATCGGTCCAATTATATTAAACTTAATAATTATTTTTGCCCTAACTTTAAACCACCATCCCATCCACTGTAGGCCCTTAACATGAATAAAAGATAATCTAAGTATACTAGCGCTTTTCTTTAACCATTTTGAATAGCTAGGATTTATGAATGATAAATATGTTTTCCCACACCATTCAAAATTTCCCAATCTTCAAGTCTCTCCGGAGGATTAAATCCCATTTCCAGACACTTGTCGTATAAGGGTGTCCCGGGATAGGGTGTATATATATACGGTCCAAAAAACGTTGCCTTTGGATATTCATGATGTAACCTAAACATAATCTTATAAGTCTGCAACACCTCTTCTTTGGTTTCCTCCGGGAAACCGGCCATAATATCATAATCAACTCTTATTTGCCATTTCTTCAATTTTGCGTTAACCTTAAAAACGTCGTCTAAATTCATGTCTTTTTGTATCAAATTTAATATTCTTTGCGAACCGCTCTCAAGTCCAAAATTTAACTTACGACAACCACTTTTTATTAATAAATCGATAAATGAATTATCATATCTGGCAAAATAATCTATTCTGCAGCCAGCTTGCCAAGAAATTTTAATTTTTCTTTTTATAATCCCTGCGCAAATATCAGCTACTCTCTTTTTGTCTACAAAAAAATTATCAGCATTAAAATTAATCCCATCCAATACAAAATTTTTAACAAGGCATTCTATTTGCTCCACGACCTTAGAAGCTGCAAGCGCTCGCCATTTACATTGATGCATATTAATATTATAGCAAAACCCGCATCTATGGCAGCATCCCCTCTCTGTATATACCTCAATAATACGTTTACAATTTGGAAGATTGGTTTGCGGTATTTCAATATATTTTTCAAAGTCCAACAATTGGTAGGGTAATGGGGGCAGGTTGTCTAGATTGATAAGTCCATCTGTTGGTGTTGAATAAACTTTATCATTATCTTTCCACCAGATATTCGGTATATCATTAAGGCTATTACCACACTTTAACGCTGTGACAATTTTTAAAAATGATTCTTCTCCTTCGCCTCTAACTACAATATCAATTAAACTGTTCATGATTGTTTGTTCTGGCAACATGCTTGGGTGTACGCCCCCCCCAAACAATCGGTATATTATATCTATCTTTGACGATTTTGGAAAATTTTAATCCTTCTGAAATCTGCCTGCCGGTCCTTGAAGAAACTCCTACACAAATTGTCGAATCATTTAGCTCCTTATTCAATTCATCAAGCCAATAGATATCTGTTTCCTGATCTATGATTTTAACCTTATAATTATTTTTAACCAAGGGGGCTGCTACAAATAATAACCCTACGGGGGCTCTGGAAAGTAGTTCTTTCGCCGATCCTTTAGACGTTTTTGGTTGGAATAAAATTACATCTGCCATCTTGTTAAACTAGGATACCCCTTTTTCGCAATTAATATATCACAAAATAGACACGGTTTCAATGTAATATTTTCCATCTTTATCGCCAGCTGTAACATATCAATAATTTATTGAAATTACAACTATCTCTGTGCTATATTGATACTCGGGCTTAGAGGCTTAAAATAAGGTTAGGATAATAATATGATAAAAAATAAAAGCCGGGGCTACCCTACAACTTTAACGTTTGATATCACATACAAGTGCAATCTTAGGTGCAGAATGTGCAATGTATGGAAGCTCGATGAACGTAGCGACAAGCCGGAATTAACCACCAAGGAGATTATTGATACTTTCAAAACTTATAAATCTCATTTTGGTGTCAATTGTGTCAGATTTTTGGGCGGTGAACCCCTGCTAAGAGAAGACCTGCCAGAAATAATCAGGGAAATTTCTCCTTCAGCGTTCACGGAAATTGTTACCAATGGAACTTTAATAAATGAGTCCGTGGCAAAAGAATTAGTTAAAGGCGAACTTCACCGCATAAGGTTTTCAATAGACGGCCCGGAAAAATATCATGATTTAATGAGAGGAAAAGGGGCTTTTTTAGAAGCATCAAAAGGAATAGATGCTCTCCAGAAAGAGAAGAAAAAACAAAACAAGCAACATCCCGTGGTATCAATATGGCCTGTAATGTCTAAAAAAAATTATATTCATTTAAAAGAAATGTATCTGTTTGCAAAAGAAAAAAACGCTGATTTTAAATTACTTTTTTTGGTCGATTTTAATAAAAGTTTAAAAGATACTTACTTCGAAGGCAAAAGAATAGGATGCCATAGAGCCATAGACCCGGATTGCTTGCTGCTTACGCTTAAAGAAAAAGAGGAAATTTGGTCAAGATATTATTATCTTTTGAGAACTTACAAAGAAAAAACAAATCGAAATGTACTCTTTATAAAAATTGAACAGTGCCTCAGGTATCTATTAAATAAATTATGTCCTCTGCTATATCGCGACTGCAACAGGACTAAAACAACCATTCTTATAGACCCTTGGGGAAACTTTTTTCCATGCGAATTTTTATATTACTATGAATATGGGAACTGCCTAGTTGATGGGCCGGAGATTTGGTTTTCTGAAAGACGCGTAAAGCTAAGAAAAGAGATAAAAAGGGGCTCTTTGCCTAGTTGTAGAGAATGCAACAGGTTAGGATTTTATCGAGAGGTCCGTGTTCCTATTATTTCAAAGATTTTTTCAAAAATAAATTTATAACTACATAAAGTTAGCTTTTCAATATTTTTCGATAGCTCCTTTTCGGCGTCAAGGAATCTCCTCATCGTTAGATAAGACAATAATATCGATATCACAACTATCGCTATGTCTTTTCTAACTTTGAGTCAAGGAATATTGTTTTTGTTATTAATGTTGAGGATAATAGTGGGAGTTTTTTGCTTTTTCTTCTTCGTACATTACGTGAAAAACTAAGTAATTTTTTTATGAAAGAAATAGCTTTTTGTGCTATCAGAAAAGGGAAATATAAGACTTTATATTTTAAAAAGAAATTAACCGATTTAGGTGAAAACTTGTAAAGTGAAGCACCTAAACATAAATTATTTAAAAAAGTATTCTTAATCTTTCTGAAATCTTGAGTATATGCTTTCTTCCTATCTTTCTCATGGATAATGCCCTCTTCTATTGCTTTATAATATATTTGTGTTTTAGGATAAAAAACTAAACTATAGCAGGCTAATAGCACATTTTGCATTTTGTTTATTTTACACAGAAAATATATTGTCTGAATCTTATCTAAATCAGATTCAAAAGGATTATCGAAAATAATATCTAAGTCTACCTTTGGCTTTGGATTTAGTGAATTAATTATGTTGAGCACCGCGAGCGTTTTTTCGCTGCTTATCTTTCTTTTATAGAGCTCGAAGTTAATTCTATCGCTTCCACTCTGCAACCCTATTTGAATATGTCTTAAGCCGGAATCGACTAATAGCTTCATTTTTTCAACAGTTACATTGCCGGGACTTGATAAGCAACTAAATGGCGAATTAACGCTAGATTTATACAGTTTATTGAATTCTTTAAACCACTCAAGAGAATGATGTAAAAAAGAATCATCCATAATCCGAAAAGCCTGTATATTAAATTTATTTTTTACAGTCAGCATTTCATTAATAACATTTTTTACACTTCTCTCTCTGAGATATTTCCCTTTTCCAGAATAGATTTGCCGAAGTGCCTCATTACAACAATATGTACATGAAAAAGGACATCCTCGAGAGCTCATCAGCCTATATGTGACAACACCAAAAGGATGCAAAGGTAATAAGCTCTCCATGTGATTCTTTTGAATACGCTCTAGCTTATTATTTAAAATCAAGAAGTCTCCCGTTAACGAATAATCTGGAAAAGGATATTTATCTAAATCTTCTTCTAAAGGCCTAATTTCGTTCTTTTTTACTTTATCACCTAGTTTGTAATATATCCCTTTAATATCCCTTAATGCATCTGGATTATTTTTAGACTTGCACAACTCTGTCATCGTTTCTTCAGCTTCACCTACACAGACTATATCTGCATATTCCAAACATTCTTCAGGGCACATTGTTGCATGAATACCTCCATAAATAACAGAAATATCAAAATCTTTCTTTATTTCTGTTGTTATGCGAACTGCTCTGTTAAAATAATTAGCCATAACACCTATTCCTATCAGATCGGGGGAAAGCTGATTTAATAAGTTCTTTAATATGTTTATTTCTTTCTTTGTATCATTTTTTCCTTTATAACAAAAATCAGAAATATCTGCAGGCATAAATATCATATTTACTGCAACGCCGTTAGATTTTAAATATGAAGATAAGTATCGTATCCCATTAGAACTTATATCTTCATATAAAGAGATTAAACACACTTTTATCATTTTAATCTTTTAAGATTCTATCACCTATGCGTATCTGTCATGATTGCATTCTGCATATTAGCTACTCTTTGCTTAAATCTCTATACACCCTATCTAAAGCCTTCCCCACCGTTTTATAACTGTATCTTTCCTCTGCATACATGGCAATTTCTTCGGATGAATAATCTATATAGTGGTCCAGCATATAATTTATTGCCTCTGCCAGGGCATTGGAATTCTTAGGCGACACTAATTTTCCGGCCTTCTCGGTTACCATTTCAGGAATACCGCCTACTTTGGTCGCAATAACAGGCAAACCTGATGCCATTGCTTCAATCAAGACGCACGGCAGATTTTCCCATTCGCTAGGTAAAACAAAAAAATCTGCTTCCATCATAAATTGACTAACCTCTTTTTTAGTTTTTAACCCATGAAAAATAACTTTGTCTTCAAGCCCTAAATCTTTTGCTTGTCTTTCATGTATTGCTCGACATGGTCCATCTCCAACTATATCCAGTTTAAAATCATGCCGCATCTCGTTAACTTTCGCTAAAGCCTCAATGAGACAAAAAATGCCTTTTGTAGGTTTGAGCAAACCTACAAACAATATTTTTTTCATCTGTTTATCTTCATCTTTTTTTCTACTCGTATAGAACAGACGAGTATCTACAGTATTGGGAATTATCTCAAAATTACCGCGAATACCACAACCCTCAATAGCTTTCTGCAGCGCATAGCTTACCGGCAATATTACATTTGCCCGATTCATTACCAATCGTGCTTTCAAAAGTTTCAAGCCTTTCATCGCTCCTAATGGAAAGTAACTGAAATGTTCGGTGATTACTAGCGGTATCCGAAAATATCTGCTCAATAATATAGCCGGAAAAGCAGAAAAATATTCATGTGCATGAATAACATCAAACATAAAGCCTTCATTCAACAATTTTTTGACAATTTTGAGTAAAGCCCATAAATAGACAGGATAGAAAATTTTTGGGAAGGGCCTTGGTGCATAGTAGCATATATGTATTTCTCTAATGCCTCCATTTATTGTGTCATTGATTTTATATAATTTTTTTGTTGGTTTTTCAACCTCTAAACCATTAATTACTATCACCTCATTGTAGAGACTTGCCGCTTTAGCATGTTCCTTAATAAACAGACCTCTGATGTTTTCTTCGTAAGGGTAGTATTCGGTTATAAAAAGAATTTTTAGTTTAGGCATTATCTTAACATAATTATATTTTTTAAGAATAATTGCAATTGATTACTCGGTCACTGTATTGAAGTTTTAAACAATCTCTTACTTCTCTTACAGAAACCTTTAACCAAACAATCGATAAACCCTGTTAATATTCCTAAGCCCATTACCAACATATCTAGATATGTAAATATAATAGATTTTAGCAAGAATAGAAAACCTTTCTCTTTATATAGAAAAAGAAAAAAATTATAACTCAGAAGTATGAATAAAAATAGAAGGCTAAGAAAGATGTGCCGTGCTATTGGATTCCATTGAAAAAATAAAGAGATGAGCAAAAAACATGACACCAAAACGCTTATTATCTGGCTTACTCGGGCATGGGCAAATCTTTTCTTTCGAAAAATATCCCAATAACCCCTGTGCAATATGAAAGACTTTGACCACCAGAACGGAACAAAAAAATCGTTTTTTATAATTGTCTTAAAATTATACCTTTTACTATGTATTACCTCTAGGCTAGGGTTTAAGAGTATTTTTTTATTTAATTCTTTATATCTTTGCCCTAGCTCTGTATCGTCGGTAATTTTAAACCCCTCATTAAACGGCAAATAATGTTCTTTCTTTATAGCAATAATTGAGCCATAGAGAAAATCGATATATTTCGGGCATTTTCTAAAGACATAATTCATATAGAGATTTTTATATTGACTGAAAAAATTTTTATAAGGGCAGTCTTTAGAAAGAATACCGGTGACAGCAGCTATGTCATTATTTTCTTTGAAACTCTGCCATATGACATCTAAAGTATCTTTTTTTATTATTACATCGGCGTCTATAAATACAAAAATGTCGCCCTCAGAATTAGCTCTTCCTATATTCCTTGCATAAGCTGCCCTTTTATTTTCCCCCAGGGTTATTAATTTGCAGGGATACATTTCAGCAATTTCAACAGATTTATCGGTACTTTTATCATCTACGACAATAACTTCGAAATCTTTGGTTTCGGAAGAAAATATAGCGTCCAGGCAGGGTTTCAGCTTATCTTGCTCGTTGTGCACAGGAATTATTATAGAAAACTTCATTTTCAAATCACCATTCTGTGGGCAATCTCAAATCCTTGCATAAAACAGTCATCCATATTCCCCCTCTCATACTTGAAGGAACCAAATCTACCTCGGGAATAGATGTTTTGAGACTCAAGGAATTCATTAATTTTATATAGAACCTCATCCCTGTCTACTGTGGGTATAGGATAAGCATTTTCTACCTCTAAGGAAAAAATACTTTCTATTAAACTTTCATCAGCTTTTGAGAGCATACCTGTATCTATCAAGCCCTTTACAGTTTCTTCTATAAAGAATTTTCTATTCGCCGGTGCATTTTCGGACAAGGTAATCTCTGTAAGCAAAGAAGAATAACTCTGCATATGACCATTGGGAACATTATAAGGTGAGTAATTTGAGAGGTTAGTTACCCTATAGAAAATATATTTTTCTTCAGGAAAATATATCCAGGTTCTTGGGTCTTTTCTTTCTCTCCTAAGACCAATGCCTACGATAAAGAGCCTATTGTATTTTAGTCTTTTTGAAGCTTTGACAATGCTGGGATTTTGTGGGTAGAGAATATTAATGAAATCTATAAGGTTCGAGGTGTTTACTAAAATATCAAATTTATCTTCCATTCCATTCTTAAAAAATATTTTTTTAGAGTCTAAATCTATTTTATAAACTTGGTTTTCTAGCCTCACCTTATCCCTGAATTTAACTACCGCTCTTCTGAAGACCTCGCCTATACCACCAAAAAAAGGGTAGATAAAAGTACTATTTGGTCCCCAGCTACTGTCTATTTTATTGCCCTTCATATTCTGCCTTATTGCTTCTAAGCTTACAGGGCTTATCCTTTCATCTATCCATTGCGTGGACATCTTGTCTAAAGGATAAGACCACATTTTTTGATTCATCGATATCATAAAATATTTTGAAATCCCTTTACCAAAGTTAGTTTCTATCCATTCCTGAAAATTACTTACTTTGCAAATCCCACAGGAACGTTCTTCAAGACCTTTAAAACATTCTTCAAACTCTTTTTGAGGTAAATAATGGATATTATTTTGAAATGGATATGGAATCCAGCTCTCAATCGCCCTAACCCAGGAGTTTCTATTATGTACTAAATATTTTTTTTCTAAGACCTCTTCTAAAAATCCACTAAACTCTTTATAATGAGAGAATAAAACATGCCCTCCTATATCCCAGGTAAAACCCTTTGCATCTTTAAAACTTGCTGATAACCCCCCCGGATAGGCATTTTTCTCATAGATTACCCAATTATTATATCCATTTTTAAAAAGGTGCCATCCCGCACCTATTCCACAGGGACCAGAGCCGATAATGACAATCTTAGGATTTTCTTTCATCTTTAAATTCTATATATATAATTCTGCAGGATAAATAAAATCTTTCCCATAAAGTATGCCATCACAAATTATATCAAGTCCTTTATCTTGGCCCGGCAATAATTCACTGATATTCTGTACATTTATCACGTATGGGGTCTGTACAAAAGAGTGAAAAACAGATTCTTTCGCAAACTTTATAGGAATCGTTCTCCGAAAGAAAAGGTGAAATGTATATTTCCGTGCCTGCTCAATTAAATCATTTTTTAATCGGTGCTTTAAAGGCAACCGGTTAAGTAGCCTGAAATAATCTTCCTTAGAATCAGCTGCCATTCCAATCCCTTTATTTCGAAACCAGGTCCCACCCCCAACAATTATAGGAATTCCTAAAGCTGCCAGTTCCATCCCTGCTGTTGTGGAATAAATAATTACAGCATTACACTGCAGCATAGCCGCATAAGTACTGATTGGACTTTCGGGTGGAATAATAAAGACATTTTTCGGCAATACAGGAAAAACTTTTTTTATCTCTTCAATAAACAGCTGCTTAGAAGTCATGATACCTAGAATTTCTGCTGGATGTACGCGGACCAGCAGTTGCAACTCGGGACGTTTTGCAAAATATTCAATTGTTTCCAAGGCCCATTCCAACATATTCTTAAATATATTATTTTGGTAGTAGATCTGTGCATCCCACATTACATTAGTAAGCATGCCAATACAAGGTTTTGAAAAATCTACCCCTATTTTAGCAGCGATAGTATTTAAGTCTTCTTTAGAAGTTTTATGATGAACACAAATCCAATCTTGAGTACCATATGAACGACTTTTTAGATATCTCATCAACTCTGTTTCTAACCCAGAACCCCATTGAATATTTATCCATTTTTCTACGGGTTCTGTCATAATAGTGCGAAAAGAATTATCACCGTGACCAAAAATAAAGCAGTTTTTTCGATATGCTGGATCCCAATTAACCACTCGGACGCCAGAGTGGTGACACACCTCTCTAATTAATCCTTGAGGAACATAAATTCCATGATGAAATACCGCATGCTCAAAATGGCTTTTTTCTAGTAGATGCTGCATAACATAAACAGTTATTAAGGCAGCTTTGAGATACTGCCGCAGAATTGATTCTGCATAAGGTTCGTTGTCAAGTGTCCCTCTGGCCAAAAATCTCAGCGCTCCCGCCAAGGCATGCTCCCCAATGGATAAACCATCCAATCTATAATTCTGAATGTCTTCAAGCGGTAATGTAGATGAAATATTATGGACATTGGCTAATTCATCCGCTGTAATAAATTCGCTATATCGAAAGACATTGATACCGAGAGATCGATACATCTTATACGCCGGCGAAAAACACCCTATACACAAATCTCTTCGTGGGCCATAGCGGATAAAATGTTTTCTGTTTGGACACCTCCCGACATCTGCTTCTTGACATGCTGGCAAAGCAGAATCACATAGCAAAATAGAAACCGAGGCCCCTCGTAATGTTAAAGCAACTGCAAGTAAACTCTCCAATCTCGATGCTGCTAAATGAGAGCCTAAACTTGTTGCAATCAATATATTTGGCCCTAATTTTGCTTTCTTAATATATGTGGTCCACCGTGTTCTATCTTTATCCAACACCGGTTTCCATCGAGGTTGCCCATTTAAAATTAATCTAATTCTGCTCAAAAATCGCCATAGCGTAGGCGATGACTCTATAAATCTTTTGAAAAAGGATAAATCCATCTATAAATTCCCTTTGTTTTCTTTGGTCATCATTAGGGGTTTTATAAAAAAGAGCTTTTTTTCTAAACGGCTTATAAAATTTCAAGAAATATTTGAAAAAGTTAACTAACGCTTATCGCTAACTCACTAATTCCAATTTTAAAGGCGCGCCTTTTTTAATATCTCTTTTTGCTTTCTTGCCTATAACATGTTTAAAATATTTTGGATGGATCCCATATGCTGGTCTTATAGACCTTATATTTTCTTCAGTAAATTTTTCTCCTTTTTTAATATCTTTCACTATAAAAAGAGAACGCCTGAAAACTTTGTTTTTTGTTTCGCCTTCGGTTGATCCATAATGTACCCTACCCAAAGATTTCTCAACAATTCTTATATTCCTAACAAGTTCTAATAGTTCTTGTGGCTCAATGGAAAAAAAACTATCTGGTGTTTTAATATTCCGCGATAGGATAAAATGTTTTTCTATTACTTTTGCACCCAGGGAAACTGCCGCAAGTGACACCGCTATTCCCAATGTGTGATCTGAAAGTCCAATAGGACATTTAAACAACTTTTGCATATGTAGAATGGTTTTTAAATTCATTTCTTCTGGCTTGGCAGGATAATTGCTAACGCATCTTAATAAAATTATATCTTTTGCTCCCGCTTTCTCCGCGGCATTAACTGCTTCTTTAACTTCGGATAAGGTTGCCATTCCAGTTGATAGCATAAGCGGTTTTTTTGTCCTGGCAACATATTCAATTAAAGGTAAATCAACCAATTCAAATGAGGAGATTTTATGTATAGGCACATTTAATTCTTCCAGAAAATCAACACTAGTTTTATCAAAAGCGGTAGAATAAAATATAATCCCTAAGCTATCTGCTATCCTTTTTAACTTTTTAAACCACAACCAAGGCGTATATGCCTTTCTGTACAATTGATACAGTGTCTGCCCTTTCCATTTAGGGTGTTTTATCCTAAAATATTTATTATCTACATCTATAGTTAAAGTGTCTGGAGTATACGTCTGGAATTTCACCGCATCAGCACCGCACTCCTTTGCTTTTTTTATTAAAGCAATCGCCTGTTTAAAATTCCGACAATGATTGGCAGAAATTTCGGTGACAATAAAACAATTTTTTAAAAATTTAATATCCAAATCCATAGCCTCTTTCATACATAAAAACTTTTATTTTCTTATTCTGCTTTGTCATTCTTTTCACTAAAACATAACTTGCTTTTTCAAATACCCTCTGCGAGGCGATATTGTCTTCAAAGACTTCAGCGATAATATGCGTAACCCCCTCTTTCTCTTTGAGAAAAAAATCAGTAGCTTTTTTAACAATCCTATGACCAAAACCTTTTCCCAAGAAAAGAGAGTTTAGATAAACACTAAGATAGGCGCAATTTTGTCTATTTATTTTTATTTTAAACCTCACGGTTCCTATTTTTTCTTTCTTTACATTCTCAACAATATATATTCTTACATATTTGTCATTATGCGCTTTTCCAAACCACTCTTTATGGGATTTATAACTAATCTTTTTTGCATCAAAACACCATTTCCTTACTGCTGGACGATTCCTCCATATCCACATATCATAACAATCTTCCATTGTTGCTTCTCTTATTTTCAACCTATATTTCCTATCCATCTTTTATTAGCCAATACTTTTAATAATCTCATTGCGCCCTTCCCGTCCACAAGCGCTTTTCCTATTTTATGTTGCTGACATCTTTTCTTATGGGACTTGAGTTTCTTAATGCCCTTCGATAAATCAGATAACAGTTTCTTATTCTTATGCCAACCTATATATTCAATAAATCCTCTATCGCGCCATTCTTGTAAGCTATACCTTTGGTTTTCAGCAAAACAGATTCCAATTGTAGGCACTCCAACTCGTGCTAATTCATGAATAGTCTGGCCACCGCCGGAAATGCAGATATCGGCTTTTAGCATTAAATTAAGCGTGCCATGAGCGTCATGTATGTTTTTCTGGGGTCCAATAGTGTAGAAGTTACAGTTAAATTCTTCTTTAAGAAAATGGGTTACTGTGTTAATCAAGCGATGGCGGTTGGTTCCGCCAAAGGTAATTAAAATATTTCTAATTTTTCTATTAATGTGTTTCTTTGGGATATTCCAAAAAGCTCTTCGCAGCAGTATATAATCTTTTCCCAATAGATATGTTACGCCTTCTCTTTTGGAATAATGTAATCGATTGCCATATAGAGAAGGATTAAGCACAATTCCAGCTGGATATTCCACTCTATTATAATCATCTATTGCTACCACCCTGCCATTCATTATCTCTGAAATTTTATAATATAGAGATTTCTTTGCTAAGTAGGAATCAATAATAGCCATGGTAGCACTTTTTAATAGTTGAAAAACAATATGGGGCTTTTTAAGCCAGTTTACGATTTGGTACTGGGCGTGGTCTAACAATCCTTCAATGCTATTATCGCTAAATATTATAAGTTCTGGTGAATATCCATTTTCGCGGAAGGCCTGATATAAAGAATGACATCTCGCGATATGACCAAAACCTATATTTTTACCGCCTTCGGTTAAGATTATGATCTTCATTCAATTGTTTTCTAAGAAAATTGCTGACTCTTTTTAGACCATGTAAATCGAGTGCTTTAATAGCTTGTTGACATTCTTCCTTAAATGAATTATATGCTTTCTTCTGTAGGCTTTTTTTATTTATCAGACAAAGCCAAGGTTTTTCTTTGAAAAGATTTACGATATCATAAGCGTTAAAATATTCATTTTTTATATAAAGGTGGTCAAATATCACACATAATAATGCGTAATCTTCTTCGGTATCTAATGTTATTCGTATTTTAGGCGCATAAAGATCCCGAGGAGCTTCTACTTGAATAATATTATACACATTGGGGTTTCCATAAATATGGGGGGTTACATGTTCTTTCTCGTAAGCGTTATGAGCGTTCGCATGGGCCTCTTTCAATATATTAAAGTTAAATGATTCCACATCTAATCCATGCGGATATGTTCTTTTAAAGCAATTTGTAGTAAAATCGGCTTCGGCTTCTATATGTTTTGTTATAATTAAATCTACGATTTCTGGATCGACACAAGGGCAGTCACCCGTTATTCTTACGACAACATCCAAATCGTTCTCTTTAGCAGCAAAATAATATCTTGACAAAACATCTTCTTTGCTTCCCCTAAAACATCTTATATTTTCTTTTTTTGCAATATTAATAATTACCTTGTCGCTTTTTTCAGTTGTAGTAGCAACTACGATCTTCTTTAGGTTTTTAGACTTTTTTAATCTTCTAATTACTTGCTCTAAGACGGTAATGCCGCTATTATAAGGAAGTTCTTTCAAAACTTTACCTGGTAATCTTGTCGAAGACATTCTTGCTTGAATTATAGCTCCTACTTTCATCGGCTATTAAACCTTCTTAAAAAGAAACATTGTATCCATATTATCGTTTTTCAGATATTTGAGGTACTTAACTTTTATGAGTTTTAAATCAGGAAAAATATCTGTATAAATCTCAATAAAATTTGCCTTCCAGAGGAAATTTCTTTTGCCTCTAAACGGAATCTCTCTGCGTTTTTTTGAATAATACTCGTACCCCCAGATGTATTTACGGCTACACCTATAAATTTCTTTTATTGCTTTTGTTATGTGTTTTCGACTAATGTGTATAAGCACACCTGAGGTAAAAATAAGATCAAAATAATTATCTTTAAATGGCATATCGAAAACATCGCCTTTGATAATATTGACGCCCTTAGTTCTTTTTTTAGAAATTTCTACTGCATAATCCTGCGGTTCAATTCCATATAAATTTTTAAAACCCATTTTTTGCAAACAAAGCAACTGATTCCCGATATTACAGCCTACTTCGAGAATTCGAATAGCCCTACCCATTCTACCTAAAAATAATTTATTCAATTCCGTTCTGGTTATTCCAAAATTGCTTTTGTATAATTTTTCTAAATCATTTAAAGAAATACTATTTCTATCGGTATACTCTTTACCAACCTTATTTTTCCACTTTTTCAACTGCACGGTAACCTTAACCATTTTTTGCTCTTGGAGCTGCGTCTTTATATGCAGAATCTTTTAAGCGCCATGCATCATCGACTTTTTCAAATATTTCGCGGTTCCAAAATTTATCAACTATCTCCCAAAATTGTTTTGGAGTGTACCCTAAAAAACTTATAAAATCTTCCATTGCGCGTCTGTCTAACTTGTGGTCATTGAGCATGATGAGTTCCTTAGCCTCTGGCAAACTGAGCCTTTCTTCTCTTAAGCGCCTGCTTACGATATCAGAGGTTCTCTGAAATCCAAATTTGGGGTACTTCATCCACAAATGTACCATATAGCCCATCGAATCTATTTGTTCAAAATCTTCAACGCATCCTTCTCTTTTCCATTCATACGTCAAATCTCTAAATCCATATCTTTTCGCAACTTCAAGATGAGTTATGCTACTCCAAGGGCTAAAATAGCTCATAAAAACCGCTTCGGGTCTAACCTTTCTCAATCCTTCATCTGTGGGTGGCGTGATGGCATTAAATTCTTTCTTGGATATACCTTTTTGTAACCACAAATTAGTATCTATTTTTTTAAACATTTGGAATATATATCCCGTTGCAGCGTAGCCGTCTTTATCCGTGGTCCCATATTCATAGGCAAAATTTTCTCCAAATATAATCAATGGCACCTCTAATGTAACAGCTAACTTGAAAGGAACGGTATATATTGCTGTTTCCACAAATCGTAGAGGCTCTCCAAACTCTTCAAATGCTATTTTCGTAACTCTTCTGAATAGATTGGCACTTATATTGAATAAAACATGGTCACAGTTAAATGTATCCCCTAAATTCTTAAAATTTCTTACCCCTGCCTCTGTTTTAGTAAACGGATCTCCTACGGTTATTAGAATTGGGTTCATGCCCATTTCTACCTTCATCGTATGAACAAGAAAATGGCTGTCTTTACCTCCGCTCACAGGAATAATACAATCGTAATAGCCATCATCTCTTCTGTAAGTATCGCAAAGTCTACGCAACTCTTTTTTTCTTGCTTCCCAATTTACTTTTTTTCTCTCCTCATAATTCCGGCAGGCCTGGCAAATACCTTCTGCATCGAAGATGGAGCCGGGCCTCGTATCGGGCATCAAGCATTTCTTGCAATGCTTCATTTTAATATCCCTTGATATTTCTATATCTCAATGTGTTTCTTAAAAGAGCTGTCTTGTGCATATAGATTTATATTTTCTTATTTACAACAAACATATGGCTGCTCAATTTATTTTGTTGCAAAAACAGCTGAAATTTTTCTAAAACTTCGTTGGGTTGCTTTAGTAAGAATGAAATGTATCTATCTTCAAGTTTATAACCATTGACAACCTTGTTTTTAAGAATATCTATATCTAAAACGCCTGGCGTTTCTATAGCGACTGTCTTTAATCCTGCCCTTTTAAGTAAAATCTCAATCGAGTGAATATTGAAATAATTTAGATGATTTGGTGCGCTGATATTATCAGAATCTCTGCCCAAAAGCATGAGATCTAAACCCTCTGTGCTTGGAGTAGTCAATATAAAAATCCCATTTTTATTAAGTAATCTTTTAATCTTAATACAAAAACTAAGGGGGTCGAAAAGATGTTCGATAAGTTCAAAAGCGCAAATACAATCAGCATGCAAATCTTTTACATTTTCAATAATGTCTTCTATTACGTCGAAGCCCCTATTCTGCGTTAAACGCGCGCCTTCTTTGGATGGTTCAATATTCAGATATCTTTTAAACCCAGATCGTATTTCTTTCATAGTTTCAAGAAATAACCCATTTCCGCCACCAATTTCAACCAATAGTTTTCGTGAAACTCTAAACTTTTTCAAATAAAAAATTGCTTTTTTGGCTTTAGGAAGTAAAATTTTCTCTTTACGGGCTTTGGCTGTTTTTTCTAAAATCTCCTTAATAAAAAATGCGATTGATCCCGAATCCCTATAGTATTCATGCAGTTTAGGCGGTTTAGGCCTTGGCGATACATACAAAGTACCGCAATTACTGCAGCATTTAAAACTGAAACTTTCCTTTTTAAACTTTTGAGAGTTTCGTCTCTTCCCGCAGGCAGGACATTTAACTTCCAGAAAGTAACTATTTATGATATTACCTTTATCATCAAGAAAATGCGACTTTATATCTTGTAATCTCAACCTATTTAGTAGTTGTGCTGCTTTTTCTGGCCTTATGTCCCATTCTTTAAGCATTTTTCACAACTTTTTTTATTTTAGAAATGATACGGTGAACGGCAGTTATATCCAAACGCGGAAACAGCGGGATAGTAATTGTGGTCTTATAATAGTCTTCTGCCTTTGGATAATCATTCTTTTTGTAGCCAAAATTTTTTCTATAATAAGGCTGGAGATGGACAGGGATATAATGGACTTGAACGCCGATGCCCGATTGTTGCAACCTATTAAATACAAATCTTCTTTGAGTTGTGTTACTAAGTCTTATACAATACAGATGCCAAGATGATTTTACATATGGTTTTTCTATTGGCAGGTTGATGCCTTCGATGTGTAACAATTCTCTATTATAAATAGCGGCTATTCTCCTTCTTTTCTGTAAAAATGAATCTATTTTTTTTAACTGGGCTATTCCTAAGGCGCATTGAAAATCAGTAATTCTATAATTAAAACCAAGCTCTTGCATTTCATAGTACCATGGGTCAATTAATTTTGAATTCTGAATTCTGAATTCTGAATTCTCTTTCGTAATACCATGATTCCGCAACAGCAAGAGTTTTTCATATAAATCTTTTCTATTAGTTAAAACAGCGCCGCCTTCACCGGTGGTAATTGATTTTATGGGATGAAAACTAAAAACCGTCATGTCTGAATACGTACAGGAACCGATTTTCGTACCTCTGTATTCCGCACCTAATGCGTGACAGGCATCTTCGATAATTATTAAATTATATCTTTTTGCAATATCTTTAATTTCTCTTAAGTCACAAGGGTGGCCAGAAAAATGGACAGGAATTATAGCTTTTGTTCTTTTGGTAATCTTTTTTTTTATTTCTTGCGGGTCAATGGTTACCGTATCTGGCTGAATATCTGCAAATACTGGCGTTCCACCACAATATACTGCGCAATTTGCTGAAGCAACAAAAGTTATGGGGGAAGTTATTATCTCGTCTGTCTTTTTTATTTCTGTTGCAATGCAAGCGAGGTGTAACGCCGCCGTTCCGCTTGATGCCGCCACCGCATATTGAGCGCCCGTATATTTGCAAAGAGCTTCTTCAAATTCTTTTATTGTAGGGCCCTGCGTAAGCCGTTTCGATTGTAATACCTCTACTACTGCCTTGATGTCTTCTTTATCAATGGTATGCCATCCATAAGGAATACGCTTCATTTCAATCCTTTTAATATTTTTTCCAATTCTTTTTTAGTGAGCTGGCGTTTATTGGAATCACTGGTATATCTGAAGCCATCAAGGAGTTTTTTACCATCTTCATAGTAATTCTCATAAGGCCACAGTGAACTACCAGGTATAATTACAAAAAAATCATTATACTCTACGGCGTGTCTTGCCTCATCTTCTGTAAGGAGGCACTCGTGGATTTTCTCTCCTGGTCTAATTCCAACATATTTAATTTTACAGTTTGGTGCCATTATTTTGGCCACATCAACAATCCTCATACTGGAAATTTTTGGTACAAAAATTTCGCCTCCATACATTTTTTCGATACATCTAATTACAAATTTTACGCCTTGTTCTAAACCAATCCAGAAACGAGTCATTTTTTTATCAGTAACAGTAATTGTGCCAGTTAATTTCTGTTCTTCAAATAAGAGTATAACGCTCCCCCGTGAACCTACGACATTTCCATATCTAGCGCAACTCATCCGTGTCCGATGTTTGTCCCCCACGTAAGAATTTGCAGCAACAAACAATTTTTCCATACACATCTTGGTTGCACCATATAAATTTACTGGATTAACTGCTTTATCTGTACTTATTGCTATTATCTTTTCGACATTGCAGTCTATGGCTGCATTTATCACATTCTGAGCGCCAAGTATATTGGTCTTTACTGCTTCAAAGGGATTATATTCACATAAAGGCACCTGTTTTAAGGCTGCGGCGTGAACGACAATATCTGCACCATCCATTGCCCGTTCTAGTCTATCTCTTTCCCTAACATCACCAATGAAAAATCTTATCTGTGAGTTATTATTAAATTTTTTCGCCATCTCCCATTGCTTTAGTTCGTCCCGGCTGAATACCCTTATCGTTTTTGGTTTGTACTTTTTCAGCATGAATTCGGCAAATTTCTGACCAAACGAACCTGTGCCACCAGTTATTAATAATACTTTTTTTGACCAATTCATTAATATACCTTTCGTTCTATCAATTTTGTTGTGCTTAATCTAGGCTAAATGAATAACGATACGCGTTTAAGCTTTTATATGATTTTGTATCAATTCCTACTATATAAATGTCGGGGTTTCTTTAGCGGGAACATTGTTTAAGAAACATCCCAATTTCAACCCTTCTTCAATGCAGGCATCCATATTGATATAACTAAAGGAACCTGTCCTTCCTAAAATAAAGAGGTTACTATATGAAGACAAAAACTTTTTAATTTTATCTAATTTTTCTTTATACCCAACTTCATACAAAGGATAAGCATTTTCAATTCTAGTTACAAAATGGTTTTCTACTTCAAATTTTTTTAAAAGAGGCAGCTCCATTATAGCCTGATGGGCTATTTCCAGGTCGGACATTTTCCAGACATCGTCATTTTCGAAGCAAAATACCTCTACTCCGACCCCTGTTTTATCTTCCGGTGCCATGAAAGGCGACCAATTTTTCGGCTCGTGAAGCCTTCCAAAAATCTGAGGGCCAGGAAAATATATCCAGTGATTATCGCTATATTTCTTTCTCTTCAATATCAAAAATACATAGATCAAACTTCTAAATTTCAAACTTTTCAAGCTATCCCAGATCTCCTCAGGAGGCTCAAGAAGCCTTGTCAAATCCGTAAGGGGCATGGTGGAGATAACATTTTTGCATTCCGTTTCATGAGAATTATTCAAGATCACCTTTTCTATGCGATCTTTCGAAAGAACAAAACCGGTTACTTCCGAATTTAGCCTTATTTCTAGATCTTTCGAGAGCGCCTCGGTTATCTCGTTTATACCCATTTTGGGATATATAAAAACATCGGCAAAAGATTTTATATCCTTTTGTTTCGACAGCAAGGCATGCATGATAACCCGCTTTAGAGAAATATTCTGCAATCTTGCATCTACAAATTCTTTTGAAAGCTTATCGCATCTGACCCCCCATATCTTTTCCGTATAAACTTTAAAAAATAACTCATAAAGCCTATCTCCGAAACGATTTTTTGAGGCATCTTCAAAGGAGACTTCGGGCAGGGGTTTTATACGCCTTAATAGATAGGTAAAGAAAGAAATTAAAACATCCAAGGGGTTTAAATGAAGCGCGACCGAGGCCTTTAAGGGATAATCTATAAATTTTTTGTTTCGATATATTTTACTTTTGCGCTGTATCTTAAGCAAGTCGCCTTTTATAAGGTCTTGCACAAAATTTTCTATATTTACATTTTTTGTAAAAAACCTATGGCCTCCGAGATCGGATCGGAAGGCATTAAATTTCTTTGTTTTCGCCAAGCCACCTATAGTGGCGTCTTTTTCCAAAACAATACATCGGTCCTTTAAAACCCAGGCGCAAGAAAGGCCGGATATCCCGGCCCCTATGATCAAATCTTTATCTTTCACAGCCGTTACGAATCTCCTTAAGTACTATTTCTTTGCCTTTATAGATACTACAACATCGTCCACTAGGCCGTACAATTTGGCTTCATCCGCGCTCATGAAGTAGTCTCTATCGGTGTCCTTTTGGATCTTGTCAATCGGCTGACCTGTATGTTTAGCCAAAAGTTCGTTTATCTTTTCCCGCAACCGCAAAATCTCTTTTGCCTGTATCCCTATGTCGGACGCCTGGCCTTGCACTCCTCCCCAAGGCTGGTGGATCATGATCCTAGCATGCGGTAACGCGTATCTTTTGCCTTTCGTCCCTGCAGCGAGCAATAAGGCACCCATGCTGGTAGCCTGGCCCATGCAGTATGTGTTAACATCCGGTTTTATAAATTGTATTGTGTCGTAAACTGCCAGACCGCTTGTAACCGATCCGCCCGGGGTATTTATATAAATATTAATATCCTTTTCCGGGTCCTCCATCTGAAGGAATAAAAGTTGCGCAATGACTATATTGGAAACGTTGTCGTCTATTGGAGTGCCTATAAAAACAATCCTATCTTTTAATAAGCGCGAATAGATATCGTATGCCCTTTCCGCCCTTCCGGTCTGCTCAACCACCATTGGTATCAAGATACTCATCACATCCTCCTTGATTTAGTAGTTAGGGGTTAGCAGCCAGGGGTTAGGTAGAAGGTAGAAATGACCCTCCCTAACTACTAACTACTATCTACTAACTACTTTTCTGTTATTTCAGCCTCTTTCAGCAAGAACTCCATCACTTTTTCTTCCCTGATCTGTTCAATAATATTCTGCAGAAGGTCCTTTTCCTCGTATTCCTCCAATAATTTCTTTTTATCTTTTTTGACCTGGTTGGCAATAATTTCAATAGCCTTATCGACCTCTGCGGGTTCAACCTGTACATTCTCTGTTTTAGCTATTTCATTTAGCAAGAATAATGCCTTTACCTCTCTGGCGGCCTGCGGCCTAAGCCGTTCTTCTATTTTTGAAACATTTGATTCTATATCCCCTTTTTTTATCCCTTGATATAACATCCGGTCTTTAGTGTCGCTTACCATACTTTCCAGCTGCTTGTTCACTACCGATTCGGGCGCTTCAAACGAGGAATTTTCAATAAGCTGGTCTATTATTTGTTTCTTCATGTCTTCTTTTATAGAGATCTCGGAGCGTTTTGACAGATCTTTTTTTACGGCGTCTTTGAGCTCGGCCAAATCGTTCTTGCCAAGGTCTTTAGCGAAGTTATCATCAAGCGCTGGCAGCTTCTTTTCCTTTACATCGCGGATCTTTACCTTATACATAACATCTTTATTCGCTAAAGTATTATCCGGATAATTTTCCGGAAGCCGGGCGACAATACCTTTTTCTTCGTCTTTCTTCATGCCCAGCATGCCCTTATGCAGATCTTTTATGCCCATATTCTCGTTCACAGACAGCCACAGGGCGTCTTTTTTAAAAATTTCCTTTCCATCGGCAAAGCACTTCAAGTCGCACACGGTATAAACACCATCCGCGATATTGCGTGTTTCAGCGGAAACAAATTTTGCATTCAGCTCCAGGAGCTCGGACAGCGCCTTTTCTATCTCGGCGTTTCCTATATTCAGTTTATTTTTATTAACTTTTAGACCTTTATATTTTTTTATTTTTATATCGGGCCTTGTGTCTACCTCGGCTTTGTATATAAAAGGTTTGCCTCTTTCCAATTTTATATCGACTATTTGAGGCAATTCTATGGGAGAAATTTTTAACTCCCTTACGGCTCCATCATATGAGGATGAGATCAGCGATTTTAAAACCTCTTCTTCGGCTTCTGATTTGTAATGTTTTTCAATAATATCTTCGGGGGCCTTGCCCGGCCTAAAGCCCGGCACCTTTGCAACTTTTCGGATCTCTTTATAGACCTCCGCAAACTTGCTCTCTACCTCTTCCTGGGGTATTTCGATCTCCAAGAGTCTCCTGCATCCTTTTAATTCCGTCATTTTTGTTTTCATTTTTTCCCTACATGGTGAATTTTTCGCCGAGATAAATTTCTCTGGCTTTTGGGTTCGTAATCAGTTCGTCTTTATTGCCTGAAATGAGGATCTTTCCGTCGGCCATTATATAGGCCCTGTCCGTTATGGAGAGGGTTTCTCTTACATTGTGGTCCGTCAAAAGAACGCCCAATCCTTTTTCTTTTAATTCTTTTATTATCTGCTGGCATTCAAACACGGCTATGGGATCTATGCCGCTAAAGGGCTCATCCAAAAGTATAAAAAGCGGATTTGTAACGAGCGCCCTTGTTATCTCGAGCCTTCTTCTTTCTCCTCCGGATAGGGTATAGGCCTTGTTTCTCTTGAGATGGGAAATTTTGAGCTCTCCCAAAAGTTCCTCCAACCTTTTTTTTCGCTCTCTATAGGAAAGCCCTAGCGTCTCCAATATAGCCATTATATTTTCTTCAACGGTCAACTTTCTGAATATAGAAGGTTCCTGCGATAGGTATCCTATTCCGCATTTAGCTCTTTTATACATCGGAAAATTTGTAATATCTTTATTATCAAATATTATATTGCCTTTGTCTGCGGCGATTATTCCCGTAACCATATAAAATGTGGTCGTTTTGCCGGCCCCGTTAGGCCCGAGAAGGCCTACTATTTCTCCTCTGCCTACGGATATGTCGACTTCATTCACGACTCTTCTTCCGCCGTATTCCTTCACCAAACCTTTTATTTTTAATAGATGCCCGTCGTTATTCATTCTTGTCTCCAAAAAAAGAAGCATCAAATTTTTCATCGGGATATATCACAATTCTGGGCCTGCCTGTCAATATAACTTTATGGCTTTCTGCAAGATATATTGCTTCATCACTATAGCTATAATTTTCGTTCCTGAGTATCTTGACCCTTCCCCTCGCTATAGCCTTCACGATAGTCTTTGTCTGCGGATTCAAATACGCGTCAAGTTTATCCGAAGTGATCTCGCCTTTCTCATCCGTAATCCTCACGTTATCATTGAAGAATGCCACGTTATTTTCGTAATCTATATCCAGCGGCCCGTCGCAGATTATATGTGTCGCGCCCTTATCCATTTCTATTTTGATATGTTTCACGAATTGCGCTTTTTTCAACTCCGGCTCTCCCTTCGCCCCCGTGCCCCAAAGATTTATCTCTTGCCTTTTGATCAAGACAGGTTTATCCGTAGTTATTATATTATTCTTGCTGTCCCAATCCAAGGCATCCGTCAAGAGCCTGCCCCCATCCCCGGTAGTGACCACCACATTTTTTTCCAGATGAACTTTACTAGAGACTCTATTATAGAAACCTTCGTCCGCCTCAAGCGTGAGAGTTGTATCCTGTCTGTAAGTCGTCGCTATTACATTTTTCAACTCAACTACCTCATCTACCACGTTTGCAGACTCGCCTTTTACTTCCCAGCGCTTCACTCCCCTGTCGGTATACGCGGTTAACTCAAACTGCAGTATTTTCTGGCCGATACCCGCCGCTTTAATGGCGTCGGGATTAGCTAGAGGCTCTTTTTTCTTTCCGCAACCTGACAAGGCTAATATTAGTATAATCGAGACTGCTAGTAGTCTATACATTATTTATTAAAATTCCAAATTACAAATTCCAATATACAAACAAATTATCCCGCTTTTGCGGGATCCCGCTGAATCTCGTCTAGAAAAACTTCATGCGGGACAATCTAAATTCGAAATACGAAGCACGAAATACGAAACAATATCGAATCACCAAAATCCGAATGACTAAAACTATTGTTTTGAACATTTGAACATTCGAATTTAGGATTTGTTTCGAAATTCGAATTTAGGATTTCGTATTTTGCAATTTTGGTATTGTATATTGTTTGCAATTTGAACATTGTGATTTGTTATTTATTTTTATCTTCTGGCCTTGTCTTCCAGCGCCTATGCATCCAAACCCACTGCTCGGGATATTTTCTCAAATAAGATTCGATCACCCTTGACCACTTTTGGGTGTTAATCGCTACATCTCTTTCTTTATTGCCGCTGATCTCCAGTTCTATAGGATCCTCAACAATAAAAGTTCGCCGGTTCCCTTCCCTTATAAGAAAACACGGAAGAATCTGGGCCCCGGTCGCCAAGGCTAAGCTGACAGGCGCCGTAGGCGTATATGCCAGCTCTCCAAAAAAATCAACGAACACGCCTTCAACGCTATCAACGTCCTGATCCGCCAAAATCCCTATCATGCCGCCGCTTTTTAAAACCCGCAATATTTTTTTCGGGCTTTCATCCCTGTATATCACTTCGACATTCTTGCTGGCCCGGAGATCGTTGAGTAAGCGGTCATACTTTTCGTAATATATCTTCCTGGCTATGACAGGGCCTCTATAATCTTTGAGCGTCAAATACGCGGCCAGTAATTCCCAGTTCCCAAAATGGCTCGCTAATATTATAACACCGTTTTTCTTGCCGAGCGCCTTGTTAATTTTATGCAACCCGTTTTCACTAACAAGGGTATTTATGTTTGACTTATTTATTTTCGGAAAATCAGCCAATTCTACCAAATTCTTGCCTAAATTAGCAAATACTTCACGCCCTATACGCCTGATTTCCTTTTCTGATTTTTCTTTGCCAAAGGCAAGTCTTAAATTAGCGAGTGTCTTTATGCGCTCTTTTCTTACTATATAATATGCTAATCTTCCTAATATACCTCCTATAAAAAGCCCCAGCCCCAAAGGAAATAGCCTAATTATGAACCTAGCAATTATTAAAAGATAATAAAGAACGCTGCGTATCGCTTTACGTTTCATAACCATTTTATGTTAACACAAATAGCATCGGCAAGTCAAGATTAAATCATGCGCCTACTAGTAAAATCGGCAAAAACTATTTTTCTTAACTTTATATCGCTAAATAAGTTTGGATTTTGACGCTCAAGGAAGGTGAGAAATGTTACCTTATTCGTTTTGATTATTATTTTTTGTTAGAAATATGACAGAAATGGCTATGCATAAGTATGCAAAAATATCTCCGTATTTTGTATAGAAAGAATTTTTATGTTCTATTATTATATCCGCCGTATCATAACCATCTACAAATATATCCTTCCCGCTTCGATCCTCTACCCTGCTGAAAATCTTTCCTGTAGGGTTTATGAAGCAGGAAAGGCCGGTATTCGCGGCCCGTACAACATTAACCCTGTTCTCAACCGCGCGGAATACGGAAGCCTGCGCATGCTGATAAGGGGCCGAACTTTCCTCAAACCACGCGTCATTTGTAATGTTAACCAAAAATGCCGCGCCCTGTTTGACAAATTGCCTTACAAGCTGAGGGAATATGTCCTCAAAGCAGACGAGGACGCTAAAGCCAGTTGATAGGTTACGGGTTTTAGGTTTTAGGCTATGGGTTGCAGACGGCAGGGAAAAAATTGTGTATTCAGTTCCGGCCTTAAAACCTCCAATAGGAGAAGGCGCTATATTATGAACAAAACCAAGCCACTTCTCAAGAGGCACATATTCGCCAAATGGAACCAGATGGATTTTGTTATATTGCTGCGTTACTTCTCCTGTTTTATAAATCAAAAAAGCGCTGTTGTGATCGTTTGTAGGCGCGCCGAAAAGAACCGGTATTTTTACCTCACTCACCAGAGTTTTCATTTTATCTGTCAGTTCTTTTTCAGCTCCGAAATATCCCGGAAAGGATGTCTCCGGCCATATTATAAGGTCCGGCTTGTCTAAGGCTGCTTCTTTTGTCAGAACATAATAGCGTCCGAAAATAAAATCTGTATAATTTTCATCCCATTTTTGATGCTGCGAAATATTGCCCTGAACAACAGAGATCTTTAGAGGTATGCCGCTTTCGCTCTTGTTAAGCTTGGAATAGCCATAGCCCAATACTATCGGTATAAATAAGACGGAGATAAGCACTTGCCTCATTGCCGGATTAGTAAGCGATTTTGATTCTCTAGACAATTGGCCGCTCAATAATTGATACGCTAGGACATTTGTCATTACAATAAGAAAGGAAATGCCGTACGGGCCAGTTATGTCGGCGATTTGAATTATCGACAAATTTTTATACTGCGAATAACCTAAAAGCGACCAGCCCATTCCCGTAAGTATAGTCGAGCGCAGATATTCCAACGCAACCCATATGGGAGACGCGGCCAAAACGGCGCTGCGTATATCGCTTATTATATATCTTAAAAAAATTCCGGCTATTCCGAAATATAAAGCTAAATACATGGACAATAGTATAAAACCGAGCGTGGTCACGTGAATAAGCCAATACATAGAGCCCAGGTAAAAAATCAATCCCGTAATAAATCCCAGAAAGAATGCGCCGCCATCGCTCTCTCCCCGTACCGCAAAAAAGAAAGGAATAAGGGCGAACCACGCCACGAAGGAAAATTCAAAATTAGGAAAGGAGAAGATCAGTAAAACAGAGGAAAGTACACATAATGATAAACGGCCAAATAACCGGGTAGCCAAGCGTTTTATTGCCTGACCACTTGACCACTTGACCACTTGATCACTTTCCACTGTCTCGTTCATCTACCGCAACATTTCTTATATTTTTTCCCGCTGCCGCACGGGCAGGGGTCGTTTCTTCCGACTTTTGGTTCTTCTCTTTTAAACGTAATATCCCGAGCGGGTTGCATACTCATAGCTGGAGACGGCTCGGACGCATCGGCGGGACCGGCTTGGGCATTAAGGGCTGAATATTCCTCGTGCACAAAAGTCTCTTTTTCCTTTTTGAACACGCTCTGCGTAAATTTTTCTTCTACGGCAAACGTCTTGAAAAGCCTTTCCACTATTTCTTCGTCTATTGTCTTTATAAGGTCGCTGAACATGGTAAACGCCTCATGTTGATATTCCACGAGAGGGTCTTTCTGTCCGTAAGAGCGCCACATGATGCCTTCCCTGAGCTGGTCCATGCTGAAAAGGTAATCTTTCCAATTCATATCTATCAATCTAAGCATGATCATCTTTTCCAAAAATCTTGCCTTGTCTTCTCCCAGCACTTTTTCTTTCTTTGAGTAATAAACTTTTGCTGTTTCGATGATCTTATCTATTATTTCATCTTTTGAAAATTCCAAAAGATCCTTCGGGTTAAAGCCTAATAAAAACTTGATCCGCAGCTTCTTGCAAAAATCCTCGAGATATTCTTCATAGCCTTCAAAATCTTGCAGCCAATCTTCTAATATCGTGCCTAAAATATCAAAAACTTCTTCGGTAAGATTGTCCTCCAAAATAATATTTCGCCTTCGTTCGTATATGAGTTCCCTCTGTTGATTCATAACATTGTCATATTCAAGAAGGTGTTTCCTTATCTCGAAGTTCTGCGTCTCTACCCTTTTCTGCGCGGTCCTTATGGCTCGGGTGACGAGAGGGTTCTGTATTTCCTGGCCTTCTTCCATGCCTAGGCGCTCCATAATCATCTTTATCCTGTCGGAACCGAAGATCCGCATGAGATCGTCCTCTAAAGAGAGGTAAAATTTGGATGATCCGGGATCCCCTTGCCTTCCGGATCGCCCTCTCAGCTGGTTATCTATCCTCCTGGATTCGTGCCTTTCCGTTCCGATCACGTGCAATCCGCCCAGCGAAACAACTTTCTCGTGCTCCTCATCCGTCTTTCTCTTGTATTCCTCAAGATACTTCTTTTTAACCTCTCTTTTCTCCTCAGGCGACTCTATCTCAAGCTTATTAAGAGCGTCCTCGGCCAAATACTCGGCATTGCCTCCTAGAAGGATATCGGTACCGCGGCCGGCCATATTTGTAGCGATTGTGATGCCCTGATATCTTCCTGCCTGCGCAACTATATGCGCCTCCATTTCATGATACCTGGCATTTAGAACAAAATGCGGCACGTTGCGCCGCTTTAATAGCTTGCCCAACGTCTCAGACTTTTCAATAGATATAGTTCCTACTAGGACCGGCCTGCCTTCCTTGTATAGAGCCTCTATCTCCGAACATATGGCGTTGAATTTTTCTCTTTCTGTTTTATATATGACATCGCCAAGATTTGTCCGCGATAAAGGTTTATTGGTAGGTATGACAATAACTTGCAGCCCGTATATCTTTTCAAATTCATCGGCCTCGGTTGCCGCCGTGCCGGTCATGCCGGACAGCTTGCCATACATCCTAAAAAAATTCTGCAGCGTAATCGTTGCCAGGGTCTGCGACTCCTTTTGGACCTCAACCCCTTCTTTAGCCTCGATCGCCTCGTGCAGGCCCTCTGAAAAACGCCTGCCGGGCATCATGCGGCCCGTGAATTCATCCACAATAACGACTTTATTTTCGTGAATAATATAATCCACATCCCTGCGGAACAGTATGTATGCCTTTAATAACTGTTTTATGCTATCAACGCGTTTCTGCTGCTGCACATACTGATTGGTAATTTCGCTCTCTTTTATCAGCTTTTCTTCTTCTTTTAGGTCTTCCCGGCTCGTTATCTCGGAAAGCTTTGCCTCCAAGTCCTCTATCATGAATTCCACGTTGAATTTCTGGCGCATGACATCTTCGCCCTTTGACGTGAAGGTAACTTCTCTGGTTTTTTCATCAAACACAAAATATAGGTTTTCCAGAAGCGTAGACCTTTCGTTTTCCATTAATTTACTTTCGTAAAGGCCGAGCGCCTTATCGAAAAGTGTTTTCATTTTTGTATCTTTCAAAGTAAGGTCTAAGAAATCTTTTTCTTTCGGCGAACCTTTGTATATGAGGTATAGAAGCTTCTTTGTCTCCTCCCCGTCCCCCTTGTCGTTTATCATCTTTTTGACCTTATTCAAGAAATCGCTAATAAGGTATTTTTGCAGTTTTGCGATATGGTCAACGACAGGCCTCATCTCGACATAAAATGTATTTGTTGTATCGGTGGCACCGGATATGATCAAAGGCGTTCGGGATTCATCTACCAAAATGCTGTCCACTTCGTCAACGATGGCAAAATTAAGTCTCCTATGAACGATATCTTCCTTTGAAATGACCATGTTATCCCTTAAATAGTCAAATCCGAATTCGTTGTTGGTGCCGTATGTGATATCGCAACCGTACGCCTTCTGTCTTGCCTCGGGCGACATATCGTGCTGGATCACGCCTACGGAAAGCCCTAAGAATTCATAGATTGGGCCCATCCAATCTCTATCGCGTTTGGCCAGATAATCGTTGACCGTAACTATATGCACCCCTTCTCCGGTAAGCGCGTTAAGGTACGCCGGCAGAGTTGCCACTAAAGTTTTCCCTTCACCGGTTGCCATCTCGGATATTTTTCCTTCATGTATAACTATCCCGCCTATAAGCTGGACGTCGAAGTGCCGCATCCCAAGGGTTCGCTTACCCACCTCTCTTACAACGGCAAAGGCTTCGGGCAGGATGTCGTTGAACATTTTATTTCTTAAAACTTTGAGTTTTAGCCTTAGCCTGTCTTTTTCCTGGGAGAAGGTAGCGGTCCTGGCTTTTTCTTCGAGCTCTTCGATTTCAAGGCGCAATTCTTCTTTCTTTGCGGCAACATGCTCCTTGAACTTTGTTGTTTTTAAACGGAGTCCTTCATCGGATAATTTAGATATCTCTGGTTCAAAGCTGTTTATTTCATCCACTATTGTCTTTATTCGTCTTAATTCCCTGGTGCTCTGAGAGCTTACAATACCACCCAGAATGGATTTGAGTAATCCCATAATAAAATTCATTATTTTTTCCCTTGCTTTAAATACGCCTCTATGAACTCGTCTATTTGGCCGTCCATAACCGCCTGGACATTCGATGTCTCAAACCCGGTCCTGTGGTCTTTAACCAAAGAATAGGGCTGCATAACGTAAGAGCGTATCTGCGAGCCCCATTCGATCTTTTGTTTTTCGTCGTATCGTTTGGTCAATTCTTCAAATTTTTTCTTTCGTTCCAGTTCGTATAGTTTCGCCCTTAAAATCTTCATGGCCATGGCTTTATTTTTATACTGAGATCTTTCGTTTTGGCACTGAACTACAAGGCCGCTCGGCAGGTGCGTGATCCTTACGGCAGAATCAGTTACATTCACATGCTGCCCGCCGCTTCCGCCGGAACGAAAGGTGTCTATTTTTAAATCGTTTTCGTTTATATCAATTTTTATATCATCGCTTATTTCAGGTATCACATCAAGCGAAGCAAAAGATGTATGGCGCCGTTTATTCGCGTCGAAAGGCGATATCCTTACCAAACGATGAACTCCGCTCTCGGTCTTAAGATACCCGTACGCAAACTCTCCCCGGATGATTGCCGTGACATTTTTGATCCCGGCCTCTTCGCCCTGCAGAGTATCCAGTATCTCAATACTGTACCCCCTCTTGTCGGACCATTTGCTGTACATCCTAAGTAACATATTAGCCCAGTCGCACGCCTCGGTGCCCCCGGCCCCGGAATTTATGCTGAAAATGGCGTTCGACCTGTCGACAGGATCGCTCAATAAAGTCCTGAATTCCAGGCCGTCTATTTGTTTCGTTAAGGCCAGAAGTTCAGTTTTTAGATGCGCTATCGATTCGGTATCGCTCGATTCTACTATCGAAGAGAGTTCTTCTATATTTTTATATTCACTGTCAAGCTTATGCC
Source organism: Candidatus Aquitaenariimonas noxiae (assembly GCA_002780005.1). GTDB lineage: Bacteria > Omnitrophota > Gorgyraeia > Aquitaenariimonadales > Aquitaenariimonadaceae > Aquitaenariimonas > Aquitaenariimonas noxiae. The sequence goes on along the minus strand of PEWV01000032.1, from coordinate 19,511 downwards.
ACGGTTCTGTAAGCGATTTAAGGACTTTTAGTTCGTCTATCGTTTCGTTCTTTTTTGGGCTTGACCAAAAGGAAGGCTCTGCTAATTCTTTCTCGATTTCTTTTATCCGAACATCTTTTTCATCTACCTCAAAGATAACCTCGTAACTCAGCGAGTTTATTTTTTAGGCTACTTAGATTTTCTTTTATATCTTCCAGCATACTCTACTCTTTTCTCCTATTAATTATAACAACGCCCCCCTCAACCGTCAAGCCTTCCTTTAAAAGCAACTCTTCTTTCTTTTTAGCGCCCAACGCAAATCCACCTAAGGTACCGCCGTTCTTCACCACCCTATGACAGGGTATCGTGATCGGAAACGGGTTTATTTTTAAAACCTGCCCGACTGCCCGAAACGACTTAGGGCTACCTGCTTTTTTAGCTACCCATTTATAAGACCTAACTTGGCCCTTGGGAATTTTGCAAGTAACTAAAAGCACTCGTTTCTGGAATGGAGTTAACTTCTGGTCCTTTAAAAGTCTAGTTATATTCCTGCTCATATCTTACGCCTTATAAATTACAAATCACAAATTCCAAATTACAAACAAATTACAAATTACAATTAACAAACTCCTTAATTTGTGATTTTGGTCATTGTTTATTGTATATTGTTTGTGATTTGTATATTGTAATTTGTGATTTAAACCTTACTGTCTTTTAAAATAACTGGCGATCTCCTTGGCCACTTTCTTTGTTATTCCCTTAACCTGAAGCAACTCATCCATCCTTGCTTTTTTGATATTTTCCAATGCTCCGAAATGCCTTAATAGAGCTCTTTTGCGCGTTTCGCCTATACCCTCTATCGCATCAAGTTCCGAATGATAGCTTTCCCGCTCTCGCAATAAATGATGATATGATATGGCGAAGCGATGGGCCTCGTCTCTTATCCTCTGAATAAGCTGAAGTATGCTCGAGTTCCTGGGAAGCTTTAACGGCTCTTTTTGGTCAGGCAGATAAATATGCTCAAATTCCTTTGCTATGCCGATAACAGGCACCCGCGAAAGTCCCAGCTTATCCAGCTCGTCTTTTGCCGTAGATAAGTGCCCTTTGCCGCCGTCAATGATCACAAGGTCGGGAAGGGGCAGCTTCTCATCCAAAACCCTCCTGTATCGCCTTGATATAACCTCTCGCATCATTTTATAATCATCGATCCCGTCAACTGTTTTTATTTTGAATTTCCTGTATAACGCGCGGTCAAACTTCATGTTATAGAAAGATATCATAGAGCCGACCGACTGGTCGCCGGCGAAATTCGATATATCAAACGCCTCTATCCGCATCGGCGGTTTTTCAAGGCGAAGGACCTGCCTTAGCTCCTCCAGTATATCTTTAAAATTGAATTTGACCTTTCCCCTGACCATCGCGCTTAATGCCTCGATCCTATTCCTTATCCTTGCGGCTTCTTCAAAATTCAACTTGGCCGAAGCTATAGCCATCCTTTTAGTAAGTTCTTCCAAAAGTGCGTCTTTCTTGCCTTCTAAAAATAAAATGAGCTCTTTTACTATCTCATCATACCCTGTCTTATCGATATTGCCGACACATGGCCCTACGCATTGCCTGAGATAGTAATTGAGACATACGTGTTTCGGAAGCTTATTGCAGACCCTTAAGGAAAATATCCTTTTTATCATATACGTTGCCTCGCGCAGAAGTTTAACATTCGTGTATGGGCCGAAATACCTCGAGCCGTCATCCGTCATTTTGCGGGTAATAAAAAGCCTGGGGTATGTTTCCGCAAGGGTCAGCTTAAGGTAAGGATAACTCTTATCATCTTTTAGCTCGACATTATACCTGGGCTTATATTTTTTTATCAGAGAAGATTCTAAAATGAGGGCTTCACCTTCGCAGGTAGTAGGGATATTCTCTATCTTCGCTACTTTAGAAATAAGGGCATCGAGCCTCGCCGAGGGCACATATTTCTTATAAAAATATGAAGAGACCCTTTTTTTTATGTTTCCGGCCTTGCCCACATATAGCACCTCTCCGGCAGGATCCTTCATAATATAAACGCCGCATGTAAGCGGCAAATTCTTTATCTCTGTTTTAATGTCGATACCCATCTGAAGGCTTCCTTCATCTCCCTGACCTTTAACGCTACGGCCGAAACAATAAAAATACAGATGTTTATACCTATAAGAATAAAAAGCTTCAAAGTGCATAATAGCCTGCCTCCGCCATCGAAATCAAAATAAGAAGTCCTTAAAAGCGCATAGCCGGCTAATCCCATAACAAGCGATGCTAAAAGCACGCGAATAAAAGTATCCCTTATCGCTTCCATATCAAGTGCGCCTATTTTTTTCTGAAGCAGTGAAAGCAGGAAAAAGAAATTGAACGTGCCTGCGATAGATGTCGCCAGCGCCAATCCTCCTATTTTTAACGGCCACATTAAGATCAGGTTAAGAACCGTATTTATCGCAAGGGCCTTTGCAGCCGTTTTGACAGGCGTGAGCGTATCGTTAATCGCGTAGAAACCGTTGACCAAGATCTTTACGCCGGCATAAGCAAATAAACCAAAAGAATAGAAAAGGAGAGCACTGTATGTAATAGACGTCGAATAAGAATCAAAGGCGCCCCTCTCCAAGAGAATCTTTATAATCGGTCTGCCTAGAACAATGAGACCTGCGGCCGCCGGTATTACAATGAGAAATATCACACGCAATGAAAAAGAAAGGGTTCGTTTCACGCCTTCCATATCTTTTTTCGCGGAATAAGCGCTCATTGTCGGCAAAGTTACCTGGGCGAGCGCGATGCCGAATATAGCAAGAGGAAGCTGAAGCAACCTATTAGAATAATACAATGCCGCTACACCTCCCATGCCCACAATCCACGAAAGCGAGCCGAGCATCGTGTCTATGAAAATATTGAGTTCGTAAACAGCCGTTCCCATGAGCCTGGGCAAGAGCAGAAAGAGAATTCGCCTTGCCTCCGGATGAAACAACACAAAATCTTTTTTTATCCTTAGGCCTTTTTTATATAGAACGGGTAATTGCAAGCCGAGCTGCATCGCGCCGCCGATCAAGGCACCTATGGCCAACCCCATCACCCCTATTCTCGGGCAAAAAAATAAAGCTGAAAGTATCATTGAAATATTCATCAAAGATGAGCCAAACGCAGGCGTGGTAAAGTGCCTTAACGAATTTAATACGCCCATTGAATACGCGGAAAGCCCTATTAGCAATATATAAGGAAAGAGGACCCTGTTCAGCATTATTGTGATCTCGAGCTTGTCGGGCTCTTTTATAAAGCCTGGCGCGATCAATCTAACGATCAGCGGAGAGGCTATGATGCCCAATATTGTAATAACGCTAAGGCTGACAATAAGCACATTTAGAAGCACCCTTGCCAGATGCCAATACTCAGCGTCACTTTTTGTCATCTTGTATTCGGTGAGCACGGGGACAAACGCTGCGTTTGTGGCGCCTTCCCCTGCTAGGTCCCTCAACATATTAGGGATCCTGAAGGCGACAACAAAGGCCTGGGCAAACATACCGGTACCAAAAAGTTGAGCGATTACAATATCCCTGATAAAACCAAGGACCCTGCTTAAGCACGTCGCCATGCTTATTATCCCGGTAGATTTTATGATCGCGCGCTTTTCCATTGACAATCTCCAGAAAAATAGTATACTAAAATCCTGTTTGGTAATTAACTAATTAATCGAAAAAGGAGATACGCGATGCCACAATTAAAAGCAGCATATCAGTACATTAAAGTAAGTAAGAAAAAACACATACGGAACCAAGACGTAAAAAATGAAATCAAAACGTTAGTTAAGCAATTTACAACCCTTGTAGCCTCTAAGGATTTTGAAAACGCGAAAAAAACTTTTTCAATTCTCGTCAAAAAAATCAATAAGGCAAAAAGTAAAGGTATTATACACAAAAAGGCAGCCTCGCGAAAGATATCTCGCCTCGCAATAAAGGCTGCCAAATTCAAATAGTCAGAAGCTATCAATCAGCGCAAAGCCTGCTTATTAAAACATCCAAAATAAATTCAGGTTTAGACGAACTTGTTTTTATGGACCTTTCGGCGACAAAGAGAAGCTTGAGTTTTTCTTTCAATTCATCTATCTTAAAATTGTCCAATAAACCGGCCAGCTTATTCATATAAAAACGCCTCAGCCCCAGTTCGCGCAACACGACATCCTGGTTCTTGCCGGTCTGGAGCGCAAGTTTCGCCAAAAGCAGTTTTCTTAAGTACCACCCTATAAGGCCTATAATTTCGTGCGCTTTCTTCCCGTGCTGCAGAAGGTTCTTGCATAACAAAAGCGCCTTGGAAGCGTCTTTGGAACCTATGTAATCCACCAATATAAATACATCTTCTTTCACGCTTTTGCCTATTATTTTCTCGACATCTTCCAGGCTTATTGCATCCTTTTTGTCTATGAAGGAAATCAGTTTTTCAACTTCTTTTGAAAGAACTCCCAAATCATTCCCTGATAATTCTTTTAAAAGCTCAACGGCTTCTTTTGTTATCTTTTTACCCGAAGAAGCCGCTATTTGCCTTACCCAAGCGTCTAGGGCATTATAAGAAGGGTGCTCTGCCTTAAACAACGTGGCATGTCTTGAAAGAGCGGTTAAAAATTTATCTTCCATAAACTGCCTGCCGGATTCCTTGCTCGATTCTAATATGAGGCAGGCACTCTCGGGCGGGTTTTTCAAAAAAGAAAGCAGAATATCTCTTTTTCTTTCCTCTAATTTTTCGACATCTTTTATCACAACAACTCTTTTTTTGCTAAGAAACGGGGCGGTTTTGGCGCTTGATAATATATCTTCTATACCTGAATCTTTTGCGGAAAATGATATGAAATTCAACTCTTTGTTGGATTCGTCTAAAAATCTATTTTTTGTCTTTTGTATGAAATCTTCTTTAAGGTAGGACTCTTCGCCGATCAATAAGTAAACGTTGCCTTTTTTGGGATCTTTCATTACCAACCTTCTATTATCTTTTCTACAACCCTTCTCGCGAGGTCTGTAATGGCGTTCTGCTCGGTGCCAGATTCCGTCCCGGCTAAAGTGCCTGTGATGGTATATGTTGATTCCCCTGCGAATGATTTTTCATCTACGAGGACGACATTGTTAGATAGATCGGTAAATTTTATATTCACTATGATTTTTAATCTGTATTCATCGACATTTTGATCGTCTGTATATTGCAAAGGTTCTTTTAAGAAATCGACAACCTCACACATGAGCTCGCTGTCGGCCTTTTCTTTCTCATTCACAACTTTTAAATTGCCGTCGAATATAAAACGCTCTTTCAGGGTCTTCGTAAGATCCCTCTCAAGCCCCGGCCTATATATCGAAAGGCGGTTATCATATGTGGTTTCCCTTGTAAAATCTATTTTGTTAATTACCGGTTCTATGTATACCGTGCGCAGATGCGGAGCCAGAAGCGATTTCGTTGTGTAACCGCAACCCGATATTGTAAACAAAAGGACAAGCGCCAAAAGTAAAATTTTCTTCATTAGCTACTCCTATTTATAAATTACTTCTTGGTATTCGGCCCCACTTTTCGCTCTATAATTTTTAACCTCGAGAGCGCTTTAACGGCACAGTCTGTATCTGGAAACTTAGACAAAATTTCATTGTAATATATGATGGCGCTTTCGTAATGTTTCTGCCTGTCGTAAAAGTAGGCTGCCTGATAAATGTTTTCCGCTTTTCTCTCTTTTAACTTGCGCAGCGTGGCTGCGCCTTCTTTGCTAAGCTCTGTATTTCCGGGCTGCTTTGCATATTCCTCGAACTGCTGCATAGCCGTATCCGTAGGGGTTTGGTCATATGCCGGGTCCAACGATGCCTTGTATGTACAAAATGCTATTTCATATTTCGCATCATCCACCAGCTCGCTTTCGGGGTAGGAATCAACCAATTTTTGAAATTCTACTATGGCCTCGCCGTAATTCTTCTCTTTTTTATAGGTCTCACCTATTTTAAATTGAGCGAGCGGGGCATATTTACCGTAAGGGGCATTATCCGCTACTCTTCTGAATATTTCTACAGCCTTATCCGTAGCTGGCAGGAGCGCCATGCCCAAAATCTTGGTTTTATGGCCGGTAAGAAACAGATTGCCTATCCTATACTCCCTCTCCACTATTTCATCGATCTTATCGGTAAATGGGTAGGTATCTATCGTCTTTTGGTAGGTAAGATAAGCCTTGTAATAATCTTCCATATCTTCGTGAGACCGCCCCACGTAGTACTGCGCGGTGGGGGCAAGTTCTGATTTTGGATAGAAGCGTAAAAGCTTCTGGAATTCGCCTATGGCGCGCTTATAATCAATGCCCTTATAAAACCCCATTGCAAAATCAAATTGCTCCTCCGGGCTATCCTTTACGGCATACTTAGGATTTATCCATTTACCGGTTTCGGGAGTCCATACCCAATACGCAAACGCCTTAAGAGGCATAAGGCATAGAAGTGCGGCTAATAGTGATATAATTATTTTCTTAGTCATACTAGAATTATCCTTTCGAGCTAAGTTAATATAACAAACAAATCGCTATTTGTCAAGGGAATCGAGATAGGGACTTACAATAAGGCGGGAGCTTTTTAGCGTTTTACATCCAGCTGATTAACCGTTTCGATGTATTTGGCAACTTCTTTTTTATCTTCCTTGCTGATCTCTAAAAATTGGTTTCCTACGTCGTATTGGTCGCCAAATGGAATTTTTCTAATCCAGGCTATTTTAGAAATGGCCTTGATCTGACGGATTGTCGTGGGGATATTGATTGTTACAAGCAGGCGGTTGGCTAATGATAAGAACTGATCCGAATTAAAACGAACACCACCCTCACTTATATCGTTAATTAAAACACCTTTTGGACTTTTACCTTTTTCCCGTAAATTTACATAACTCATCGGCAAGCGGGATTTTATCCGCTTATGCCGGCGTCGTTCCATCGCGTTTTCTTCCATTTATAGTACCTTTCGTTTGATAGTAGTGTACCACAACTATATGGTTTTGTCAAGAGTAAAACAAAAAAAAGTTAGTTTTTGTTTTTTCGCTAAAAAAGCCACTTTGCCGGACCTTTTCCATTAAAAATTAGAAACTAAGCTCGCTCTTTTTCTCCTCTATTAAAACCAAAAATAATGACTAGTAAAATATAGTAAAATAGAAGATCTCCGAAAGACAATTTCCCTATTTTAAAATAGGCACCTGGAATTTTAATCAATAGAGAATTTATTTTAAATAGAGTCAAAACGAATAATTCGCAGCTCGCCGCAAACGAAGGCGCCAAAATAGGCGCTAATATACCTATGCATATCAAAGCAAAACTAGCCGCTGTTATAAGTGTCATATAAGGGACTATGATCATATTTGCTATTACAGTAATCGGTGAAATGATTTTAAAGTAATACGCAATTATGGGAAGAAGCCCAATCCAGGCAGCCATGGACGTAGAAAACGTCAATATTACGAATCTCGCCCACGTCTTTTTCTGAAACGTCTCGGGGAACAGGCTCGAGAATTTTGGAGAGAGCCAAACGATAGCTATTATGCTCAAAAAAGAAAGCTGGAAAGAAACTTCAAAAATTTGCCAGGGATTAAACGCCAGAATGGCTAATGCGGCAAGCGCTAGGGAATTATAAATGTTGCTCTCCCTCCCTATGAGATAACCAAAAAGAAAGATGAGCGCCATAATCGTCGCGCGCACAACGGGTATATTGGAACCGGTAAGAATACAGTAAATAAACAAAAGGACTATCGTGATTGCATATTGCAATTTGATATGAATTCGCGTTATTTTTAGAAGTGTCATTATTATATATGCGACTATCCACAAGTTAAGGCCCGATATGGCAATTATGTGAACGGTTCCGGATTTGACCAGATCGTCTCTCAGGCGGGCGGATAAACTTTGCCTATCGCCTAAAATAATCGCATTCACGACACCTGCCGATAGCGGGGATAAATTGCTTGTAATAATATTCCTCATACCGTGTTTGGCGCGAAAAGAAAAAGATTTTATTCTGTTGCCTGAACCGCTATTTACTATTTCAAAAGCCCTTCCCTTCTTCACGCTAACAATGGAATAAACGCCCTGGTGTTTTAAATAATCCCTGTAATTAAACCCTTTTGAAAAAGAAAACGGCCTATATAATGTGCCTTCCAAAAATACCCGCTCGCCATAGAATATTTCTCTTTTGTTAAAATCCCTTACTAAAACCGTACCGCAGACTGCCTGCCAAATATCTTCCCTTTTTAATCTCTCTGCCTTTAAAACAAATGACGAGCACCGGCCTTCATAAGCTGGGTCACTGTCAACAATGCCCATAAGATAAACCCTTTCCCCTTTATTCGGGGTAAAATTGGCGATATGGCATACCGGCAGGATCTTGGCATTTGAGAGCACTGCAGAGCCCAGAAAAAACAAGGCGCCCAGGGCAAAAATATGAAACTTTAGGTTTTGTTTTATATAGATAATACTTAGTGTGAGAAAAAGAAAGGCGAGTAAGTAAAAGACCAGGAAAGCGATTTTAATGCATGAGGCGATTATTATTCCCAGACAGAAAGCGATCGATAAGCCTACTAAGGGGTATTTCATTTGCCTTTATTCTGTTTTTATAAATTCTTTTATCTCTTCGAACTTATGCTGGCCTATTCCCTTTACTTTCTTTAAGTCTTCCTTGATCGAAAAATATCCGTTTGCCTTTCTGTACTCTATTATCCTTGCGGCAAGCTTCGGGCCTATGCCCTTGAGCGCGGCGAGCTCATCTTCTCGGGCGGTATTTATATTAACAATAGATAATTGTCCTGTTTGGCTTTTGATACCCGGCTCATTCATATTGAATATTTCGAGAGGCGACCGGTTTGTAGCCTTCTGGTAAAAAAGAAACCCCATGCCAATAAGCGCTATTAACACGAGGAATATTAAGATATACTTTTCGTATTTTGTCATACCTGCCAATTCTATATGACAATATTAACCAATTTATCCGGAACTAATATAAACTTTTTTATCGGCTTATCGCCTATCCACTGTTTTATTTTTTCATCGATAAGTACCTTTTCTTTAACGTCTAACTCGCTCGAATCCTTCGGCACTAGAATTTTACTCCTCACCCGACCGTTTATTTGAATAACAAGCTCAAGTTCTTCTTCTATTATTAATGATTTATCGTAGGCGGGCCATTTTAGTTTAAAAATACTTTCTTTATTCCCCCATTTGCGCCATAGCTCTTCTGAGATGTGTGGAACAAAAGGCGCAAGCAGGATAGCCACTGTTTTAATCGCTTCTTTCAGGGTCGGATCATCTCCCAGGCCTTCTTTTGCCTCTTGAATAGCATCATAAATCTCATTTACCAATTCCATTGTCGCGCTTATTGCCGTATTAAAATGAAAACCTTGCTCAATATCTTCAGTGACTCTCTTTATAGTCTGATGGGTTTTGCGCCTGAGCTTTTTGGAGGCCTCACTTGTGAGCTGAAATTTGTGTCCGCCTTTGTTGAAACTTCGGCGGACATCCGCCGAAGCCTTTGGCGAAGGCGGATGATTTGTAATTTGTTCGGCTACTCTCCATATCCTTCCGAGAAACCTGTACGCGCCTTCAACACCGCGGTCGGACCATTCGGCATCTTTTTCAGGGGGTCCTATAAAAAGCGTATAAAGCCTAACTGTATCGGACCCATATTTGTCTATCAGAATATCAGGGCTTACGACGTTTCCTTTAGACTTTGACATTTTCGCCCCGTCTTTTACTATCATGCCTTGGGTAAAAAGATTCTTAAACGGTTCGTCAAAACCTATCAATTTCAAATCGTACAACACCTTTGTAATAAAACGCGAGTACAAAAGATGTAGGATCGCGTGTTCTACTCCGCCTATATATTGGTCAACCGGAAGCCATTTATTTACAACTTCGCGATCGAACGGTTTTTTATCATCTTTTGGGGACAGGTATCTCAAATAATACCAGCTCGAATCGACAAACGTATCCATGGTATCGGGCTCGCGTTTCGCCTTGCCTCGGCATTTCGGGCACTTCACATCCATAAAACTCCTGCTTCGCGCAAGCGGCGATTCGCCGTGGGGCCTGAACTCGGCATCCTCCGGAAGCAGTACTGGAAGGTCTTTTTCCGGAACTGGGACCATGCCGCATTTATCGCAGTAAATTATCGGTATAGGAGCACCCCAATATCTCTGGCGCGAAATAAGCCAGTCTCTAAGCCTATAATTCACGCTGCGTTTGCCGATCTTCTTCTGCTCCATCCAGTCCGCTATTTTTCCCATAGCCTCCCTATTGCTTAGGCCGTCAAACTGGGAAGAGTTGACCATTACCCCATCTTCTATATATGCCTCTTTCATTAGCGCCGCATTAAGCTTGCCCTTAGGATTGTCAATAACAACCTCTATCGGCAGATTATACTTTTTAGCAAATTCAAAATCCCTTTGGTCGTGAGCCGGGACAGCCATAACAGCGCCTGTCCCGTATTCCATAAGGACATAATTCGCTATCCACAGCGGGATCTTTCTGCCGTTAACAGGATTTATAACATATTTTCCGGTAAACATACCTTCTTTTTCGGCATTTGTGGCAGACCGCTCTATCATGGTCTCATTTTTCGCTTTCTGGATAAAAGAGCGAACTTCTTTTTCGTTTACCGCGCCTTTTATCAGATCGTCAACTTCGGAATGTTCAGGGGCAAGCACCATGTACGTCGCACCAAAAATAGTGTCAACCCGTGTCGTAAAACAGGTAAGAATTTTATTGCTATCCGCTATTTTAAAATCTATCTCGACACCCTCGCTTTTTCCAATCCAATTTCGCTGCATGATCTTCACGCGCTCGGGCCAGTTCGTCAGTTTATCTATATCTTTCAACAGCGTTTCGGCATAAGCCGTTATTTTAAAGAACCACTGTTCCAGATCCCTCTGCGTAACGTCAGTATCGCACCTCTCGCATTTTCCTGAAATGACCTGTTCGTTGGCAAGCACAGTATTGCATGACGGGCACCAGTTCACAGCTGCTTTTTTCTTGTACGCCAGGCCCTTTTCGTATAGTTTCAGGAATATCCATTGCGTCCATTTATAGTAATCAGGCAGGCAAGACGTAACTTCTCTTGCCCAGTCATATCCGACGCCCCATCTGTTCAGCTGTTTTTTCATCGTCGTTATATTGGCGAGCGTTGAAATTCGAGGGTGCAGGCCGCCCTTTATAGCGGCATTCTCGGCAGGCAGGCCGAACGCATCCCAACCCATGGGAGTAAGGACATTAAACCCGTTCATCATCTTATACCTGGCGACCACATCTCCTATGATATAATTCCTGCCATGGCCAACGTGAAGGGACGCGGAAGGGTACGGGAACATCATAAGGCAGTAGAATTTATTCTTGGTATTCTTCTCGTCTACCTTAAATAGGCCTGTTTCATCCCAAAATTTCTGCCATTTCGGCTCGATTTCATTAAACGGGTAATGCGGTTCAGCCATTATACTGGCCTCCTATCAAATTGCGTTACCTATGTTAGCACAATGAGATAAGCTCGGTCAAGGTGAAAATAGAGGACGTAGCATATTGCTTGCCCTTCATAGCTTATCAAAATTTATTAACGCTTTTTACTCGTCAGAAATCGGGGTCTGGGATAACTCGCCCCACACCAAAGGTGTGGGGCTCAAACAATCTTGAGCCCTTTTATAAACCGATTTCTTCCTCGCAAAAAGCTAAAATTTTGAAATAGCTACTCAGAGTAATCAACATCACTTAACTTTTGTATTGACTTAGGCTTCCTTATTTGTTATATTTTAATTACTTTTGAACAACACGTGGGGATGTAGCTCAGCTGGGAGAGCGCCTGAATGGCATTCAGGAGGTCGCGGGTTCGATCCCCGCCATCTCCACCACTTCTTTGATTTACCAGGGCTATGCAGTCCCGAGTTGCTATAGCTTAAGATAAGCAACGAGGGGCATACCATTCTATCCATGCCGAAGTGGCGGAACTGGCATACGCGCCGGTCTCAAAAACCGGTGGTAGTAATACCTTAAGGGTTCGACTCCCTTCTTCGGCACCAATAAAAACTAAAAGGACGCGCTTTCGCGCGTCCTTATTTTTTATGATCTACGCTCATTAATAAAAACTATTTTTTAAACAGAATGGCTAATAAAAGAGAGGTGTTTGCTAAAATAAAAAGGCTGCTGGATTTAACAGGTATATAGCAAACGTCAAATGAACGTCCTGTAACCCTTAAGATCAAAGCCCCTAATATTAAAATATAACTAATTACCGCAAATATTTTAAACAAATTTGTCATGCTAGTCTCCTTTCTACTATTTTACGGACTGCTAAAATATATTACCTCTCAGGCATAAATAAGTCAAGCCTGCTTTTCAATAGGCTTCGTTACGCGGCAAAGCAGATATCCTAAGACTATCCCTATAAGGGCCCCGGCTGCCACATCAGAAGGAAAGTGGGCTCCAAGGTATATTCGTGAAATACCGACAAGCGCGGCAAGGCTATAGAAGAGAATCGGCCTCTTAAAACGCGCAGACATTAAAAATGCTACTAAAAATGCCGTTGTTGCGTGGCCCGAAGGAAATGAAAAACCGCTGGCTTTTTCAAGGATATTGATGTTTGTAAGAACTTCAAAGGGGCGGGGCCTACCTACCCAAAGTTTCAAAAAATATACAACATTGTATTTTATGGTTAAACCTGCCAGCAATAGCGCTCCGGATATCTTATATTCCCTTTTCCTCAATAAAAGCAGGATCAACCCCAATAAAAACGGGATCATCTCATTGCCCAGTTGAGTTATAAACGGCATCAAAAGATCAAAGAGCCTATTACTGCAACCCTGATTTATTAAACGAAGGATCGCTACGTCAAATCGAATAAACATCTATAACCTCCCCTCATCACTGTTTACAAAATTATATCGGGTCTCAGGCAAAAAAGCAACAGGTTTCAAGCGGAGAGCGCACTAAGTCACCACGTCACAAAGTCACCAAGTCACCAGTAAAACAGGTTAACTCTTATATGATAGCAATCTGAATGAGCGGCGAAATTGTAAATTTTTCCCAAATGTGGTTTTAGGACTTACGACGAGCGCCGAAAGTGTAGTACTGAACTATTAGTGCAGTAGGCGCGAGGAGTAAGTTCAAAACCACGGGAAAAATTTACTTGAGCCGCAATTCCAGTTGCTATCATTACCCTATAGGACAACGTCTCTGCGCCCTATCTATCCGCTTGTCGATTTATCGAGTAGAGCGGCAATGACAGGAGCCTGGGCCATTGTTCATACCAACCCTCTTTATGATCAGCGCCTTTTACTGCCGTTACGCTCGAGTAATTTTTGTCATTCGAGCGTTCGGCAAATTCTTTCGTTATAAAAACAGGTATTTGCTTGTCATTCTCGCCGGCGAAATGGCGCTGCGGGATACGGCTTACAGCCTCGGCAACGTCTATCGGATTGAGCGACCCGTCAAGCGGGCTAACATTATGATAGCGGCCAAGCGCCTTGTGGTCCAGATTTCCAGCGATCGTCCTAATACTTGCCACGTCGTCACGGCGCGAGGCAATAAGTATAGCAACTGCCGCGCCTCCGGAATATCCTATAAGATTTACTTCTTTCGAACCGCTCTTTTGGCGGAATTGCTCTACGGTTTCATTCATCGATGAGATAACCTCTTCCGAAAACCTTTTTGTAGTCCAATATACAAAGCTGCACTCGGGGTTTTCTGAGGTTGAATATTGACCAGGCCGGGCAAGATAAACTATGTTTGCCGATGGATCGGCAGCGGCTAGCCTAAACACCAGAGGATGCAAAGGTGTAGGGTCACCAGAGGGTTTAGAGCGCGATATCCAGGAAAGGCCGTCACCTTCGATATAAACGGTTAATGGTCCAGAGGGTTTGCGCAATTTATAATAAGCCGTCAAAACGAAATTCTTAGTTTTGATAAAAGATTTTTCGAATCCGCTTGTGTCTGCGATCTTATCGGCATAGGCTGTTCTGTCGGCGAATTGCGAAATACTGGCGCAACCTGAAATCGCTAAAAGGCACAGTACAAAGGCGTAACCTGCGGCTAGCCTCTTAAAAGCTATATTTAACATTCGCAAGGCCTGAATGGGAATAAAAATCCTCTTTTATTTCGCAATCGTAGTCAACGGCAAAGGTAATATTGTTTTTTGTGAGAAAGGTTATCTTAGCGCCGAGATCGTAGCTCGCTTTAGCCGGATTGAATCCTTCGGTCTTGAACGAGCCACCCCCGCCTGTAAAGGTAGAGGTGGTTTGTTGCTTATCTCCTACAAAATCATACAGCCACCTGAAGTGGACTTCAGGAATAAATGTGCCGTTTTTGCAGTTCATCGGCGCTTCGAGTTTTGCGCCCAGGCCTGACTGCAGTAAGTCGTAGTTTTGTTTTTCAACTTTAAGGTTTAGGGCTCCGGCGTTTGTTTCTTCATAGCTATCAACATACAAATGCATATAATGGAGCGACACGAGCGGCGTAAGCATGAGTTTACCCATATTAAAGAGATAGCCGCCTTCGACAAAGGCCGAATACTGCTGCCCGTTATAATCTGAATCTGCCGTGCGCTCTATGGCACCTACTGTAATATGCCTGGAACCGTCGTAATTATTATACGCGAAGCTAAATGCCCAATCGAGATAATAAGGATTGGTATCTCCATGGAATCCGCCGTAAATATTCGCCTGGTAGCTGTCAATATCGGTCCTGCCGCTATTATCTTTTGACCTTACAAAAGTCTGGGCATATCCTCCGCTAAGGCCTATCCTTGTTTTGTCATCACGAAGAGACCTGTCAGCGCCTAACGCGCCGCCGTATACGTTCGCATTATAACCATTGCTTGTGCCGCGCTTAGATTGATGGGCGTAGGTGCCGAATCCCTGGGCCCAAATATCGACGCCCTTTAAACTGTCACCCGTAGAGATACCGGTAAGCCCTTCGCTGATAGACGCTGTATTTATAATATTCTGCACCCTTCCAACAGCTGTCTGGATAAACTGATTTAACGTCGAATAACTTGCCGTGGTAAGGCCGCTATCGGTAACAGGCACGACTGTATTGAGGGCATTGGAGATTGCCTGGTTACTTGAAAGACTATCGAGTTCGCCTAAGACGGTTGCCATATCGGCCTGTGGCCCCGCCCGATCCCGCGGATTCGAGGGCTACGCCGGCAGCGCTTCCATTGCTATTACCTGAGGCTGCCCCATTGTAGGTATTAACACGCGTAGCCGTAAGGGTCAGGTTCCCGCTTGAGGTACTGGCTGAAAAATCTACCATTGAGCTATTATCAGTAATTGTGCCCGGAGCGTTAACGCCTAAGCCGCCGTTACTATCGATTATCTTAAATGTTGCGTTATTGGCAATATAATTACCCACGCTGATATCAAGCGCACTTGACCCGCCTACAACAGCATTCCCGCTCGCCGCAATATTCCCGAATGAAGAAGCGCCGTTTATGGCAACTTTGAGCTTTGAGTTATCATTTTGGGTGTAAATACCCGTTCCGCTCAGTGTAAGGGTATTGGCCCCTATATCCAAGATAGATGTAGCGCTATTGTTTAAGGTAAGGTTCCCGTTTATAGTACGATCGCCGCTTAATGTGGCAGTGCTGCCGCTTTTTATAGTTGTAAGGGTAGCCGCTATGTTATGGTCAAGTGTAACATCGCCGTTAAAGTTGACCGCAGCGAGCTTGTTGCCGCCTACAGTGCCCAAGTCGCCGCCAAGAGTAGTGGTGCCGTTAAAATTAACTGTCCCCTGCCCATTATTCGATGAAGTAACGGCTGAGTTGATACTCTTTCCCGCGGCCACATTCACTGTACCGTTGCCCACCATTGTAAATGTCGTGGCAAAAACATCATTATTAAAAGTATCGATTGCCCCTGTTACACCTGCCTTTACTTCTGCCAGTTTATTAGAGCTTGTTCCGACAGGCCCGTATATAGTGCTTGAACCTAAAAGGGATAGGATCCCCTGATTATTCGCACTTGTGGTAATACCTGTGCCTGTCCCGTAAAATATACTTTTTCCTCCGGCTATTGTAACTGTGCCGAGCCCTCCGAAGTTTAACTGCTTTACATACGTATCGCCTCCGAGCGCGAGCGTTTTTCCGGTGCCGCCGTTAGCATTTATTATATTAAGGTAATTAGCCCCGCCTACATCACCACCTATGGCAGTATTGCCTACGGTGGTTAGGGTACCTATGCCGTCAGTATCAACCTCTATAAACGCGATATCTTGAGCATCGGCTGTGGTGAAAAGGGTATGGTTCGTAATATATTCTACGCCTAAGGTGTTAGGGGTAGTGCCGCCGTCTGCCCAGTTCTGGTCAGCACCATCGATTTTTTGTTTCCCTACAGGAATTACTCCTGCGCAAGAGTCTACAATAGCAAATATAATATAAAACATTGCTAAAAGAAACGGGAAAGATCTTCGCATAAATTCTCCTTATAATATTGATACTATTTTAAGGTTATTTTTCTTGTGTATAAATTATACATAGTAGACGAGGATTTTACAAGAGGATTCAAAAAAATCCAGCAATGCTACTATTAAGCGATAGCTTGCGATGCCGCATAGGCTGTCGCGGCGCACCAGTGAATATTGTACCCACCGCAACCGCCGGTATAGTCAAGCGCTTCGCCTAAAATATAAAGCCCTTTCGTCTTCTGCGATTCAAAGGTGCGGGGGTTAACTTCATCGCAGGAAATACCACCAAGGGAAACCTGCGCCTCTTCAAGCGGGCGCGTTCCTGTGATCTCAAGCCTGAAATCTTTTAGCTTGCGATACATATCGCGAAGTGTCTCTTCTGAAAGACATTTCTTGTGGCATTCGGGTTTTAAGCCAATGGCGCGGATGAACGCGCTTATAAAACTATGCGGCAGGACACCGCCAAAAATGCTCGGCCAGGTTTTATCCCGGCTTTTATGGTATAGCGTTTTAAAATATTCCGCGGTGAGATCCTTCTCGGGCAGGAAGTCAATATGTATCTCAACGCGCCCCTTTTCCCTATACTGTGACACGACGGAACTCGCGTAGAGCGTATTCGGGCCTGAAATCCCGTATTCGGTGAATAATAACTCTCCCTTTCTTTTAAAGAGATCTTTAAAATATATTTCAACCTCCATTTTAATGCCGGCAATGTTATGGAGAACTGACTTCGGGGTTTCGAGCGGCACGATGCCCGGAATTTGTGGAATGATCATGTGGCCTAATTTTTTTAAGATAAGGAGGCTTGAGCCGTCTGTCCCAAGCTCCTGGTATGCGGACCCGCCTGCCGCGTAGATAACAATATCCGAAAAAGCCCTGCCTTGCCGGCCTTCTTTTTTCCATTCTACCACAAAAGGTTCATTGGATTTTTTTGTAACAACCGTGACTTCAGTATCAAATTGTGTATCGACAGTTTCAGAGGATAAATTTTGCTCTAAGAAGAAAGCGATCGTTTTTGCCGAGTTAGTATATGGGAAAAGTCGGCCATATTCATCATGTCTCGACGGGATCCCGTTATTGAATAAATAAGACTTAAGGTCCAGTTCCGAAACACGCTTAAATGCTTCTTTCTGCCATGCCTTAGAGCCGGCGAGCGAAATATAGTCGCCTTCGTTCATGGAGATATTAGAATAATTGCACCTGCCGTTGCCTGAGGCGTGGATTTTCCTGAACGGCCGGAGGGTTTTTTCCAGGACGAGAATATTTCTTTTTTCCAGGGCCTCGCAAGCATTTAAGAAGCTTAAGAAAAACCCTGCCGATGCCCCGCACCCGATGATGATGATCGAATAGTGAGATTTTACCCGTCCCGCGACTTTCATTAAGCCTCTTTTTCTTAGTTAATATATAGTATACAGTATGCAAGGAAGGACGTCAAAAGGATTGATAGTAACTGGAATCGTGGCTTCAGGCCCCTCGGATGTTTCTATTCGTCACATCTTCGGGATGAAATTCACTTCGTAAATTTCAAAATTTTTCCGACTCATCCAGATTACTATCATACAAGAACAAACTTAATATATGGGGTGGGTAATAGGGTGGCACCAAAAGGAACGTCCCCGATCTTGCGTCTAAAGTTTAATAATTATGCACTGGCCGCTTTGTAAATAACATGGTTTTTCTGGTTTATCCGAAAAAAATTCATCAACAGCCATTTTAGCGCCTGGACAAGTTAGCAAGCCATAATCATCAAAGATCATTATGCCGCTCCGCTCCATCCGCGGATAAAAAAATTCACAACAATCCATAACCGATTTATAGATATCCACATCTATATGGACCAGGCAAAAACTCAGATTTTCTATAGGTTTTGCGGTCGTGGGAAAATAGCCCTGATGATAATAAATATTTTTATAATCGCGCAAGCAATCTTTAACACTCTCTAAAGAAGTATCTTTGAAATCTCCTTTTTTGTGAATATCGCGATTTACATCTGCTGACGGCATCCCTGTAAAGGTATCAAATAGGTGCAATGCTTTGTTTTGTGATTTAAACATCTCGGCCAGTAATTTTGCTGTACCTCCTTTATATACACCAACCTCAACCGCATCACATGGAAAACTTGCCACCTGTTTTGCCAATTGATAAATCATAAAACATTTTTTTTTGCTCACAAGCGTATGATGCTTTATTTTTTTCATTAATTCATTAAAATACGTGTCGCTTTCCCATAGTCGAATAGGATTAGGTCGACCTAGACAGTTATTTAGAATTTGGTACCCTAACAATGCCGGCCTTTGTCTGAACAACGATTTTATCCTTAAATTCATACTCTCCCCGTTATGCTTTAGAATTCCTATGGGAACGTTCCCCAAAGGGACAAGAACAGTATACAGTATGCAGGGAAGGACGTCAAAAGGATTGATAGTAACTGGAATCGCGGCTTAAGACAGAGTCACCACGTCACCAGTAGAGCGATTAGCGGTTAGCGATTAGATAGTCCACAGTCCACAGACTATAGACCACAGTAGGGCGGTTAGCGATTAGGTTTTAGGTGATAGGTTGTAGGTAATAGGAACGGGTCTAAGATTGGGCAAGGGACAGGTCTAAGATTGCCACCGTACCTGTCCCCAGAAACGCAGTAGAGCGTATAGCGTACGGCGAACGGCGGATAGCGTATAGCGACTAGCGTTTAGCGATTAGGGACGGGTCTAAGATTAGGCAAGGGACAGGTCTGAGATTACCGTCGTACCTGTCCCTGGAAACTTCTCCGGATTTGTATATTTGCAAATACTTGGCTATAAGGCTTTTTAACCTGTCTAGGCCGGAAGGTTTTATCACGTAATCCGTGGCCTTCAATTCCTGGGCCTGGAGTATAAATTTCGAGTCAGTCACGGCGGTAAGCATAATTACGGGTATTTCATGGGTTATTTTATTGCCCCGCAATCTCCCCA
The DNA here is from genome assembly GCA_002780005.1 of Candidatus Aquitaenariimonas noxiae. Taxonomy (GTDB): domain Bacteria; phylum Omnitrophota; class Gorgyraeia; order Aquitaenariimonadales; family Aquitaenariimonadaceae; genus Aquitaenariimonas; species Aquitaenariimonas noxiae. The sequence continues at coordinate 134 of PEWV01000032.1, read as the reverse complement.
AGACCTGAAATCCGTCCATGATGGGCAGCCTGACGTCCAGAATGATCAGGTCCGGAATTTCATCCAGTGCCTTTTCTATACCTTCCAAACCGTCGTATGCAACGCTTACGTCATAGCCGGAGTGCTCCAGATCG
>PEWV01000023.1 GCA_002780005.1 Candidatus Aquitaenariimonas noxiae | reverse complement strand
GTATCCCATAGCGTCAATAAATACCGTATTAACATTGAGGTAAATATATAAAGACTCGTTAAATTTTATGTATTGTTCTTCGGGATTCTGGGAGCTCAGATTTACTTCGGAAGGCTTGCCGGTAAACACGTTAGATGCCGCTCCCTTATTTGAGATCGAGATCCTTACGGTAACCCATTTGTTCTCGACCAGTTTGCGTATAACATCCACATATGTATGCATATTATTTTGCTGGTTATCCTCGAAGATAGAAACAAGCGTATTAAAATCGATCTCCAAGCCTTCACTGTTCAAAATCTCTGTCTCTTGGGTAACGCTTATCATCCTGCCCTCAACGGTAATGGTCCCTGCGCCCTGATCGATAGAATCGAGATTGGCCGTAAATTGATTTGTGGTCTGCCTATCAGAAAGCACATGAACAACACGCGCCAGCTTGCCGCCTGAATAATCTATAGATTCGACCTTAAGATACGTAAACATGCCGGTAGCCTCATTTCTGTCAAAGATAGCCTTTATATCGCTAAGGCTTATGGTCTCTCCGGCATAGTTCTTGAAAACTGTATCCGCGTTTATAGTAAATGTCGTGCCGTCAACGAGGGCTATTTCGTTGCCGGACACATTTATATTTACAACCTTTCCTGTAGTATCCTGTATAACAGTCGAGGAATTCATGAGGGCGAGCGATTTCAATATCCATTCGTTATTCGCGTTGGACTCGGCTTCTATGTCCGCATAAAGGCCTGATAGGGCAGCGCTTTCCTGATAAAATTCGTTAAGCCTTTCCAATGTTATAACTGTTCCATCGGCGTCCCGCAATACGGCGTTAGCTGCAATATTGTAAACTGTTCCGTCTATAGTGATCTTCCTCTGGCCATAATCGAAATCATCGATCTTTCCTTTTAAGAAAGATCTATTGGCGAGAATCGTAGCCTTGATATAGATGACTTTTTCAGTGCCGGATGCCTCATCCCATTTTGTCGTGATCTCAAAAGCCGGGGCTTCGGTGCCTGAGACAAGCGCTTCCAACTGCTCTATATTTATATTTACTCCAAACGCGTCTTTCATAACGGCATCTGGTGACAGTTGATATTCCCTTCCTTCAAATATTATGGTGCCATTAAGCGTATCGACCTGGTCTATTTTCATTCCTTTAAAGGAATTCGTATCTTCTGATGTCAAGACACTGGTTACGTACACCTCGCGGGCGTGCCAGGTTGAACTAGAACTGTTATAAGAAACAATGGTACTCAGGACAACAAGGTTGCCTGCGTTGGAATTATCCGTGAGTAATGTGAAGAAATCTGCTATGCTTATAAGTTCGTTGTTATACCTTATCAGGGTCGGTGTTGCGCCTTCATCTATATAAACTGTCTTATCTTCTATGTTAAAGGTTTTGGCTACCTCATCAAAGGCCAGTGCGATATTGAAAAGGCTAAGGGTGGAAAGTTTGGTCGTAACGTTTAATTCTTTAAAAGACCAATTACCATTGTCGAAATATGCCGCCTGATTGATCAGCGAAACAATAAGACCATAACTTGCGCCCTGGCTCAATAGCGTCGCTATGTCATCGAGGGTCTTTCCTGTAATACCATCTATCCTTATAATGGCGCTATCCGGGACGCTTATTGTGAAGTTTCCTATCTTGACCGTCTTTGCAGAAGTATCTACTATAGCTATTTTCCCGGTTACCGACATAGACTGTTTATATAAAGTAAAGTTCAGGGCTGTGCCTGTAAATACATATCCGGCATCGGTCAGGCTAATTTCTTCTATCTTTCCGCTTTGTATCAAACCGGGATACTCCGCGAGCTTGGCTTTCAAATTTGCTAAAGTGATCGTTCTGTTATCCAATTTAAGCGTATACTCATCCGGCAGGCTGAATTTGATTCCTGCGATCGTCATGGTATTATTTGTAAGGTCTATATCCTCTATCTCGCCCGTAACCGAGTTTACCTTTTCCTTCTTTAGGTTGAATTCGATCGTATTTTGGTTAAAGACCCAGCCGGTATTATTTTTGACCACGCTGGCGCTCGCAAGCCAAACGAGCCCGTTATTCTGGTTCAATAGCTCTACCAGGCCGGCCAAGTCGATCGGCGTCCCGTCAACCTTGAAGGAATAGGAAGCAGGCAGGTAGATTTCCATGCCCGCAACCGTTATCGTTCCCTTCTCCTGATCTATCGAGGCCACTACCCCCTTGAATTTACTTACCTTGCCCTGCTTTCTATAGAAATTGATGCCTACTGAGCTGAAATACCATCCGTTGACGCCGGACTTCGCGGATGAGTTTTTAACAACGATCGATACGCCTTGTCTTTCTATAAGGTCTTTTATTTCCGCCAATGTAATTTCCTTGCCTTCCAAATAAATCTTATAATTCGTGCTGCTTAAGAATGATATGTCCATCCCTGAGACTTTTACTGTGTTAGCCGTAAGGTCGACTTCGTCTACCTGCCCTTCAGTGAAAGTAATGGAAGAATCTTTAAACTGCAGATCTATCAAAGCCGAATTCGTCTTCCAGCTGCCTTCGCTGTACTTAACAGTAAGGGATGTCACCCATACCCTTCCCATATGGTTGTACACAAAATCTTCCAATTCGCTTAATGCGATCTCTTTCCCGTCTATTCTTATTACACAATTTGACGGAAGATTTATTACGATATTGCCTACCTTTATTTTATTTTCGGAGGCGGTAACCCCCGCTATGGAACCGTTCAAAGCAATGCTTCCTGTTTTGGTTACGAACTCAATTGTGGTAGTGATATTCCTCCAGTCCCCCGACACCTTTTCTAATCCGAGATTTGCGGAATATACCTGGCCTGGGCTGGCGTTCAGTATTTCAAGCAGTCTATCCAGCGTGACTACTGAACCGTCGACTTTGATGGTAGTACCTTCCTTTAGCGTAAAAGTAAACGCACCTACCGCGATCTTTTTATTTTCTTTATCTATTGAAGTAAGCTTACCGCTGTATCCGCTGATCGCACCTTCTCCTCCTAAAGTAAAGTTAAGCTGCCCACAGTTGAATATCCATTCGCCAGAAACATATCTGGCAGAGTTCCTGCTACTCCATATGCTGTTATCCGGATTATTGGCGATAAGCTGGGCTAAATCCTCAAGTGTAATAGCGGCACCATTTACTATGATAGGAAGATCATCTGCCATCTTTATGGTCCTGTCGGCTATATTGATTGTTTTTTCTTCCGTATTGACTCCCAACAGGGCGCCCACTATATTTGACTGGAAAGCGCTCTTGGTGCTAAAGTAGGCATCGCCTTTTACGCACCATTGGCCCTCTTTGAACATAACATCGACACCTTCAAACCATACGTCAGAATCCCCGTTTTCTATCAGATCTTTCAAGTTGGCTATATCGCTTCGGTTGCCATTTACAAAAATTCTTGTCGTAACATAGATCTGTATATTAAGGCCTGAGGAAACAATATGATATTCCATGCCAGCATAAGTCATTTCGTCTATTTTTGATGTAACATCTTTGAACGAGGGCTGCTCTATCCTTAACTTAAATGTACCTGAAACTGTCCATTTGCCTTTTTCATACTTGAGCGTATTATCCTCGGCCCAAACATGCATCCCTTCATAACGTGGATCTGTCAAATAAGCCATCAATGTTTCGAACGTAGCGTATTCACCGTTTATATAAATTCCGACATGCAAAGGAATATAGACCTCTTTTCCGCAGATTTGAGCTGTCCTGTTAAGGCTATTGGCATTCTCTAGTATTCCTCCAAAATGCGCCATGGAATTACCCTTAAAAATGACATCTAATCTCTGGCCGACTACGACCCATCCTTCCGCAGTGGACCTTATATCCACGCTGGAGGTCCATATAAGGTTCGGGTTATTCTCTACGATGGTTTTTAATTCTTCCCATGTTATGTTCTCATTATTCATGTACACTTTAATTGCGCTTTCTGAGAATGAGGCCTGCACGCCCATAATACTCATAACTCCGTTGACAATGTCGACGCTTGTTATAGCTGCCTGTATATCAAAATATTCTGTTTTCTTTCTTGCGAAATATAATGTCTTATTCCCTGCGGGATCAAGCATCCATCCTTGGTTCGTTAAAACAATCGAAGAATTGATAGCCCATATAAGTCCTGGGTGCTGGTTCAGGGCCGCTCTAAGCTCGTCGGCCGTTACCCTGGTATTATCAAGATAGAATACGCAATTTTCATCGATGTTTATAACCATTCCGGAAATAGTGATCGAAGTCGGTGTCAGATCCTCGACCATGCCTTTATATTGGAACGCATTTGATTTTTCGGTGTAGAAATATACGCCACTAGAGTTGAATATCCATGCGCTGCCTTCAAATTTAATTTGCGTAATAATCCTTAACATAACGCCGGAATCAAGATATGCCTTTAATTCGTCTATTGTTACGACCTTATAGTCAATATAGAGCTTGCAGTCTTCCGGTATCGCTATATCGATGCCTCCTATTCTTATGCGCGTGCCCCATGCCTCGGCACCGATTGTGACAGCCTCAAGCTTGCCATCCAAAGACGACATCTTGTTCTCCCCTGAGCCTATATAGGAGTTAGTAGATTTGAGGATCCAGCCCTCTTCTGTTCTCTCTGTGCCGAAACTATATAAATAGGTCGCAACACCCTTCTGGCTATTTGTATCAAATATGTCTTTTAACTGTTCTATAGTGAGGGCTGCACCGGTAGTACTATTAAGAGCTATGGTGGTGCCTTCTGGAATATAAATATCTATGCCGCCTACTGTAATCTTTCTATCGAAGGTATTTACATTTGTAATCACACCCATAGTGCCGTTGTTTGTCATTGTCGAGGTCGTGGCATTTAATAACGTGCCTGTATAGATCCATTTTGAATCTTTATATTCCATAGACATGTTTTGTAGCCAAACAGAAACGTTTTTATCCCTGCTGTTAATAAAGAATTCGTAAAGCACCGCGAATGACTTATCATCTGCGGAACCATTGATTTTTATCACTACCCATTCAGGTATGTACACATCGATACCGCTGATTTTTATGATCCGGTTTTCGTAATCGATTTCATCGATAAAGGATGACGTGTTTTGTACAGGCTTTATGCTATTTACGTTTATACGATTATTTCCGGAAACGGTTACAAATCTCCAACCGTCTTTTGTATGTTCGATATTGGAATAGTCGAGCCAGGTTATAATATCTTGAGAACGATTTGAATCGAACAAGTTTTTAAGATATTCCAGCGTATATACCTGTGACGAATTTCCTATCGCAATATACACGTTCTCGGGCAGGAAGATATGCATGTCTCCTATGGTAATGGTCCTATTCTGGATATCTATCGCCCTTATATTTCCTGTGAAGGAACTATATTTGGGTCTTATTGTCCTAATAGATATGCTCTCCGTAGGCACCCAGCCGCTCGTAGTATATTTCAGCCTGAGGCTACTGATCCAGCTAAGAGCGCCGTCACTGAGGTTTTCGCTGAACAAAGTTTCTATATCATGGATATCTTTGCCGGCCACGCCGTCTATGCTAATATTTATTGTCTCTGGTATATATATGGTAATATTCCCTATTGTTATCGTCTGCCTAATCACATCCACTGCTTCTATATTCCCTTCGAGCGGGGTCTGCTCTGCCTTCTTGGTAGAAACCTGTATATATGTATAACCCTTTACATGCCATTTTCCTGAACCGTCATATACTAAACTCGTATTATTAAGGCATGTAAGCGCATCAAGGATCCTATTTTCTTCAAAAAGCTGCTTCAGATCAGCCAGGGTCTTATTTCCTTCGCTATTTATTGTGATTTTCAAACCATCTATGGCTATAACGAACCCGTTTACCGATATTGTTTTGGATACGATATCAACATATTGTATGGTTCCGCTAAAACTATTTTGCAGCGGGGAAACAGAAGATATATTTATACTGGAAGTTTTAACTACCCATTTCTGGCCGTCATATTTTATGGTTGTGCTGTTAAACCAGGTAAGGATGGAAACATTCTTATTATTATTCCATAGATCATAAATATCCTGAAGCGTTTTCCCTGATATATTGTCTATTTGTATTTGCACCCCTTCTAAACTTATTCTCATACCTGCGACAGTGATCATATTATTATTTAAATCCACATCTGTAATAGCACCGTTAAAAGAGGACTGAATATTATTTAAGGATTTTATATTAACCTGCGTTGTTGTAAACACCCAGTTCTGGCCGTTGTATTTTATGCCAACGCTGTTAAGCCATGTGAGGATATTGTAATTTTCGTTTCTTTCAAATAAAAGCGCTATATTAGTCACGTTTCTATTGTTAACATTGTCTAACGTTATACTAACGCCCTCGAGGCTTACAACGATTCCTCCAACGGTTATAGTGTTATTGGCGACATCCACCGCATCTATTGAGCCTTGGAAATAAGACTGCGCATTGCACACAGAATTGATCTGAATAACGCCTGATGTAGCCATCCAGTTCTGGCCGGTGTATTTTATACCTGCATTGTTAAGCCAGGTGAGGATATTCCCGTTCTTATTTCGTGTCCATACCTGGTATAGGTCTTGCATGCTTTTGCCTGATACGCTATCTATAGATATACTTTTGCCGATCAGACTGATTGTTATGCCGCCAATAGTTATAGTACTATTTTGAACATCTATGGCAGTAATTGCCCCGTTGAAGCTTGATTGTTTATTGTTAAGAGAACTTATCTTGATGTTGCTTGTTGCGAACACCCAGTTCTGGCCGTTATATTTTATGCCAACGCTGTCAAGCCATGTAAGGATATTGTAATTTTCGTTTCTTTCAAATAAAAGCGCTATATCCGTCACGCTTCTATTACTGACGTCGTCTAATGTTATAGTAACGCCCTCGAGGCTTACAATGATTCCTCCAACGGTTATAGTGCTATTGGTGACATCCACCGCGTCTATTGAGCCTCCAAAAGAAGACTGTTCGTTGCATAAGGAATCTATCCGGATATTGCCTGAAGTAACTATCCACTTCTGACCGGTGTATTTTATACTTGAGCCTTTAAGCCAGGTGAGGATATTATTGCTTTTGTTCTTTTCGAATAAAAGCGCAATGTCATTAACGGTTTTGTTACTTATCCCATCCAATATTGCAGACATATTCTCAAGGCTTATTATAATGCCGCCGATTGTTATGGTATTATTTTGGACATCTACAGCACTAAGAGAACCATTAAACGAAACTTGGGCATTGTTTAAAGAGGTTGCAGTGATAGATTTTACTCCGTAATTTTCTACGACCACCCACTGTTGGCCGTTATATTTTATGTTTACGCTGCCAAGCCAGGTGAGGATATTGTACTGCGAGTTATTCGAAAGCAGCTGATAGAGGTCCTGGATAGTCTTGCCTGTGGCACCGTCTATTGTTATATTTACTCCGTCAAGGCTTACTGCGATACCGCCGATGTTCATTGTCTTGTT
>PEWV01000024.1 GCA_002780005.1 Candidatus Aquitaenariimonas noxiae | reverse complement strand
TGGCTATTATTTTTCCCGTGCTCGCCACCATATTAATATTAAAATATCTAATCGTGACCACAAACAATATCCTTTTGGCGCCGTTAACAAAATTCCTAGAGCCCAATCTTGGGACACTCGCTTTAATACTTGCCAAATTTTTGATATTCATAGGCGTAATTTTTTCTGTCATTCTAATAGGTGCCGGTACCAGGGTGCTTTTATTAAGGAAGCTATTTAGCATAGGCGAAGGGTTGCTTTATAAAATGCCTTTTGTAAATAAGATATACAGACCCATAAAACAGACAATCAATACGTTTATGGAAGGCGGCGGCAGGGAGCTTTTTAAAAGCGTGGTTCTTGTGCAATATCCAAGAAAAGGGATATATTCTATAGGTTTTGTAACCAACACCAGGAACGAGGAAATAAATAAAAAGACAGGAGCTTCGACCATTAGTATTTTTGTGCCTACCACACCGAGCCCGGCGACCGGTTGGGTTATTATGGTCCCGAAAGAAGAGGTCATATTTTTAGATATGAGTATAGAGGATGCCATGAAGATCATCATTTCGGGCGGGCTTGTAGGCCCTGAAGGATGGCAGGACAAGAATAAAAAGATCGAAAGTTAAAAATATTTCTTGGTTTTTTCAAAATTTGATTTATAATATTCTCTAATTTTTTATCTGAATGAGCAAGGTCAAAATACAAAAGACGGATGCGATCATATTAAGGAGATATCCTTTAAGAGAGACCAGCATCCTATTGGTTTTATACACAAAAGATTTCGGAAAGATAAAGGGTGTTATAAAGGGCGTGCGTGGACCGCGGGCCCAATTCGGATCATTTCCTGAGATCTTGACTTTAAACAGGATAGTTTTTTACGAGAGCAAAAAGAGCGAGCTCTTTTACATAACGCAGTGCGACCTGATAGATCTTTTTAAGAACATAAGAGCGGATTTGGAACGGACAGCTTACGCAAGCTATGCCGCCGAACTTACCGATGCCGCAACACCGCCTAATGAAAAGTGCGAAGAGCTATTTACGTTGTTATTGAATACTTTAAACTTGTTATGCGAGCCCGGAAGCGCGCGAAGGGTAACAAGGATCTTTGAGATAAAGCTTTTACTTATCGTAGGGCTTATGCCGGAGCTGGATGGCTGCGTACACTGCTCCAAGGCCGTAGATGCGGACGTTAAATTCAGCCCTAAGCTTGGAGGGCTTCTTTGTAAAAATTGCCTCTCCTCGGATACTGCAGCGATAAATATATCCCCGGGGACCATCAATTTTATAAGGCATATCAAAAAAACGCCTTATGAAAAAACATTAAGGGTTAAAGTTAGCAAACAAGTGGGGGAAGAGGTAGAAAATATATTAAGAAAATTCTTGGATATGCATATAGATATAAAGTTAAAGACGTTAGATTTTTTGAAGAAGATAGAAAAGTGATTAATAAATCCGAAATTCGAATATCGAATTTCGAAACAATATCAAATAGATTAAATTAGAATGACCAAAAAAAGTATTTTTGAACATTTGAGAATTTAGATTTAGAATTTGTTTCGGATTTCGTATTTCGTGCTTCGTTTTTAAACTTGGAGATTAATGATATGGCTACTAATGATATGGAAAAAATAACTTCTCTGTGTAAACGCCGAGGTTTTATATTCCAAAATAGCGAAATATACGGCGGACTTGGAAGCATATGGGATTACGGTCCTTTAGGCGTAGAACTTAAGAATAATGTCAAAAGGGCCTGGTGGAAAAGCATGATTTACAATAGGGATGATGTGGAGGGGTTAGATTCCTCGATACTTATGCATCCCAACGCCTGGATGGCTTCAGGCCACGTGACATCGTTCCAGGATCTAATGGTTGATTGCAAGGATTGCAAGAAGAGGTTTCGCGAAGATTTATTGAAGGAAAAGAAGTGCCCAGAGTGCGGGGGCGCTCTTACAGAGCCTAAGAAATTCAATCTGATGTTTAAGACGTTCATCGGTTCCGTAGAAGATAAAAGCGCCGAGATCTACCTTAGACCCGAGACGGCGCAGGGTATTTTCGTGAATTTTTCTAATGTTCTAATGTCATCTCGGAAAAAACTCCCGTTTGGCATAGCGCAAATAGGAAAATCATTCCGCAATGAAATAACGACCGGCAATTTTGTCTTTCGATGCAGGGAATTCGAACAGATGGAGCTCGAGTATTTTACAAAACCTGAAGAAGCGGATAAATGGTATAAATACTGGCTGGAGCAGAGGTTGAATTGGTATATTAATTTAGGAATAGACTCCAAGGATCTTAGGCTGAGAGAGCATGCTAAAGACGAGCTTGCGCATTATGCCAAAAGCTGCCATGATATAGAATACCTGTTTCCGATGGGGTGGTCAGAACTGGAAGGTATCGCTAATAGAGGAGATTTTGATTTAAAGCAGCATTCAAAGTTAAGCGGCAAGGACCTGGTCTTTTTTGACGATGAGTCAAAGGCAAATATAACACCTTATATAATCGAGCCGTCAGGCGGAGTTGACAGGGCAGTCCTTGCGTTCTTATTGAATTCTTACAGGGAAGAGGAAGTCAAAGGTGAAAAGCGGGTATTATTAGCCCTGCATAAGGACTTGGTGCCGATTAAGGTAGCCGTGCTACCCTTGCTCAGGAATAGGCCGCAAATAGTCGAGCTGGCGCATAATATCGTTAACAATTTGAGGGCTGATTATAAAGTAAGTTATGACGATACGGCTTCAATAGGAAGATTGTATCGGAGACAAGACGAAATAGGCACCTTATATTGCGTGACTGTGGATGTCGATTCCCTGGAAGATAAAAAAGTCACAATAAGATACAGGGATACGATGAAACAGGATAGAATTGAAATCGAAAATTTAAAGAAATTTATAGAAGATAAGCTAAGGTAGTCCGCCTTCGCCGTTGCATGCGTAGATAAAAGATCGGCTTCCTCCTACGCTAGATGGGTTGGGTAACTCATAGTGGTAGCTTCGGAGGACAAGTCGGCGGATTAAATTCGACCATATAATTTACCTCGTTCTTCGAACTCGGCAAATTATGGTCTCATTTAAGAAAGGAGTAGTATTAAAATGAAGAAGAAATTTGTATATTCCTTTGGCGGAGGAAAAGCCGACGGAAACGAGAGCATGAAGAACCTCTTGGGAGGTAAAGGCGCCAATCTAGCCGAGATGGCAGGAAACAAAAATTTAAAACTTCCCGTGCCGCCCGGGTTTACAATTACCACTGAAATTTGCACCTATTATTATGAACATAAAAGAACGTATCCGAATGGCCTGAAAGAAGAAGTTACGAAGGCTGTCAAGAAGGTGGAAGAATTAATGGGCAGGAAATTCGGCGACCCGTCCAATCCGCTTCTAGCTTCGGTCCGCTCAGGCGCGAGGCGTTCCATGCCGGGAATGATGGAAACAGTGCTAAATGTCGGCTTAACAGAGAAAACAATACCTGGCCTCGTCAAACAAAGCGGCGGCAATACCCGTTTTGTTTATGACGCCTATCGCAGGCTTATAATGATGTATTCCGACGTGGTCATGGAAAAGGCTCAAGGCATAGAGCCTAAGGATGACGAATCAGGAATACGCAAGCAATTAGAGCATATTATGAAGGCCATGAAGAAGGAGAGGGGATATTCATCCGATACGGATCTGACAACCGAAGATTTAAAAAAACTTTGCAATCTTTTCAAGGGCAAGATCAAGGAAGTTTTGAAAAAAGAATTCCCTGATGAGGCAAATGAACAGCTGTGGGGAGGTATCGGAGCGGTATTCGCTTCGTGGAACGGTAAACGTGCTTTCAGTTACAGACGCATAGAGAACATACCGGATTCATGGGGTACGGCCGTTACGGTCCAGACTATGGTATTCGGTAATATGGGCGAAGATTCCGCGACAGGCGTTGCTTTTACGCGCAACCCCGGGAACGGGGAAGGTAAGTTCTACGGCGAGTATCTGGTTAACGCGCAAGGCGAAGACGTAGTGGCCGGGATCCGCACACCTGCTCCTATAAATAAGTACTCCAAATCCGAGCATAATAAAAATCTGGTAACGCTCGAAGAAGGAATGCCCAAGCTTTATAAAGAACTCTTTGCTATACAAAAACGCCTTGAAAAGCACTATCATGACATGCAGGATATAGAGTTCACTATTGAAAAAGGCAGGCTTTTTATGCTGCAATGCCGCATAGGAAAACGTAACGGCCCTGCAGCTGTTCGCATGGCGATAGATATGCTGCACGAGAAAGTAATAACAAAAGAAGAAGCCCTGATGCGTGTGACACCTGCGCAATTAGATGAATTGCTCCATCCTATAATCGATCCTAAAGTCGAGATAGGTACTAAAGTGTTGGCTAAAGGTCTGCCTGCAGGCCCGGGGGGGGCAACAGGCCAGGCGGTGTTTTCTGCCGCCGATGCTGTTGCGTGGGCAAAACAGGGTAAGAAGGTAATACTGGTGCGCGAAGAGACTAACCCTGAAGACGTAGAAGGCATGAGGGCCGCAGAAGCCGTATTGACGGCAAGAGGCGGAATGACTTCGCATGCGGCGCTTGTGGCTCGCGGCTGGGGCAAATGCTGCGTTGTCGGATGCGGGACGCTGCGTGTTGATTATAATAAAAAAGAAGTCTCAGCAGGTGATAAGATCATTAAGGAAGGTGATTGGATCACCTTAAATGGCACCAAAGGCAACTTATACTATGGCAAGCTTCCGATGATGGACGCCTCCGAAGAAAATAAAATGTTAAGCGAGTTTTTAGTGCTTTGCGATTCTGTAAAACGACTTGGAGTCCGAACAAATGCCGACACGCCGGATGATGCAAAACGCGCCCTGCAATTCGGCGCCGAAGGCATCGGCCTTTTCAGGACGGAGCATATGTTTTATGGTAAGGGGGCGGATAAACCGCTTTTCCTGTTGCGTAAAATGATAGTATCCAAAACCGAAGCGGAGAGAAAAAAGGCGCTCGAAGAACTGTCCCCTTATGTCAAGAAGGATATAAAAATGACATTGGAGGCAATGGACGGTTTTCCTGTAGTCATACGCCTGCTAGATCCGCCGTTACACGAATTCGTACCGCGCGAAGAAGTCAAACTCAAGCAGCTTGCCCAGGAATTGAACATAACACTGGACGAGCTTGCGGAAAGGGCTGAAAATCTGCACGAATCGAACCCCATGATGGGTCATCGCGGAGTGCGCCTTGGCGTTACTTATCCTGAGGTGAGCGAAATGCAGATTAGGGCTGTATTTGAGGCGGCTGCTGAGCTTATAAATGAAGGAAAAAAACCTTATCCTGAGATAATGATCCCAGTGGTCTGTGACGTGAAAGAATTGAATTCGCAGTTGGTTATTACTGAAAAGGTCTACAAGGAGGTACTGGCAAAATATAATTTAAAGAAAATTAAGTATATGTTCGGCACCATGATAGAAATCCCGCGCGCCTCTATCGTAGCGGATAAATTGGCCGAAGTGGCAGAATTTTTTTCCTTCGGCACGAACGATATGACCCAGATGGGTTTTGGATTCTCAAGGGATGACATAGGGAGCTTCTTGCCGGATTATATCAAGAAAGGTATTTTACCGGGAGATCCTTTCCAGAGCATAGACCAGGAAGGTATAGGCGAATTGATCAAGATAGGCATCGACCGCGGCAGGAAGACGCGCAAAAACTTGGAAGTGGGCATATGTGGAGAGCACGGCGGAGAGCCGCGTTCCGTAGAGTTTTGCCATTTCGTTAATATGGACTATGTGAGCTGTTCTCCTTACAGGGTTCCTATAGCAAAGCTGGCCGCAGCGCAGGCAGTCATTAAAGAAAAGAAACAAAAAACAAAGTAAATAGACATAGCAAAAAAAGAGAGGGGAAGTATGGATCCTATTAAGCTTTATCTGAAAGAAATTAAAGATATCCCTCTTCTGACCGCTGAGGAAGAAATAGATCTCGCCAAGAAAATAAAGAAGGGGAGTTGGGCGGCGCGGCAGAAAATGATAAGGTCCAACTTGAGGCTGGTTATTAATATCGCTAAACGCTACAGCTATCTTGGCATTCCCCTGATGGACCTGATCGAAGAGGGCAACCTGGGGTTGATGAAGGCCGTGGAAAAATATAATCCAAAGAAAGGGTATAGGTTTTCTACATATGCAGCGTGGTGGATCAAGCAATACATAACAAGGGCTATAGCAAACCAGGGTAAAACGATCCGGATACCGGTATATATGGTGGAGCTTTTGATACGTTTCAAAAAGACGCAGGAGCTGCTTTCCCAGAAACTGAAAAGAACGCCAAGTATCAAGGAAGTCGCCAAGAAAATGAAAAAACCCGTTGAAAAAGTAAAGTATTTAAAAGATATGGTTACTAAGGTATCTTCTTTGCACGCCCCGATAGGCGAAGACGGAAACGGGGAATTTATGGATTTAATTGAAGATGAGAGCTTGGCGACCTCGGCTAACGAACTGGCGGTATTTTTACTGAAAGAGAAAATTAAGTCGCTCTTGGAAAAAATGACTTCCAGGGAACGAAAAATATTGGTCCTTAGGTACGGATTGAAGGATGGCGTTACCCGCACGCTGGATGAAACCGCGAAGAAATTCGGGATAACAAGGGAAAGGGTCAGGCAGATAGAAAGCGCAGCTATGAGAAAACTGCGCATTTATAGCAAACAGCAGGAAAAGGATCTCGCGAAAGAGATAAGGCGAGAGAGCATGCCTAAGGAGTAAACCATGGTAACCATAAATTTAAAAAAGATCATAAGGGACGTTCCTGACTTCCCTAAAAAAGGCATTATATTTAAAGATATAACCCCATTGCTTAGGGATGCCAAGGCATTCAGGGAGACCGTTGACAGGATCTCGAAAAAGTTTAAAAATAAGAAAATAGATGTTGTTGTCAGCATAGAATCCAGGGGTTTTATATTCGGATCAGCCATTGCTTATAAACTTGGCGCAAGTTTTGTGCCGGTAAGAAAAAAAGGCAAACTGCCGTTTTTAACTCATCGCGTTTCTTATGAGCTTGAATATGGTATTGATACGCTGGAAATACATCAAGACGCGATAAAAGAAGGCGAGAATGTTTTAATTGTTGATGATTTACTTGCAACAGGCGGAACGGCCAAAGCCGTTGCCCAACTTGTTGAAAAATTAAAAGGAAAAGTCGCCGGCATAGCCTTTCTTATTGAACTTGGATTTTTGAACGGGAAGAAAAAAATCGAAGAGTACCCCGTTTATACTATCATTAAGTACTGAAGTCATAATTATTGCTGGCTTATAGAAGCCCTACATAACTTTTTATTTGTCGATCTTTGATTTTTAGCTATTTGCTATTAGCCATTTGCTAATACCGCCCCCATAGCTTTCGCCTTCGCCGATGCATGTGCAGTAGCAAGATAGGCTACGGCGGACAGGACGCTATTATTTGATCTTTGATTTTAATATGTGAACCATTAGCCATTTGCTATAAGCCATTTGCTAATAACGCCCCCATAGCTTCCCGCTTCGCCAGTGCATGCGAAGAAGAGAGATTGGCTTCGCGGGATTTCGCTATGAGTTGTGAAAAAGTGGGTGTAAG
>PEWV01000018.1:841-50437 GCA_002780005.1 Candidatus Aquitaenariimonas noxiae | reverse complement strand
CCCGCCTAAACCTGACTTTAAGCATACATGTGCGGGATCCCGCACATAGAGAGCAAAAAGTGGGGCGTAGGCGGGACAATTTCACTACTCATCCCTGTCGCTACCATATGCAGTGAGGCATTCCAGCTATTTTAACTTGGAGCAGCTACCGGCAGGTGCTCTTGAGGCTAATTGTGCATATCCTGTTTTTGCCTGCCCTAAGTGAAGTTTCAAAATTTTAGCTTTTTGCGAGGAAAAAATCGGTTTATAAAAGGGTTGGGATTGTTCGAACCCCACACCTATAGGTGTGGGGTGAGTTATCCCAGCCCCCGATTTCTGACGAGTAAAAAGCGTCAAGAAATTTTGACGACACGAAGGGTAGGCAAAAACAGAATAGGAAATCGCGAGCTCCTATTGCTACCATAAATGGCACCTGCCGGTAAAGCTGCAGAGTGAGGAGTTAAGGCCCTTTTATAAAGTTGACACACTTATTGTTATATATTATAATAATAAGCTAACTATAGGGAGTGAGTACACATGGATGAGATAAAAGAATTTATAAAACAAAGATCGGACAAGCTTGATAAAATAAGGCAAGCCGGCGTAACGCCTTATCCTACCAAATTTTCTGACTTTTTATCTGCAAAAGAGTTAGCCGCATCTTACCAGGAAGGTAAAAAGGTTAGGGTATGCGGCAGGCTTACAGCTTTTAGGGCTCACGGTAAAAGTATTTTCTGCGATATAAAGGGAGAAGATGGAAAAATACAGATTTACCTGAATCAGGATGTGCTGGGAGCTGAAAAGTTCAAGTTTTTTAAAGACTTCATCGATATCGGGGACATCATAGGTGCTGACGGTGAATTATTTAAGACAAGGACCGGTGAGCTTACGATCAAAGTTACGGAGTATCATCTTCTTTCGAAGGCCCTAAGGCCCATGCCGGAAAAATGGCACGGCTTGAAGGATGTGGAGATTAGATATAGAAAGCGCTATCTGGATCTAATAGCCAATGAAGATGTTAAAAAAATATTTTGCGCAAGAATAAAAACAATAACGAAAATCAGAGAATTTTTTGACAGCCGCGGATATCTTGAGGTTGAGACGCCGATAATGCATCCGATCCCCGGAGGGGCGGCAGGTAAACCTTTTAAGACCCATCACGAGGCCCTTGGCGTGGATCTATACTTAAGGATAGCGCCCGAACTTTATTTAAAAAGGCTCCTTGTGGGCGGCTTTGAGAAAATATACGAGATAAATAGAAGCTTTAGAAATGAAGGCATCTCCACTCGGCATAATCCCGAATTTACCATGATGGAATCTTACACCGCGTATGCGAATTATGAAGACGTTATGAAATTAACGGAAGATCTGATAAGATTCGTTGCCAAGGAGGTGTTGGGCAAAGAGGAAATAGAATATCAGGGGAAAGTCATAGATTTCAAAAAGTGGGAACGAATTTCTTTTGCGGAATTAATGAAAGATACTTTTGGAATATTACCTACTGATAGCGAAAAGGTCTGGTTAAAGAAGCTAAAGGATAAAGACATTAAGATAGAAAGCGGCGAACTTTCCAGGACCCAGCTTTTGAATATAATAGCTGAATTGATAGAACCGAAAGCCGAATCAAATCCTGTTTTTATTACGGATATGTTCACCGAATTATGCCCATTGGCAAAGGCGAACAAGGATAATCCTCTGATCTCAGAGAGGTTCGAACTCTTTGTCGGAGGTATGGAAATCGCGAACGCGTATTCAGAACTCAACGACCCTATCGAACAACGCAAGCGTTTTGAGGTCGAAAAGAAGGCATCAGCGGCAGGAAAGCGCGAATTTGACGAGGACTTTGTTCAGGCCCTTGAATATGGCATGCCGCCTGCCGGAGGCCTGGGATTAGGAGTAGACAGGCTTGTTATGCTGCTTACTAATTCGGCTTCTATACGCGAGGTAATATTTTTCCCTCAATTAAGACCTGAAAAACAAAATACGGAATAAGCAAATGCGGTTTGAGCTACTTGTAAGTTTAAGATACCTAAGGTCGAAGCAAAAAGAGAGATTTATCTCGCTTATAACTTTTATTTCTGTCACAGGCGTTGCGTTAGGCGTGGCGGCGCTTATTGTAGTTTTAAGCGTTATGAGCGGCTTTGATCATGAGATAAAAGAAAAAATTATAGGGACATATTCCCACGTCATAATTTTTTCGCAGCATGATTCGAGCAGCCTCGATACGGTCACTGCGAAACTCAAAGGTATGGAGGAGGTCGTAAGCTTTTCGCCTTTCGTGCAAAGGCAGGCGCTATTAAAAACAAAAGAAAACATAGCAGGTGTATTAATACGGGGCATCGATCCGGAGAAGGAAGGGGCTGTAACTAATATAAAAGAATTTACGGGAAAGCAGAGATTAGACCTTTCCGGCGACGGCATTATTATAGGCTCAGAATTGAAAAGAAGCTTGAATCTTTCGATAGGCGATTCCGTGTCTGTTATTTCGCCGAAAGATCAAAAGTCAAAAGAATTTAAGGTCGTGGATGTTTTTAATTCGGGTAGATACGATTACGATACTACTATCGCTATTATAACTATAGACGGCTCAAAGGAATTGTTCGGGGAAAATTGCCTCACCGGTATAGGGGTGAAGGTGAAGGATGAATTTGACGTAGGCAGGATAAAAAATATTCTACAGATAGAATTAGGTTATCCGTATATTGTCAAAACATGGGCTGACCTGGACCGTAATTTGATGCGCGCGTTAGCGGTAGAGAAGAAAATGATGTTTTTTATCCTGGCCCTTATAGTGATAGTAGCATGCTTTAATATAGCCAGCACCCTCATAATGGTGGTGATGGAAAAGACTAAAGACATAGGTATTTTAAAATCGATCGGCGCGACATCGTCGAGCATAAGGAAGATATTTCTTATGAACGGGTTTTTAATGGCTTTTATAGGTATTATAGCGGGATGCGTAGCCGGTTTTGTCTTTGCCGCTAACATAAACGGCATAGCTGACGGGATTGAACGGTTCAGCGGTTTTTCACTTTTCCCTAGTGATGTCTATTATCTGGATAGGATACCTGTCAGAATAGAATCTATGGATGTTTTTGCAGTGGTGGCCGTAGCCATTTTTATATCGCTTGCCGCGGCGCTCTACCCTGCATGGCAAGCCGCGCGCTTGGATCCTGTGAAGGCGATACGATATGAATAATTCGAATACTATGATATTGGCAAAAAATATACATAAAATCTATACGCAAGGTAACTGCAAGATAGAGGCGCTTAACGGTGTTGATCTAGAATTAAAGAAGGGGGAGAGTCTTCTTATTGTAGGGCCTTCCGGGGCCGGTAAGTCGACGCTTCTCCATATAGTTGGAGGCCTTGATACTCCTACGATAGGAGAGGTCTTTTTTAACGGAATGAATTTATATTCATTAAAGGATGAAGAGCGGGCCAAGATCAGAAATAAAAAGATGGGGTTTGTTTTTCAGTTTTACCATCTGCTTCCCGAATTCAGCGCCCTTGAGAACATAATGCTTCCGGCATTTATAAGTAAGGACGCCCGTCCGACAAGGGTGATTAAAGAGTCGGCGATGAATTTGCTTGAGACGGTAGGCCTTGCTGATAGACGAAGCCATAAACCAAGAGAACTATCCGGCGGAGAGGCCCAGAGGGTGGCTATAGCCAGGGCTTTGATAAACGAACCCGATGTGATCTTAGCGGATGAGCCTACAGGCAATCTCGATTCGGAGATGGGCAGCCAAATTTATGATATTTTATGGAAGATAAACAAGGAAAGCGGCACAGCGCTTATCATAGTGTCGCATAACGAGATGATGAGAGAGGATTTTAATAAAACCTATTACATGGAAGACGGTAATATCAAGAATAAGGAGGCCCTGTGGGTTTAAGTGTATACTTGAACGGAAAGTTTGTAGATAGAGATAAGGCTTATGTTTCTATATTTGATCACGGCCTTCTCTACGGCGACGGAGTTTTTGAAGGTATAAGGTCGTATAGCGGTTTGGTGTTTAGGCTTAAAGGGCATATCGATAGATTGTATAGATCCGCAAGCGCGATACAACTGGTAATTCCTATGAAAAAAGATGCGCTCATGAAGGCTGTTGTCGCTACGCTTAAAAAGAATAAATTGAAGGATGCCTATATAAGGCTCGTGGTCACGAGAGGCCCTGGTGATCTGGGGCTAGATCCCAGGAAATGCAGGCATGGCAGGGTAATTTTTATAATAGCCGACAAGGTCGCTTTATACCCGGAAAGATATTACAGAGAAGGCCTTCATATAATAACAGCGAAGACGAGAAGAAATCTTCCTCAGGCGCTAAACCCGAGGATTAAATCGTTAAATTATTTGAATAACATACTAGCGAAGCTGGAGGCCACAAAAAGCGGCGTTGAAGAAGCGCTAATGCTTACTCATGACGGTTATGTCGCAGAGTGCACAGGGGATAATATTTTTATAGTCAGTAAAAAAACACTGATAACTTCTCCGACCAAGATCGGCGCGCTGGAAGGCATAACCCGCGATGCGGTTATAAGCATAGCGAAGAAAAGAAAAATAATCTTTCGGGAGAAAAAATTTAAACTGAATGAAGTTTACAAAGCTGACGAATGTTTTTTAACCGGCTCCGCGGCCGAAATAGTTCCCGTTGTAAGGATTGATAAAAAAACGATCGGTAGAGGTAAACCGGGTAAGCTTACGCTTGAATTAAGGGATGAGTTCCGTAAACTTACGAAGATCGACGGTATCAAGTATAAAATAGATTAAGGGTAAAACTAAAAAGGGAGAACGAATATGTTATGCGACGTATGCGGCAAGAATGAGGCAACGGTCCATCTTACCGAGATCGTTAATGACAAGGTGACAAAGCTAAATCTGTGCGAAACATGCGCAAGAGAGAAAAGCGCAAAAATGGAAGAGCACTTTGGCTTAGGAGAGCTATTGGCCGGCCTTGGTGATTTCGGGGACGTGGCGGAATTGCCAAAGAAGGCAGTTAAAATAAAATGTTCCAATTGTGGACTTACATACTCTGATTTTAGAAGAACGGGCAGGCTTGGCTGCAGTGAATGCTATACCGCATTTCAATCGAAACTCGAGCCGCTTTTAAAAAGGATACATGGCTCGGATCAACATGTAGGGAAAACGCCGTCTATGAAACAAACCAAAGTTGTCACTGAGCCGGTTTCTAAATTGCAAGAGATGAAGGCGAAACTGAAGAGAGCCATAGATACAGAGGAATTTGAAGAGGCCGCAAAAATTAGGGACGAGATAAGGGAGTTGGAGAAGAAGGACGAGAAGAAGGATAAGGAGAAGAAGGAAAAATGAAATTAAACGATCTCTTAAATCAGACAAGTGAGTGGCTTAAGGGCAGCGGCCCCAAGTCGGATATAGTTATTTCGAGCCGCATAAGATTCGCTAGAAATCTTGTAAAGGCGCCGTTTTCCGATTGGGCTACAAAGGACCAAAAAAAAGACGCTCTGAGTATGATCAAAAAGGCTATGGAAAGCGCAGGATTTTTAAAGGATTACACATTCTTTGATATGGCAGAACTTAGCGAGATAGACAGGCAGTTTTTAGTAGAGAGGCATTTGATGAGTTTGGAGCACGCAAGAAATCCTGAATACAAAGCACTTGTCGTAGATAATAGCGAAATAATAAGCATCATGATAAATGAGGAGGATCATCTGCGCATTCAGGTTTTAAAATCAGGTTTTAATCTGACAGAGGCCTGGCGCATAATCAATAAAATCGACGGCAAGATCAACAAAAAATTAGAATACGCTTATTCAAGCAAATGGGGATACCTCACAGCGTGCCCCACTAATACCGGTACAGCCATGAGGGCGTCCGTAATGCTGCATCTTCCGGCCTTAGTTTTGACAAAACAGGTAGGAAAGGTGCTTGAGACTGTCGCCAAATTGAGTTTGGCGATACGAGGATTATACGGCGAAGGTACAGAGGCCGCCGGAAATTTTTTCCAGATATCGAATCAAGTAACTTTAGGGAGGGCGGAAGAAGATATAATAGGAAACATTGAGAGTATTATAAACCAGGTTATTGCGCGCGAGGCCAATGCCAGGCATGTGCTCATGACTCAGGACAAAGATACGCTTTCTGACAAGACTTGGAGGGCTTACGGCACCCTTAAGAGCGCTCATATGATAACAAGCGACGAAACTATGAGATTACTTTCTATAGTTCGATTAGGCGTGGATCTGGGAGTAATAAAAGATATAGATATAAAAAGCATTAATAGCCTTTTTATTTTGACTCAACCCGCGCACTTGCAGAAATTCGAGGGAAAGGCGTCTCCGTCTAACGAAAGAGATGTGGTGCGTGCCAGATTGATTAGGGAAAGACTGAAAAAATAACTTATAGGAGGTATATAAAATGTTCAATAGATTTACGGAACGGGCAAGAAAGGTTATTCTTTTGGCAAAGGAAGAAGCCAAACGTTTTAACCATGATTACATAGGAACCGAGCATATACTTCTCGGGTTGGTGAGGGAAGGCGAAGGTGTGGCGGCAGCGGTATTGGCCAGCTTGGGGTTAGACCTGGATAAGATCAGGCTTGAGGTAGAAAAATTAGTGCAGCCCGGGCCAAGTACCGTAGTATCCGGCGATATCCCGTTTACCCCTAAAGCAAAGAAGGTAATAGAACTATCCATGGATGAGGCCAGGGCGCTGAATCATAATTATATCGGAACAGAGCACCTCCTGCTGGGGCTCTTAAGAGAAGGCGAAGGCGTCGGTGCGCAGGTATTAATGAACTTAGGGCTAGATCTGGAAAGAGTACGGTCAGAAGTTATGCAGATCCTCGGTTCAGCTATACCGGGTTTTGGCGTCGGTCCGAAGACTACCAAAGGCAAAACTCCTGCCTTGGATGCCTTTGGCAGGGATTTGACCAAGCTCGCAAAGCAGAATAAGCTCGATCCGGTTATAGGCAGGGCTAACGAAATAGAGAGAGTAATACAGATATTAGGCAGGCGCACGAAAAATAATCCCGTGCTTTTGGGAGAGGCCGGAGTCGGGAAGACAGCGATTGTAGAGGGCATTGCGCAGCAGATAATCGCTTCCGACGTCCCTGAAATTCTTTTGAAAAAGCGCATCGTCATATTGGACCTGGCGCTGATGGTTGCAGGTACAAAATATAGAGGCCAGTTCGAAGAGAGAATAAAGGCTGTCATGGACGAAATAAAACACTCGGAAGACGTGATAGTGTTTATAGATGAATTGCACACATTGGTCGGGGCAGGCGGCGCAGAGGGCGCCATAGACGCTTCTAATATTCTTAAGCCGGCATTATCCAGAGGCGAGATACAGTGCATAGGCGCGACAACACTTGATGAGTATAGAAAACATATCGAGAAAGATGCAGCCCTCGAAAGGCGTTTCCAGACAATCATGGTAGAACCGCCTTCTGTGAAAGAAACTATAGAAATACTTAAAGGCCTTAGAGATAAGTACGAGGTCCATCATGGGGTTAAATTTTCGGATGAGGCCTTGGAAGCGGCAGCGAAATTATCGGATAGGTACATAACGGGGAGGTTCCTGCCGGATAAGGCTATAGATTTAATGGATGAAGCCGGCTCCAGGGCAAGGCTTTCTGTCATGGTCGCGCCGGAAGAGGTTAAAAAGATAGAAGAGAAATTAGAAGAGGCAACGAGAGAAAAAGGCGCGTCAGTAAAAGACCAGGATTTTGAGAAAGCTGCTAAATATAGAGACCTTGAAAGAAGGACTAAAGAGGAACTGGAAAAGGTTAAACAGGCATGGAAAGAGACGAAGAGGTCTAAGAATATAGAAGTTACGGCTGAGGATATTTCCACTATCGTTTCTAAATGGACAGGCATTCCTCTTATAAGATTAGAAGAAAAAGAGAGCGAAAAGTTTTTGAAAATAGAGGAAGGACTGCACAATCGCGTAATCGGTCAGGAAGAGGCCATAAGCGCTATCGCGCGCGCGGTAAGACGCTCCAGGGCCGGAATAAAAGACCCGAAGAGGCCGATAGGTTCTTTTGTGTTCCTTGGCCCGACAGGCGTAGGAAAAACGCTTTTGGGCAAGGCGCTGGCAGAGTACATATTCGGAGACGAGAACGCAATGATACAGATTGATATGTCAGAATATATGGAAAAATTTAATGTCTCGAGACTTGTCGGCGCGCCTCCGGGATATGTGGGTTATGAAGAGGGAGGTCAGCTTACGGAACGAGTTAGGAGGAAGCCGTATTCCGTCGTGCTGTTGGATGAACTTGAGAAGGCGCACCCCGATGTATTTAATATACTGCTTCAAGTCTTAGAAGAGGGCAGGCTTACCGATTCTTTCGGAAGAAAAGTAGATTTCAAGAATGTTATCCTTATTATGACTTCGAATATAGGAGCGGAGATGCTTAAGAAACACGGCTCGATAGGCTTTAAAGCGGATAGCGATGATGCGGACTATGACGATATGAAAAAGAGGCTGCTAGACGAGGTTAAGAAGACTTTTAAGCCCGAGTTCCTCAATAGGGTGGATGACATAATAATATTCAAACGCCTTACCAAAAACGAGCTCTACAAGATAATAGATATCGAAATAGGAGATGTTGAAAAACGCTTAGCAGAGCAGGATGTAAAACTAGAACTTGACAGTTCCGCAAAGGGATTCCTTATAGAGAGGGGTTTTGACCCGGTATTCGGCGCGAGGCCCCTAAAGCGTATAATACAGCGTTTTTTAGAGGATCCACTAGCCGAAGAGATAATATCCGGAAAATTTAAGAAAGGAAGCCACTGCAAGGTCGTCGCTCAAGTAGACCACCTGAATTTTACGACAAGTTATGAGGAAGAGAAGATTTCAAAGCCAACGTAGACGTTTTTTAGCAATAATAAGTCTCCTTTTTTTAGTATGCGCTGTTGGTTTATATATATATGTAAGCTGGAGAGGAGAGCTTTTGCTGAGGGACTTTAAGATATTTTTTGAAAAGTCATTATCGCAGACTTTCAGCGGTAAGGTATATATCGGAGATATCAAAGGAGGGGTCTTTTACCCAATTGTCTTCTCTGATATAGCGATATATGCCTCAAGCGATGAAAAATATAAGCTTTTTGAATCAAAAGAAGTGCGTATAAATTACAGCCTTGTCGACCTGGTTTTTAATAGAAAAAAAGAGATTTTCAAGGTTGCGCTTATTTCACCCAAGTTTTACATTTTGCCGGGAGAGGTTTATAAAGATAGCTCATTCATTGACAAAAGCATTATCGCAGCGCAAGAGATGAAACGCATGCTCTTTGATATTATAGACGGTTCCGTAATCCAATATGAAGCGAAAGAACCCTTTATAACCGGTGCCCGGGTGAGTGGCACGCTTTTGGACGATAGCGTCAATTTAAAAAATGCCGCTTTGAACGTTTATGGGGTTCCGCTGGAGATAACCGGCGAGGCGAAGAGTCTATATTCCGATTCGCCTGTTTTTGACGTGAACATGAAATTAGAAAATAGCTACGCTGAAGTAATAACGCATATCTCCGGACCTTTTAATCGCTTATCGGCGAAAGGGAACTTTAAGACGGCAAGCGGAATTGAGACGAATTTTTCAGGCTCATGCGAGTTTAATAACGGAAATTTTAATTTGCGGGATATTGCATTAGGCGATGCCGTTAAAATAGAAGAAGGCAAAATCGATCTGAGCAAGAAGGAATTCCAATTTAAGATACTATCTCAGTGGGGGGAATCTGGAGAGATCGTATTGGGGGGTGTCTTTTCTTCCTGGCCGAAACTTTCGTTATATACCGAATTAAAACACTGGCATATGGGAGGATTGGATATAGCAACGAATATAACCATGAATGCGGAACTTGACAATAGCAAGACAAAAATACCCATACTTACGGGAGTTATAAATACCGAAAAAACAATCATTAATTACAAGCCGTGCAAAGAACTCTCGCTGCAATTCGCCTTAAGAAAGAAGGTCTTCGAGATTTTAGGCCTTAAATGGGGGAAGAGTTTCAGGCTTGTTGGTAAAATAGAATTGATAGAGCCTCACAATATTGAGCTTGTGGCGCTTTTGGATGGGACAAAATTAGACGAGCTTGTAAGTTATATAGGGGAGAATATTGCGAGCGTGATAAGCGGTACGGTCAATGGGAAGCTTGAGGTAGAAGGCCCTTTGGCTAACCCTACTTCAAAAGGACATATAACGGCTAGAGTCGGAAAGATAGGCGATATATATTACGAAAACGCTGTAATACATTTACTCGGCAAAGGGCCCATGATAACTATAGGCGATTCCCGTATATATAAAGAAACCGGCTATCTGCTTTTAGGCGGAGAGCTTGATTTAAGGAAATTAGGCAAGCGGAATATATTCGAGGATATGGTTGTGAAAACGGATGATCAAACAATAGTTTGGGAAGGGTGGGATATCACCAGAGAACCGGCAGGCGATCAG
Organism: Candidatus Aquitaenariimonas noxiae; assembly: GCA_002780005.1. Lineage (GTDB taxonomy): Bacteria > Omnitrophota > Gorgyraeia > Aquitaenariimonadales > Aquitaenariimonadaceae > Aquitaenariimonas > Aquitaenariimonas noxiae. The sequence continues at coordinate 40,025 of PEWV01000018.1, read as the reverse complement.
GTTAGTTTAAAGAAAAAAGTAAATGAGGATGTGGAAGTAGGTTTTAAAGCCCCGCTTGCCGAAGGCGACAGGGATTGGCAGGAGAGCAATAATAAGGGAGAGATTGAGCTGCAATATAAAATCAAAGGCAATCAGAATCTAAAAATGCAGCTTAAGGGTGAGGAAGAATTTCTTGGAGTAGAACGAAAGATAAAATTTTGATACACGCATAAAACATGAGAACGCACTTAGAGAATACCGGGAAGAAGTTAATAACTCTTGTTAGCTACATGGGCGGAGCCTCTATACTTTTAGGCAAGACTTTGTTGTGGCTGCCCGTGCCTCCAATAAAGAGAAAACCTATATTTGGCCAGCTCTATAAAATAGGCGTCCAGAGCCTGCCTATAGTTTCATTGATAAGCCTCTTTACCGGAATGGTGCTTGCATTGCAGAGCGCTTATCAGATGCAGAGGCTTTCGGCCGAGATGTACATAGCGTCTTTGGTTTCGCTTTCCATGACAAGAGAATTGGGTCCGGTGCTTACCGCCTTAATAGTGGCCGGTAGGGTTGGGGCCGCTATAACCGCCGAAATAGGGACTATGAAAGTTACGGAACAGATAGATGCCCTGGAGACGCTTGCGACAAATCCCGTAAGATATCTTATTGTGCCGCGTTTTATCGCTTTAGTACTTATGCTGCCGCTTCTTACAATATATTCCGACATGATAGGAATAATAGGCGGTTATATTATAGGGACTTACAAACTTCATATAGCGCATAATATGTATATGAAAATGACATATGAGCCGTTAGTGCTTAAAGACCTTGTTACGGGTCTTTTGAAAGCGTTAACGTTCGGCATTATTATATGTACCGTATCTTGCTTTGAGGGCATGAGGACCGAGGGAGGAGCGGAAGGGGTCGGCAAGGCAACCACACTTTCGGTAGTTATAAGCTTTATAATGATCATTGCGGCCGACTGCTTGATTACGGCGTTATTCTACTTCGCGTTCCGATAAAGAGGTTCTAAATGATAGAGATTATAAATCTGTCGAAAAAATTCGGGGATCATCAAGTATTAGACAGCATGAACCTGGATATAAACAAAGGTGAAACCACAGTCATTATCGGCAGGAGCGGTGTCGGGAAAAGTGTTTTACTTAAGCATATAATAGGTATCATGAAACCGGATTCAGGCCAGGTATTCATAGACAGGGAGGATATCTCCAGGTTAAGAGGAAAGAATATAGTAAAATTCAGATTGAAATTCGGCATGCTTTTCCAAGGCGCTGCGCTTTTTGATTCCCTGTCTGTCGGGGAAAACGTAGGTTTTTCCCTTTTTGAACATACAAATTTAAATAAAGCCGAGATTTATAAAAAGGTTAAAAGGGCATTACAGCTTGTAGGGCTTGAAGGTATAGAAAACCTTAAACCGGCAGAGTTATCAGGCGGCATGAGGAAAAGGGTAGGCCTCGCCAGGGCTATATGCAGAGACCCCGAGATTATACTCTATGACGAACCTACGACCGGTGTGGATCCCATAATGGGAGATGCCATAAATCATTTAATAAGAGAGCTGCACGATAAGTTGAGCGTGACTTCAATAGCCGTAACGCATGACATGACAAGCGCGTATAAGATTGCCGACAGGATCGCCATGTTATACCAGGGGAAAATCATTGCTACAGGTACGCCGGATGAAATAAAGAATAGCTCTAATCCTGTAGTTCACCAGTTTATTACCGGTTCGTCAATCGGACCTATTACTAATAATTAGCTAAAATAAAAAGGAGTACGAAATGGAAGGAAGAGCGATTGAATTAAAAGTGGGTATTTTTATTTTCATAGCGCTTATAGTTCTATTCATAATCATTTTCTCCATAGGCGATTTTCCGATGTTTGACAAAACTTTTGCGATAAAGGTAAAATTCTCTTTTGTCAACGGCATAGAAGAGACAGCCCCGGTTAGGTTGGCCGGCGTGGATATAGGCGAAGTAGAAAAGATAGATGTTTATTACGACGCAGCAGAAAAAAGGACCAAGGTTATGCTTTCCGCGCGCATTAATAAAGAGGTTAGTGTAGAAAGAGATTCCGTGGCAACGATAAATACGCTCGGCCTTTTGGGGGAGAAGTACCTGGAGATAACGCCCGGTAAGGCAGAAGGCGATTTCCTGAAGGATGGTGACACGATAGCAGGTGAAGATCCGGTTTCTATGGAGACTATCACAAAAAATATGGAGATTATCACAAAAAATGTGCTAAAAATCTCGGACTCAGCGACGGTTGTAATGGACAGGTTAAAAGAAGGAAAGGGGACGTTCGGCAAACTTTTGGTAGAGGAAAAGATATATAACGACCTAGAAGCTTTTGTAGCGGACCTGAAATCGCATCCTTGGAAACTTTTGTATAAACCGAGAGGACAGAACGAGTACGGCCTTCAAGAGCAGACGAAAGAGCAGAGCAGGACGCAGGAAAAGAAAAGTAATAAGGTTAATTTTAGATAATGACCAAGACAAAGTCTATTTTTATATGCCAGACATGCGGTTATAAATCTGTTAAGTGGGCAGGCAAATGCCCTGATTGTAACGAGTGGAACACTATAGCCGAAGAGCTAGAATCCGACAGGCCGGCCTCGCAGACTTTTCCGATATTTGATGAAATTAAGACTTCCGAACCGAAGCCGTTATCCGAAATAGGCGCAGAAGAGGCCGCGCGCGTGAAAACGGGCATAAATGAATTCGACAGAATATTGGGTGGAGGATTGGTGGGCGGATCGGCGGTCCTTATAGGCGGCAGCCCCGGAATAGGCAAATCCACTTTACTTCTGCAGATTTCTAATTTTTTAGCGGATTCCGGCGTTAAAGTTTTGTATGTCAGCGGCGAAGAGTCTACAAGCCAGACTAAATTACGCGCCGAACGTATAGGAACAAGATCCTCGAATCTTTACATAGTAAATGAAACAAATATTGAGTTAATAATGGAATACATAAAAAAACTATCGCCGCAGACTGTTATTATAGATTCCATACAGGTGCTTTTTAGGCCTGACATATCTTCTTCGCCGGGCAGCGTAAGCCAGGTGCGGGAATGCGGTTCAGCGCTGGTATTTTTAGCAAAAAAAATGAATATATCCGTTTTTATGATAGGCCACGTAACAAAAGAAGGCGTCTTGGCCGGGCCGAGACTTTTGGAGCACATGGTGGATACAGTTCTTTACTTTGAAGGGGAGTCGCACACATCCTTCAGGATATTGAGGGCCTTTAAGAACAGGTTCGGTTCCACCAATGAGATAGGTGTTTTTGAGATGACGACTAACGGTTTGGTTGAGATAGCCAATCCTTCGAGTATTTTTTTGAATGAAAGACCTAAAAGCGTTTCAGGTTCGGTTGTTGTCCCGACAATAGAAGGTTCAAGGCCGATCTTAGTAGAGATCCAGGCGCTGGTCACTCCGACTAGCTTGACCGTCCCCAGAAGACAAGCTCAAGGCTTGGATTATAATAGAGTCTCTCTACTTGCCGCTGTTCTTGAGAAGCGTCTGGGGTTTAACTTAAAGACTTGCGACGTTTTTGTCAACGTAGCCGGCGGCATAAGGGTTAATGAACCGGCTGTGGACTTAGGCATAAGTTTAGCTATAATTTCGAATCTGAAAGAAAAGCCGGTTCAAGCCAGTGACGTTATTATAGGCGAAATAGGTTTAGGAGGCGAGGTGAGGGGGGTTACGCAGCTCGGTACCAGGCTCAATGAAGTTGCTAGGTTAGGTTTTAAGCGCGCCGTAGTCCCTAAAATAAACCTGAAGGATTCCAGCAGAAAAAGCCCCATAGAAGTTATAGGGGTCTCTACTGTCAAAGAGGCAGTGGATATAATGCTATAATAGTATATTGCAAAATTGTGTTTTAAACTATGATTACACAGATTTTTAAAAGATTACAGTGATGTTCCTTTTCTATTTATCTGTGCAATCTAATTTTAATCTCTGTAATCATAAAATATTAGCTTTGTGATTTTTTAAATGTTATAAAAAAAGGAGGTGAGAAGAATGACTGTATTATTTATAAGGATTTTCTTTTTAGTAATGAGCACGGTTGTCGGCTACACTGTAGGTACTTTATTTCAAGAATACTCTCTGCCATGGCATCTTATAGGTGCTGGAATAGGTTTTGCCCTAGCCGGATTTATCATCATTTTGGAAGTGACTATGAGAAATGTATCAGTTAGAAATCTTTCCGCCGCCGTATTCGGCATGATGTTCGGGCTATTTATGGGATGGCTCATAACGAGCGCCATAAAACTTATACCCATGGACCAGAGGCTATTTTCCGCATTACAGCTTAGCCTTATACTTATTTTTTGTTACCTAGGCATGGTAATAGCTATTAGGGGGAAAGATGAATTTAATCTTATTATCCCTTATGTCAAATTCGCGAGGCAGGACCAGAAGGAGGACATCATTATTTTGGATACCTCCGTCATAATCGACGGCAGGATCGCGGATATATGCCAGACTAAGTTTATCGGCGGAAGATTTATTATACCGAAATTCGTATTAAAAGAATTACAACAGGTAGCCGATTCCGAAGACGCGCTAAAACGCAATCGCGGCAGGAGAGGGCTTGATATATTACGCAAGATCCAGAAGAATACCAGCATAGATATAAAAATTCAGGACGAGAATTTTCCTGAAATTAAAGAAGTCGATACAAAGCTGGTAAAACTGGCGCAGGTTTTGGGCGCGAAGATATTCACCAATGACTACAATCTTAACAAGATCGCCGAGATACAGGGTATAGAGGTTTTGAACATAAACGAACTCGCAAATTCCTTAAAACCTGTATTTTTGCCTGGTGAGGTCATGGAAGTACGCATAACCAAAGAGGGTAAGGAGTACAATCAAGGGGTAGCTTATCTTGATGACGGCACGATGGTAGTAGTCGATAACGCCAGGCATATAATAGGCAAAGTTGCGAAGGTTATGGTTACAAGCGTGCTGCAAACGTCGGCAGGCAGGATGATCTTCGGAAAGCTTGAAAAAGGTGATAGTAGCAAAGAGTGACATATTCTTATAGAGTGATGCTATGAAGACAGTCGCGGTGGTTCCATCCGCAGGAATAGGTACGCGGATAAAATCGAGGACAGCAAAACCTTACATTGAATTAGCGGGGAAGCCTATATTGGCCCATACGCTGGAAGCCTTGAACAACACTTCATGCATAGATGAGATAATAGTTGCCGTTGACAAGGCAAGTAAAATAAAGGCCGCTTCTCTTGCCAAAAAATATAAGATAAAAAAGCTTAAAAAAGTAGTCTGTGGCGGGGCCACCAGGTTCGATTCGGTCTCTAACTGCCTAAAAGAGTTAGGCGATGATGTTGGCTACGTGGTAATACATGACGGCGTGAGGCCGTTCATTACCGAAAACATAATCAAAAAGGCTATTAAAGTTGCCAAAAAGACGGGCGCATGCGTGGTCGGCGTGCCGCTCGTCCCAACGGCAAAAAAGATCGACAAGAATCTGAAGGTAGTTTTTACCCCATCCCGCAAGGAACTTTGGGCTGCGCAGACACCGCAAGTCTTCAAAAAAAGCATTATAGTAAAAGCATATAAGTCGGCAAAAAATAACGGGACTATACCGACAGATGATTCTATGCTTGTGGAACTCTTGGGGAAACCGGTCAAGATGGTAATGGGCTCCGAGTATAATATTAAAATAACTACACCCCTCGATCTAGAGCTCGCAAATTTATTAATTAAAAAGAAACTGGTGAAATGATATGCGGATAGGAATAGGTTATGATATTCACAGGTTAGTTCCTGAAAGAAAGCTAATATTAGGCGGAGTAGAAATACCTTCCATAAGGGGGCTTTTGGGGTATTCGGACGCGGACGTGTTGCTTCACGCTTTATGCGACGCTATGTTAGGCGGGCTTGGGCTGGGGGATATAGGCGAGCATTTTCCTAATACAGACCCTCAATATAAAGATATCTCCAGCATAGTGCTTTTAAAAAAGGTCTCAGAGCTAGTGAAGGAGAAATCTTATTCGGTCAATAATATTGATATTACTGTTATAGCCGAAGAACCGCAGCTGAAGCCTTTTAAGGAGAAAATGAAGCAGAACATAGCCCGAACCCTGGGTATGAATACAGAGGATTTAAATATAAAAGCTACTACTAATGAAGGTGTCGGCTACATAGGAAAGGCGGAAGCCATTGCGGCATACGCAGTTGTTACGCTAAAGCCCCTTAAATAAACCTAGTACTTTCAAAAGGAGAAAATAATGATCTGCATGTATATTGTGTATATCATAGGATTTTTACTGATACTTGCTATATTCAAGATTGTTCTGTTATCGATCTTATTTAGAGAGGAGATAAAGGCTACCTTTGAGAGGGACCCGGCAGCCAGAAGCACGTTTGAGGTATTGCTGTGCTATTCAGGGTTGCACGCGCTTATTTTTTACAGGATCAATAGTAAATTGTGGAAATGGAAAGTCCCTTTATTGCCGCGCCTTTTTTCTCAATTTGCCAGATGGCTTACAGGTATAGAGATACATCCCGGCGCTCAAATAGGCAAAGGCTTGTTTATTGATCACGGAATGGGTGTGGTCATAGGAGAAACGGCCATAGTCGGCGATAATGTAACTATATACCAAGGGGTTACGCTTGGCGGAACAGGAAAAGAAAAAGGCAAACGGCATCCTACGATAGGAAATAATGTTGTTATAGGCGCCGGCGCTAAAATATTAGGCAATATCACAGTCGGTGATAATGTGAATGTAGGCTCTAATGCAGTTGTAATTAAAGATGTGCCTTCGAATTCCACGGTTGTAGGCATACCTGGAAGAATAGTTAGAAAAGAAGGAAAGCCCGTCTCAGGCATAAGCTTGGATCATACAAACTTGCCAGACCCTCTCGCTAACGCGTTGGACAGACTGCAGAAAGAAATCGATCACATCGAGGGTGAGATAAAACAATGGCATCACGAAGAGAAGCAGAAAAGGAAGCAGGAGTAGATTTAGGATCATGAAAATACACAATACAATTACAAGACAGAAAGAGGAATTTAAGCCTATAAAAGAAAAGAAAATAGGGATATATGTCTGCGGGCCTACGGTTTATGGCGAACCTCATATAGGGCATGCCCGGAGCGCCTACATATTTGATTACATCACTGCATATTTGAAATACAGAGGTTTTAAAGTTAAATTCGTCAGAAATGTCACAGACGTCGATGACAAAATCATAAATAAGGCAAAAGAGCAAAAAGATGCAGAGGATCTAAAGCAGGCGACAAAACTAGTAGCGGATAAATTCCTGGCGAAATACCACGAAGATATGGATACGCTTGGAATTCGCAGACCTGATGTTGAGCCGAAGGCCACAGAGCATATAAAGAATATGATAAAGACGATCTCGCTTCTAATAGAAAAGGAATACGCTTATGAGGCGGGCGGGGACGTATATTACAGCGTGAGAAAATTCGCAAATTACGGTAAACTTTCAAATCAAAGTTTGGACAAAATGGAAATAGGTGCAAGAATCGCTCCGGGCGAAAATAAGAAGGATCCGCTTGACTTTGCCTTGTGGAAGAAGGCTAAAGAAGGAGAGCCTTCATGGCCTAGCCCCTGGGGCGAAGGCAGGCCGGGCTGGCATATCGAATGCTCTGTTATGAGCACGCATTTTTTGGGAGAGAATTTTGATATACACGGCGGCGGGATAGACCTGATTTTCCCACATCATGAAAATGAAATAGCGCAAGCCCAGGGATTTGAGAACGGCAAGTTCGCGAATTACTGGATACATAATGGCCTTCTTACTATAAACAGCGAAAAGATGTCGAAATCGTTAGGGAATTTTATTTCTATAAAAGATTTTCTCGCATCCCACAGTTCGGACATCTTAAAAGTTTTCTTTTTAAGCGCACATTACAGGTCTCCCATAGATTTTACCGATGAAAAAATAAATGAAGCAAAAAAAGAGTATGAGCGCATTAATATATTGATGAGAAAATTGGATAGAATGTTTGGCACGAGACAGGTAAATACAGTAGTTCATGGCGGAGCAGGAGAAATGGGTGAGTTTCATGACAAATTTATCGAATATATGGATGACGATTTTAATACACCAAAGGCATTATCGGTTCTCTTCGACATGGTAAATAGGTGCAATAGATTATTAGATAGCAATGAGAAGCTTAAGAATCAAATGCTTAATCATGCTATGGAAATAATAAAAGAAATAGCCGATGTTTTTGGCCTGGATTTTTTAAAAGAACGGTCAGGGGAAATATCGGATAATGAAATTAAATTTAAAATGGCGACAAGAGAGGCATTAAGGAAAAATAAAAAATATAAAGAGGCCGATGAGGTGCGGAAGGCCTTGGAAGAAAAAGGTATTATCATTGAAGATACCAAAGAGGGAGTGACTTGGCGAAGAAAAATTTCCTGAAAAAAGGCGTATTTATCACTTTCGAAGGGCCTGAGGGTAGCGGCAAAAGCACGCACGCCAGGCTGCTTTTTGAATTTTTAAAGAAACGGGGTCTTGATTGCATATTTACCCGTGAACCGGGCGGTACTCTTATCGGCGACAGGATCCGCGAGATACTTTTGGAAAGAAAGAATGTGTGCATGAACAGCGCGTGCGAATTATTTTTATTTGAAGCCAGCAGGGCGCAGATCGTGGACGAGGTAATTATGCCAGCCCTCGAGAAGGGCAGGATAGTTGTTTGTGACAGGTTTTATGACGCAACAGTAGCGTATCAGGGATTTGGGGCAGGATTTGATATAGACCTTATAAAAAGTTTAAATGCTTTTGCCACTATGAGCCTTAAGCCTGACCTGACAATTCTATTAGATATCGGGCCTGAAGCAGGATTGAAAAGGAGCCTTTGCAAGGGGAAGCACGATCGCATGGAATCTAAGTCTTTGGATTTCCACAGAAAAGTGAGGCACGGATATTTAAAACTGGCGAAAGATGAACCAAAAAGAATAAAAGTTTTTAAATCGCATAAGACAATAAACGAAATACAAAATGATATAAGAAAAACGGTGCTGGGATGTCTTTCAAAGATATAAAAGGCCACGATATTCAGATATCTCTTCTGCAAAAGGAGATCGAGAGAGGTTCGGTCGCGCATGCGTATCTATTTGTAGGGATAGACGGCATAGGGAAGGGGCTGGTAGCGAGTACATTTGCTAAAACCCTGAACTGCGAAAGCAGGCAGAAAGACCCCTGCGACATTTGCGCTTCATGCAGAAAAATAGATAATAAAAATCACCCGGATGTTTTCAGGATAATCCCGGATGAGGGAGGTAAGACTATAAAGATAGATACCATCAGGGCCCTCGAGGAGAGGATATCTTTTAAGCCTTACGAGGCAAATTGGAAAGTCGTTATAATAGAAGACGCCCACCTGATGACAGCCGAAGCGGCAAATTCTATATTAAAGACGCTTGAGGAGCCCTCGCCTCAGTCCGTTATCATTCTTACGACGTCAAATATTTCCGGAATTTTTCAAACCGTAATATCAAGATGCCAGATAGTGAAATTCGCGCCCCTTTCCTTCGACATTGTAGAAAATATATTAATTAAAAAATTCGGTTTAGAGAAAGATAACGCAAGGTTCATATCGCGCCTATCCAACGGTGCCGTCGACAAGAAATTGATATCGGAAGGCGAAAGCATTATTGCGTGGAAAAACGGGATCATTAATGAATTCATGGATGGCTCATTTTTCAGGGAAGATAGCCTTATGTTTTCAAGTAAAAAGGCCGACATGCAAGAGGCGATACTGGTTCTTATAAATTGGTATAGGGACATTTTAATTCATAAGAACGGCATTTCCGAAGATTCGATAATAAATTTTGACAGGATAGATGACGTTAATCGTTTTTCTATGCAACTCTCGTGTCAGGATATAGATGAACGCTTAAACAATTTAATAGACGCGTACCTGGCCGTTGGCCAGAATGTAAGCCCCAAACTCACCATAGGGACGCTTATATAAGAGACAAGGAGAACAAGTCATGTATGAAGTTGTGCAGGTAAGGTTAAGAGAAGCCGGCAAGATCTCGCCGTATTCCACATCCGGCCTTAAATTTGCTGTAGGGGACTACGTTATAGTGTCGGAAGACCGCGGCCTGGAATACGGACAGGTTATATCAGAACCCGAGGCTCTGCTGGATGCCGATTTGCAGACACAGGAGCCATTAAGAAAGATAGTAAGAACGGCGACGCACGGAGATATCCATCAGATAGAAAGCAACAAAAAGAAAATCGAGGAAGTATCTAAAACTTGCATGAGAAAGATCCAGGAATGCAAGCTGCCGATGAAGCTCGTCGAAGCGGAATATTCCTTTGACAGGTCAAAGATCATATTTTATTTCACCGCCGAAGGCAGGGTGGATTTTAGAGAATTGGTAAAGGACCTGGCGCATATATTCAAGGCCAGGATCGAGCTCAAGCAGATAGGGGTGCGAGACGAGGCTAAGATGCTGGGAGGACTGGGGCCGTGCGGCAGGCAACTTTGTTGCTCCAAATTCCTGAAGAATTTTGAAGCAGTCACTATAAAAATGGCAAAAGAACAGAATCTGCCGCTGAATCCCACAAAAATTTCAGGTCTTTGCGGAAGGTTGATGTGCTGTCTTGGCTATGAGCACGAGTGTTATAAGGAATTGATGAAAGGGATGCCGAGGGAAGGCCAAAAGATAAAGGTGAAGGGCGTCACAGGCAAGGTTATAGGAGTGAACGCGCTGAACAGGACAGTTGTTGTCGAGTTGGAAACGGGCGAGCAGGTAACTATTTCATGCGAAAACAAATAAGTAATTGATATGGAAAAAAAGTTTTATATCACGACCCCGCTTTATTATGTGAACGCGGCACCGCATATCGGCCATTCTTATACGACTATCGCGGCGGATATCCTGGCGCGTTTTTACAGATTAAAAGGGTATGAGGTCTATTTTCTGACCGGTACCGACGAGCATGGCGAGAAAATAGAGCGGGCCGGTAAAGAGAAAGGCATGACGGGGCAGGAATTCGCGGACTCTATAGCGCCCCGTTTTAAAGATCTCTGGGGGAAGTTATCTATATCTTACGATGACTTTATAAGGACAAGCGAACCCAGGCATACCAAGGCGGTACAGCTCTTTTTAAAAATATTGCATGATAAAGGCGATATATACAATGGCAAATATGAAGGGTGGTATTGCACGCCGTGCGAAACGTTTTGGAGCAACTCTCAAGTTGATTCCCGCATATGCCGCGATTGCGGCAGGCCGGTCGAAGAAATAAAAGAAGAGAATTACTTTTTCAAACTGTCAAAATACCAGAATTGGCTCATAGGATACTTAAAGGATAACCCCGGTTTCATAAAGCCTGAATCCCGGTATAATGAAACATTGAGTTTTTTGGAAAGCGAGACCTTGCAAGACCTTTGCATATCGCGGCCTAAGAGCAGGCTTAATTGGGGGATACCCATACCGTTCAGCAATGACCATGTTACTTATGTATGGTTTGACGCGCTTGTAAATTACATATCGGCTCCTGGCTTCGGCGTCGACGAAAAGAAATTTAATAAATGGTGGCCCGCCGATATTCACATGATGGCTAAAGACATACTGAGGCAGCACACTATATACTGGCCAATAATGCTGCACGCCGCAGGGATTGTCCCGCCCAAGAAGGTCTTCGCCCATGGCTGGTGGATCATGAAAGGCGAAAAGATGTCAAAGTCAAAGGGTAATGTTGTAAACCCGCTGGATTTGATAGCTGTCTATGGCGTTGACGCTTATAGGTATTTTTTAATGAGAGAAGTGACGTTCGGGCTTGACGGCTCTTTCAGCGAAGACGGGATCATCGGCAGGTTTAACGACGACTTGGCAAATGATCTTGGGAATTTAGTGAACAGGACGCTCACTATGGTTGAGAAATATTTCGGAGGCATTATTAATAAGCCCAAGAAATATGAAAAAGATAATTCGGAGGAGCGCTTGGATAATGCCCTTCTGGATCAGGCTAAAAAACTTCCCAGAGAACTAGACTCCCGTATGAGCGAGTTAAATTTCAGCGCCGCCCTCACAGAAATCTGGGGAGTAATTAATGCCGCAAATAAATATATTGAAGACTCGGCTCCCTGGAAAGTATCTAAGGCGGGCAGGGAGGAGCGGTTAAAAGAAATCATGTATAATATTTTTGAAATTTTAAGAATAGTGGGCATAACGCTTTCCCCATTCATGCCGACGACAGTTAAAAATATACAACAACAAATGGGGCTAGGGACCGATATAAGCAGTTATTCTTTTGCCGATGCCTCAGAGTGGGGCAAGAGCAAGGAAGGCACTAAAATAAAGAAAGGATTGCCTTTATTTCCCAGGATAAAGTAATCTCACCTATATGAATTTAATCGATACCCATTGCCATTTAGATTTTCCTGATTTTGACAAAGACAGGCTTTCAGTAATAAACAGGGCAAAAGACGCCGGAATTGTCCGCATATTGAATGTCAGCTGCAGCATGAAAAGTTGCAAAAAGACGTCGGAGCTAACAAGAGGCTCCGATTCGATCTATGGCTCTATAGGTATTCACCCGCATGACGCAGCCTCTGCAGACGATGCAGCGATCAGTTCTTTAAAAGAGATGGCAAAAGATAAAAAGATAGTAGCCATCGGCGAAGTGGGGCTGGATTATTACAGAAACCTTTCTCCCAAAGAAAAACAGGTGGAAGTATTTTTAAAATTCATTTCTATCTCCAAAGAATTAAATCTCCCGCTTATAATCCATTCAAGGAATGCTATGGCTGAAACCCTCGATATTATCAAAAGAGAGTTCAAGGGAAACTGTAAAGGCGTTTTCCATTGTTTTTCAGGTGACGAAAAATCTTTAGATGAAATACTCGGTCTCGGGTTTTACGTATCATTTACTTGTAATATAACGTTTAAAAATGCCGAGCGCCTGAGAGAGATTGTGAAAATAGCGCCTATGGATAAGGTCCTGCTTGAAACAGACGCGCCTTTTTTGGCGCCTCAACATCTGCGCGGAAAAAGGAATGAACCCGCCTATCTGGCTTATTTATTAGACGCTGTTTCAGAGATAAAAGGCCTGTCGAAGGAAGAAATCGCTGATACAACGACCCGGAACGCTAACAGGTTGTTTAAACTAGGTATATAAGGAAACATAATGAAGACGATAGGTTATGTAAGGAATTTCATAAATAAAGAAAGATTATATGTATGGATCCTCATATTTATAATTTTTGTGAATATCCTTAATATAACAACCGGGCCTAAAGTGCATATTAAACAATCCAAAGAAATAAAGGCAAAGGAAGAATCTTTTAAATATGATTATTCACTCACGCAGGAAAAACTTAAAATTCTTATGAAAGAAAAAAGGGAAGTGGTTTTCGCACTTAACTTCTTAGTCCTATTGGTCATGTTCTCTGTGATTTCTGGTTTAATGATAGATTTCTATCTTGTTTTTAATCGAAACAAAAAAAATGCGCCTTTTGAAATAACTAAGGAAAATTTAGAAGTTACTTGGAATGTGTGGGACGTCTGCAAGGTCGCGGTGTTATTTGTTTTTTTTGGATACATCCTTGTGTTGAGCGAATCCGGCCTTGACAATATCTTCCCGGCAATAAAAACTAAAGAGCATGTGCGGATGATGGTTAATTCTTCAGTCCTTGACATACTGGCAATAGTCTTTGTGCTGTACGTAGTCGTCTCAGAATATGGCAAGAAAATAAAGAACTTAGGCCTGTCCGTTTCCAGTTTTTTTAAGAATATTTTTATCGGTCTTTCAGGGTATCTCGCTGCATTGCCAGCGATCCTGGGATCCCTATTACTGGTTGTCTGGATCGCCAAATTGGTAAATTACGAACCTCCGGTAGAGCCCGTGTTGAAACTGTTTTTAGAAGAGAAAAACGTTATATTCATTTTTTATTCGGCTGTCTTCGTTACTATTTTAGGGCCTATATGCGAAGAAATATTTTTCAGAGGTTTTCTATTCGCTTCTTTGAGGAAAAGGATGGGTAGCGTCCGAGCGATACTTATAACTTCAGCCTTCTTTAGCTTGTTGCATACAAATATGATTGGCTTCATTCCTATAATGATATTAGGTGTTCTCTTGGCTTATCTTTATGAGGTAACGGGCAGCTTAGTGAGCCCGATAATCGTTCATATAATTCATAATACCGGCATGATGGCGTTTATATTTTTACTTAAAGAGATGAAGATATATTAAAAATGAGAACCCAGGTAGCTATTGCCAGATGTCACGGATATCAAAAAGAAGAGCTGGATAAGGCTCTTGGCAGGGTCTTGGAGCTTTTGGGTGGATTGGAGAAATTTATAAAACCGGGCGAGCGGGTATTGATAAAACCGAATTTTTTATCGGCGCGAAAACCCGAAGAAGGCGTCAATACCCACCCTGAGTTCATAAGGGCAGTTTTAAAAAAAGTGAAAGCCATAACTAGCGATATAATGATCGGCGATAGCCCTGGAGGATTCGGTAAAAATATAGATGAAATTTATGAAAGATCAGGCGTAAAGCAGGTTGCCCAGGAAGAGGGGGTGGCACTTGTCAAGTTCGATAAATCTAGAAAAATAGGTCGTTATCCGGTCGCCGTTTGCGCATTGGAAGCAGATAAGATCATATCGCTTCCAAAGTTTAAGAGCCACGACATAATGCTTATTACCGCAGCCGTGAAGAACATGTATGGCGTGTTGCCTGGTATATTTAAAGCCAAGCAACATAGCATTGCGCCGTCTAATAAACAATTGGCCCCTATCTTAGTTGATGCGTACTCGATAAGAAAACCGGACTTAAGCATTGTGGACGCTATCGTCAGCATGGACGGAAACGGGCCTAGCAGTGGCAGGCTTCGCGAAACTGATTTTATAATAGCCTCAACTGACGGCGTAGCGGTGGATAGCGTCTTGATGAAAATTACAGGATTAGAGCCGTTTGATTTGCACACAAATAAGGAAGCTCATGATAGGGGAATAGGAGAAGCTGATTTAGAAAAAATAGATATATTGGGCGAGACAATAAATAGCGTGAAAGTGGATGATTTTAGATTTTCTGAAATAAGGCTTTTGAATAGGGCCCCTAAATTAATTGCGTGGCTATTAAAACTTTTGATGGTATTTAAGATTAATATAGATAATTCCAAGTGCCGCCGGTGTAAATTATGCGAAGAAGCCTGTCCGGCAAGTGCAATCTCGATAGCTGAGCATAAATGCAAAGTTGATCATTCGAAATGCTTACTGTGTATGTGCTGTCGCGAAATATGCCCGCACGGCGCAGTTGTGGTGGACAAAAGTTTACTGGCGAAAAAAATGTGGGGGTAGAATAAATGCGAGTCGAGACCGTTAAATGGGTAAACGGGAAAATAAGGTTGATTGATCAAACACTGTTGCCGCACAGCCTTAAGTATTTATACTGCAGCGATATAAAAACTTTATGGGATGCGATATATACTTTAAGGGTCAGAGGAGCCCCTGCCATAGGTATCGCTGCCGGGTTCGGCGCGGTGCTTGCGGCAAAGCTTTCGAAAGCTAGAACTTATGCCCAATTTAAAAAAGATGTAATTAAAGAGATTAGATACCTTAAGTCTTCAAGGCCTACCGCTATTAATTTATTCTGGGCACTGGAAAGGATGGAAAAGGTTTTGGATCTCCAGAAGAAAAAGCCTGTGGAAAGAATAAAGAAGGCTTTACTCGCCGAAGCTAATCGAATATTGAAGGAAGACCGGGTTATGTGCAGAAAAATGGGTTCTTTCGGTTCGGATTTGGTAAAAAACAATGACCGCATACTTACACTATGCAACGCCGGCGCCTTGGCTACCTCGGATTATGGAACTGCGCTGGGAGTTGTTTATACGGCAAAGGCAAAAGGAAAGAACATAAAAGTGTATGCCTGCGAGACGCGCCCTCTCTTGCAAGGTGCGAGATTAACGATGTGGGAGCTTCTAAAGAATAAAATAGACGCTACATTGATATGCGACAGCATGGCAGCGACGCTAATGCGCCAAAAGATGGTCGATAAAGTATTTGTGGGTACTGATAGGATTGCAAGTAACGGCGATGCGGCCAATAAGATCGGAACATATAATTTAGCCGTATTGGCAAAGTATCATAGAATTCCTTTTTATGTGGTGGCTCCCAGTTCGAGTTTTGATTTAAGATTGAAATGCGGAGGCGATATTCCAATAGAAGAGAGAAGGGGCGACGAAGTCAGGGAAGTTTTCGGTAAAAAAATAGCGCCAATAAATGCAAAGGTGTATAATCCTGCCTTTGATGTCACGCCGAATGATTTGATAACGGCCATTGTTACAGAGAAGGGGATATTTAGGAAACCGTATATAAAAAGCTTGAGAAAACTAAAGGGTTGAAAATGGCAAAACAATTATCAGATATAGGCGAATTCGGTCTTATAAAAGAAATAGCCAAACTCGTTCATACCGGTAAAAATGTCATAAAAGGCATAGGCGACGATGCCGCGGTAATAAAATATAAAAAAGATTCTTACTTGCTTGCCACAACCGACATGCTTATAGAAGGGGTTCATTTTAAACTTAGCCAGGCCTCGCCCTATTTGATAGGCAGAAAGGCGATTGCCGTGAACATCAGCGACATAGCGGCTATGGGCGGTATCCCTAAATATGCCGTTGTCGCGCTCGGGATGTCTTCGGCTTTAAAGGTTTCCTTTGCGAAAGAACTATATAAAGGAATGGAGGAATTGGGAAAAAAATTCGGGGTAATTATAGTAGGCGGGGATACGAATAGCTCGGGCAGGTTGATAATAAGCGTTAGCCTTATAGGGGAAGTTGAAAAAAATCATGTTGTTTTTCGGAATGGCGCTAAGATCGGCGATTCAATATTTGTCACAGGAAGCTTAGGAGGTACTTATACTTCCAAGCGGCATCTGGAGTTTACCCCTAGGCTTAGAGAGGCAAGATATTTAGTGAGCAATTTTCGGATCAATTCAATGATAGACATCTCAGACGGTTTGGCTAGTGACCTCACACAGATCGCAGAAGCAAGCGGAGTCGGGGCCTATGTGGAAGAAAAGCTGATACCGATAAATAAGAAATGCAATATCGCCAATGCGTTATTTGACGGCGAAGATTTTGAGCTTCTATTCACTATTTCAGAAAATAGGGTCAAGGCGCTTGTTAAAAAATGGCCTTATAAAATTAAGCTCTCCAAGATAGGAAAAATTGCCTCAGATAAAGGGCTTGTAGAGTTTGTAGGGAAGGGCGGCGACAAAGAGAATATATACGGGAAAGGTTTTAGGCATTTCTAACCCCTTATTATATATACAATGATGACAGTGATGCTATGCTATTAATAATGTGTAAATTTGATTACAGTGATTTGGTTTTATCATTGTAATCTTCTTTCGAAATTTGTTGGCGTATAATCACTGTAATCATTTTAAAAAAAATATTTAAATGAAGGCATTTATTTCTAAAAGCCCAAGCGAGACCGAAAAATTAGGTAAAAAGATAGCCTCTTTTCTTACGAAAGGCGATGTGCTAGCTTTGATCGGAGAATTGGGCAGCGGCAAGACCACATTCACAAAAGGTATAGCGGAAGGCCTGGGCGTAAAGACAGCAAAATACGTAAATAGCCCTTCATTTGTGATCATAAAGGAGCACGCCGGCAGGATACCCCTCTTTCATATGGACCTATATAGATTAGAAGATATTTCTGAATTGGATACGACAGGGTATGAAGAATATGTAGGGTCAGATGGCATATGCGTGATAGAATGGGCTGATAAAATGTCTTATCTTTTGCCTAAAGAGCATATAAGAATAGAAATGTATTTTAAAGATGTTAATGAGCGATTGATAAAACTTATTCCAAAAGGCGCCAGATACAAAGAACTTTTAGGAAAAATAAAATGAAAGTACTCGGCATAGATACATCGACTGAATCTTTGGGGATAGCTATAGCAGAAGACGGCAAGCTTCTGATAGGTTGCGATAAGATTTTTGGCCTGCGGCACTCCCAGGATCTCATTCCCACTATAAAAGAATTGCTTAAGAGCGTATCGTTGACTATAGATAATATTGACGGTTTCGCTGTGGCGATAGGGCCGGGTTCTTTTACCGGATTGCGGGTAGGCGTTACTACAGCTAAAGCATTAGCTATAGTTAAGAATAAACCCGTAGTAGGCGTGCCCACATTAGATGTGATCGCTCATAATGCCTATTATTATCCGGGAACCATTTGCCCCATAATTGACGCAAAGAAGGGGATGCTCTACGCTGCCCTATACGAGCGTAAGGCGAAAGGACTTGTGAGAAAATCGAAATATTTATTATTAACAGTAGAAGAGCTTTTGAAAAAAATAAATAAACATACATTATTTATAGGTAACGGGATCATATTTTATGGTAAAATAATAGAGAAGATAAAAAAAGAAAAAGCGGTATTAGCCCCTAAAAGATTATGGCTTCCCAGATCAGAAAATGTTGCGATGCTTGGATGGGAAGAATTAAAAAAAGGAAAGACGGATAATTCATTTGATATTATCCCATTATATCTACATTCAAGGGAGTGCAATATAGGAAAATGAAGCCTTCGACTTATAGGCCTACAGTTTGCGAAATAGATCTAAGCGCGATAAAGCACAACCTTAACGAAATAAAGAAATTAATAAACCCTTCCACAGCTGTTATGGCAGTTGTTAAAGCCAATGCTTACGGCCACGGCATCGTTGAGGTCTCTAAGATTTTGAGCAAAAGCGGGGTCAATTACCTAGGGGTGGCCACTGTTGACGAGGCCGTTGCGATAAGGGAAGCTAATATAAAAACCCCGATCCTGGTTTTAGGGTCCATACTTCCTTCGGAGCTTGAACCGATTTTAAATAAAGACATAACGCTAACTCTTTGCACGAATGAATTATTAAAAGCTCTCGATGCTGCACCAAAAGGAAAAAGGAAAATAAAAGTTCATGTCAAAGTCGATACCGGCATGGGAAGGATAGGGATTTGGTATACGGATGCGGTTCAGTTTATTAAGGAAGTGTTAAAACGTAAACATCTTGAAGTTGAAGGAATATATACGCATTTTTCAAGCGCCGGCAGGGATAAATTCTTTACTCAATATCAGTTTGACTCGTTCAGGGACGTATTAAAAGATCTGCGCGAAAGAGGCATAGAAATAAAATACAAACACGCCGCCAACAGCATTGGCACAATAGGGTTTTTAAAGTCTCATCTGAATTTAGTAAGGCCGGGCTTGATTATTTACGGAATGTATCCAAAGAGAGGTTTCGCAAACAAGATAAAGCTTAAGCCGGCTTTGAGCCTTAAAACCAAGATCGTGTATCTCAAGGAAACTCCTCCTGGCAGGTCGATAAGTTACGGCAGGACCTATATTACAGAGCGGCATACTAAGATTGCCACTCTTCCAATAGGTTATGGGGATGGTTACGGGAGAATACTTTCTAATAAGGGAGAAGTTCTAGTAAGAGGTATGCGGGCGCCTGTTGTAGGAAAAGTTACTATGGACCAGACTATGATAAATGTCGGACAGATCAAAGATGTTAAGATCGGCGACGATGTGGTTTTGATAGGCAAGCAGAGAGATGATACAATTACAGCGGAAGAGCTTGCCAGGCTTTGCAGTACAATACCTTACGAAATAGTTTGCGCGATAGGCAGCCGGGTGCCGAGGTTATACAAAAATTAAGCGGCATGCTATAAAATCTGTTGATATATCTGTACTTTTTGGATATACTCGATATAAATAGCCAAAAGAGGTCGATATGGGTATTAAAAAAAATATTTCACTTGGCGAAATGTTAGTTGATAGTAAATTAATTGCTACAGATCAGCTGAAAGAAGCCATTCAAGAGCAGAAGAAGACGCATGAATCTCTGGATAAGATCCTGCTAAAATTGGGCTTTTTGACAGAAGAGAAACTGATGCCCGTTCTTGCAAAATATCTTAATGTTAAATATACAAAGATCAAAGAACTTAAAATAGACCCTTCTGTTATTAAAAGGGTGTCCGCCAAATTTGCCTGCCATTATAAACTTATGCCTATAAAAGAAAAAGGCAATACTTTGATCGTGGCCGTTACAGATCCCACGGATATTCATACTTTAGATGATTTAAAGCTACTCTTATCCTGCGATATAGAACCTGTTTTAGCCGGGGAAATAGATATACTGGAAGCAATAAGAACCTATTACGGGGTGGGGGCCGACACTATAGAAAAAATGATAGCCGAAAGCGGCGGCGCATCAGAAGAAATGAGATTTTCTTTGCAAGAAACCAAAGATATCGGTGAATTGACTGAAGATGCATCAATGATCAATTTTGTAAATCAGATACTATTTCAAGCGTATAATGATAGGGCTACAGATATTCACATAGAACCATATGAAGATGAATTAATTGTGAGATATAGAATTGATGGGCTCCTTTATGATATGACGATCCCGCATGCGATCAAACATTTCCAGTCAGCGATTGTTTCAAGAATAAAAATCATGGCAAATCTTAACATAGCTGAACGCCGCCTTCCCCAAGACGGAAGAATAAAAATAAAAGTAAAAAATGAAGAATTAGATTTAAGGGTTTCTGTCCTGCCTACCGCTCACGGAGAAGGCGTTGACATAAGAATTCTCCCGACAAAGATGCTCTTTGACCTAGAAGGCCTTGGGTTCCTTCCGCAGGACCTAAAATTAATCGAATCGATGATAAAGAAGCCGCACGGTATAATTTTTGTAACCGGGCCTACCGGGAGCGGTAAGACCACGACGCTTTACGCGTGCCTGAACAGGATAAATACTAAAGAGAAAAAAATTATTACGATCGAAGACCCTATAGAATACCGCATGAAAGGGATCACGCAAATTCAAGTTCAGCCAAAAATAGGACTTGATTTTGCGACCGGCTTGAGGAGCATGCTTAGGCATGACCCGGACATAATGATGGTAGGAGAAGTCAGGGATTATGAGACAGTCGAAATTACCATACGAGCAGCCCTTACCGGCCATTTGGTTTTCAGCACAATCCATACAAATGATGCGCCCGGAGCCATGACGCGCCTGTTGGATATGTCAGTAGAACCATTTTTGGCCGCGAGTTCTATCAACGCCGTTGTAGCGCAACGCCTTGTAAGGATCATATGTAAGAAGTGCAAGAAAGAAATTAAACTTGAAAAAAGCGTAAAAAAGGAGTTAGGCATCCCGATAGAAAAAAGCAAGGGTAAGAAGTTTTACGCAGGCAAGGGGTGCGAATACTGCAAGTTTACCGGCTATAAGGGCAGGACAGCGATTTATGAAATTATGCTATTAACCAAACCTATAGAAGAACTCGTCTTAAAAAAATCTTCGGCAGACCAGATACGAAAGAAGGCTATTTCGCTTGGTATGCGCACCCTTCGCATGGATGGGTGGGAGAAGATCCTCATGGGCATTACAACGCCAGAAGAAGTAATACGCGTAACTAAAGAGTAACCGATATTAGCACATAAAAAAGCTAAATTTTGGCCTTTACTTTTCCTTGATTATAGGCTATACTTATAATAGAGATAAAAAGGTTCTTTTAAATACTTAAATTTGTAAAAGGTAAACCATCCGAAAGGGTGGGGCGCAAAGCCTACGGCCTAAGTCCTCAAATAAGACAGGATACGGCGGCAGGGCTGCCAAATTAAGAGCAGTTACAATCGGCCCTATTTTACGGATGGTAAAATAGGGTTTTTTTATTGGAAAGTGAGTTTGTAATGGAAAGAATTAAAGGAAGACCAAACAAGGAATTGGATAAGAAGATGAAGACGAAGCCAGTTTTATATGTACATATTATATATCATAATGAGGTAGTGTATCATGAAAAGAGTAAATGTCTTTATAATATTAATAGTAATGGGGCTTCTTCTTCTTTTTATTTCGGTCTTCAATTCTGTCCTCTATACACAAAAAAGTATCTCATGTATAGGGCGCTCGACTGAAGAAAAGGCCGGTAAAGAGAAGTTGACCCAGATGGGCTATGTGCCCACCACATCTGTAGTCTCCCCTAAGGAAAAAAACGAAGTTTCCATTAACATCCCAAAATTAAAGCTGTTAGCTACAGTCCTTGGCGGCTACCGGGACCCGCGGGCGATCATCAGAAATGAACGCACATCCGAAAAGAATGCCTACGCCGCAGGAGACACCATAGAAGGATTTAAGTTGGTGGATATCCAGTTAGGCAGCGTGATCTTGAGATGTGAAGATGTCGAAATTACCCTTACCACCCAGGAAGACGATGCGGTAACATCAGTTTCTAAGAGTGAAAAGCACATCGATAAAGACCTTCTGATACAGGAAGTGAAGAATTCCAACCATATTTTTTCGCAAGGAAAATTTTTGCCTTACATAGATGAAGGAAAGTTCAAGGGCATTAAGATAGAATCTTTTAAAGATAAACCCATGCTTAATAAAGCTGGTTTGAAAGAGAAAGACATAGTTCTTGCGGTAAATGGCGAGTCCATAGTAAGCATCCCATCCTGTTTTAAAATTTATGAAAAAGTTAAAAATAAACCTGTAATTTATGTAAAGATCCTGCGTCAGGGATCGGTCAAGGATCTGAAATTTGTTATGTATTAAAAAAAGGGGGGGGGCGGAAATGAAGGGAAAGAGGATTTTAATTATAGGTGCTATGATTATTTTTGCAGGGATAGTCGCCCTAGCCTCTATCCATTTTATGTCAAGGCAGAAGCCCGAGTTGTTAAAGAAAGAAAAGGCTGAGGAGATATTGATCAAAGAAGAGGAGCCGGTTAAGGGACCTAAAGTCGATAAACCCAAAGAGGCAAAACCTGCTTTACAGGAAACTCCGGAAGCAGAAGCGCCTGCTGAGCAGGAAGCGGTTTTATCTGCCCGTTTAAGGACAGAGCCGTCTGAAGTTGAAATAGAAGTTGAAGAAGGCGGAAGAAAAAGCTCGGAATTCACGCTTATTAATGATGGTCCTGGAAAGGTCCTCTTTAACATTTACAAGGTCGATAAAGCAGATACACCCGCCGAGATCGATCAGGCAGTAGAGCAATTAATTGCCTACAAGAAAGATAAGCTTCCCGAAAAGCCGGCTGAAGAGGACTTAGAAAAAACAGGATTATTCAGGGGCGCGCCGTGGCTTATACAATTTCCTTATTACGGGATTTTAGGGCCGGGTGAAACCCTGGATGTCAAACTGGCTGCCGTTGCTTCAAACCTGGAGATAGGAAGTAATAGCACCAATTTAATAATATTAGGTCTAAATAAAGAGGAGATAGCAGTAGTGCCGGTTCATGTAGAAGTAAAAGCAGCGCCAAGAATACGGTTTGCTGACATAAAAGTGGATGATGGCGTTACTCCCGGGACAAAAGGCAATCTTGATAACGTGGCCGGCCCTGGAGAGAAAGTGGCGTTTACCGTATATTTGGATAATCAAGGGAATGGAAAGGCTAAAGGTTTAACCGTGACTGCAACAGCTGATAATGCCTCTGTAACAGTATTAGAGGGTGAAGCAAAGCTGGATTTTGTTGAGGCGAAAGGCCGATTCAACGCCAGATTCTTAATAGATGTTTCTGATGATGCTATTACCACGAGCCCGCCTTCGGTAACTTTGACAATAAAGGACAGCGAGGGTAGAGAGTGGACAGAAAATTTTTACGTGGGAGAACCTGGAAAATTTGATTATCCTACAGGCCTGATTTCAGATGAAAAGAAGCCGGAGAAAGTAGAGGAAGGGTTATAAAAATGGGTATTGGAAGAAGGTTTATAAAATGGACGATATGCGCGCTATTAATGGCTGAAGCATTTTTGCTTCTGCAGGCTTCTGCCGAAGCAGCCGTTCCGGCTTTTGATAGAAAGGCTTACAACACTTATTTTGTCTGTGTAAACTATACGCTTACCCTTAACGTTAAAGCTACCGACCCTGAGAATAACCCTATAACATATACCGACCCAAGCCTTCCTGCCGGGGCAGCGGTCGACCAGGCAACGAGAATATTTACATTTACACCTTCAAGCGGCCAATCCGGAGTGGAATACACTTTAAACTTTAAGGCACGCGACGCGGAAGGTGAGGTTACTAAAAGCATTA
The DNA here is from genome assembly GCA_002780005.1 of Candidatus Aquitaenariimonas noxiae. Taxonomy (GTDB): domain Bacteria; phylum Omnitrophota; class Gorgyraeia; order Aquitaenariimonadales; family Aquitaenariimonadaceae; genus Aquitaenariimonas; species Aquitaenariimonas noxiae. Next base: position 15,969 of record PEWV01000018.1, on the reverse strand, counting down.
TAGTGGCTGTAACTCCAGGCACATCTCTTGATCTTTCTTCGAACATGCCTCGGGCAATAAGCCAAAACGGCAGCAGTTGCGTTGGGTTTGCGGTAGGATACGGATATAAGACATACCAGGAAAACAAGGAGCATGGGTGGGGTGTGACTACAAATAACCATCTCTTCAGCGGACTGTTTCTCTATAACCAGATCAACGGCGGTTCCGATAGTGGCGCATATTTCGGAGATGCTTTTAGTGTGATCATGGATAAGGGTTGCGCAACGATGGATGTTTATAATCCTTCGGATGTGTACACTTGGCCGAATCAGGTGCAGTGCGAAGCCGCTATGCCATATCGAGGAACAAGCTATTCTTACGTTTCTCTGTGGTCATCGGGTCTGCAAAACGCGAAAAACCAACTTAATAGCGGTGATATTTTTGTGATCGGTATTGATACGTATGGGAACATTCCGGAAAACGGAGGAAATGACGTGCATGACGGGTGGAGGCCCGGCTATAGCGCTAGAGGAGGTCATGCGGTAACGATAGTGGGATATGATGATACCCGCCAATATACCGATGCCAACGGAGAAATAAGATACGGCGCGTTTAAGATGTTCAATTCCTGGGGAAGCGGGTGGAGCGGAGACGGATATATATGGTTATCCTATCCATTTGTGTTTGCCTCCCATGGCGGATACAAGATGGTAGACCGCATTGGTTATCAGCCGCAAGCCCGGTTGCGGATAAATATCCGCCATCCCAGCCGCGGGCAGTTACATCTGAGGGTGGGATGCGGCGCCCCGGCAAATCCCAACTGGAGCAAGGACCAATATTGGATGGATGGGGGTAACTATCCAGATATCAATACTTCATGCGATATTACCGATGGACTTGCGTATCTGCCGCCTAGCGCCACCAAGCGCTGGTTTGTGGAGGTTAGCGACTATAGGAGCGGTTCTACAGGTACTCTCGATTGCGTCTCTCTTTTGTACGACGGTAAAGGTTATGTATCCAATGATACCTTTCCAATGAATGTTCCGGATGGCCAGAGTAGCGCTGTAGCGTACATTGATACGCTGTCTACCAGTAACAATTCGCCTACCATGCCCACACTTACTATAAGTCCGGCTACGGCCTATACCACAAATAATTTGGTCACCCAGCCAAGCGGTTCGACGGATCTGGAAGGTGACCCTATTACTTATAAATATGCGTGGTATTTGAATAATGTTTTACAGGCAAGTTTAACCACAAATACGGTCTCTGCGTCTCTAACTACGAAAGGGCAAACCTGGAAATGCACAGTTACGCCTAATGACGGAACCTCGGATGGCCCTTCTATTAGCGCTACAAAGACAATATCCAATGCGGCGCCTACGCAGCCTACTACGGTAACAATAAGCCCGAGCGCGCCGCCTGACAATGCCGATCTGGTCGCTTCAGCCAGTGGTTCTACTGATGCGGACGGCGATCCTGTGACTTACAAATACACATGGTATAAAAATAACACGCAGCAGACTGATCTTATAACAAACACCGTTACTGCGGATAAAACGACTGTCGGCGAGATCTGGAAATGCACTGTCCAGGGTTATGATGGGACAGCAACCGGCAGCGGAAGATCCGCGCAAGTCACAATACTTCCGGCCAGCGGCAATTCTCCGCCTGTGCTTGGGGCGATTGGAAATAAATCAGTTGATGAAGGTTCTTTATTATCGTTCACCATATCCGCCACAGATGCGGATGGCAATCCGCTGACATATTCGGCAAGCAACCTGCCTGCCGGCGCAAGCTTTGATGCGTCTACGAGGGTATTTTCCTGGACGCCGAACTATAACCAGGCAGGCACATATGCAGGAGTGCATTTCCAAGTAACAGACGGGATTGATATAGACTTTGAAGATATCACCATTACAGTGAATAATGTAAACAGGGCGCCTGTGCTTGGCGCGATCGGGAATAAATCAGTTAATGAGAATTCCTTGTTATCGTTCACCATATCCGCCACAGATGCGGATGGCGACCCACTTACATATTCGGCAGACAAACTACCTGCCGGCGCAAGCCTTAATGCGTCTACAGGGGCATTTTCCTGGACACCGACTTTTGAACAGGTAGGAACACACAGCATAACCTTTGTCGTAACTGACGGAAGCTTAAATGATTCCGAGGCGATAACTATTACGGTAAACAAGGTAAACAGAGCGCCGATAGCAAATGACCAGTCTGTAACTACCGATGAAGATATTGCCAAGAATATAACGCTTAGCGCATCTGACGCCGATGGTGACGTACTTAGCTACACAATAGTAACTCCACCGCCCCATGGGGCTTTGAGCGGCAGCGCGCCGAACCTTACTTATATACCGGCTACTAACTACAATGGCAGCATTAGTTTTACTTTTATAGCCAATGACGGCCATGAAAATTCAAATATTGCCACGGTAAGTATATCTATTACGCCGGTCAACGACGCGCCGGTACTGACAACGATAGGTAACCGATCTGTGAGTGAAGCCTCAGAGCTTAGGTTTACCCTTTACGCTACAGATCCTGACAGCGATATATTGACTTACGCTGCTGACGTTTTGCCTAACGGTGCCAGCCTTAATTCTCCTACCGGAGATTTTGTTTGGGTCCCGGATTATACCCAAGCCGAGAGTTATCCAGTTACCTTTACTGTAAACGATGGCAATGGAGGTACAGACTCTGAGTCTATTACCATAACAGTTAATAACACTAATCGCGCGCCTGTGTTGGCTGCTATAGGCAACAAGAATATAAACGAAAATGAATTATTAACCTTTAATGTCACTGCTAGCGATGCGGATAACGACAGTGTAACTATTAGTTCTTCCGAATTACCTGCCGGCGCAACCTTTGACGGGTTACTTTTCCGTTGGACTCCTGATTTTAGCCAGGCCGGCAATTATGGAGTTACCTTTACAGCCAGCGACGGCACTCTCAGCGTATCAGAAACCATAACTATCCTTGTGGGCAATGTGAATCAGCCTCCGAAAGCACAAGATGCCGGAGCCGTTACTGATGAAGATAAGGCAGTAGTTATTACCTTAGTGGCTTCTGACCCGGATAATGATCCGCTTACCTATAGCTTAGTAGTACCGCCTGGTAATGGGGAGGCCCAGTTGCAAGGCAATACCGCCACTTATACGCCTAAGGCAGACTATAACGGAACAGATTCTTTTACCTTTAAGGTCAGTGACGGACAACTAGATTCTAATATTGCCACGGTAAGCATTTCTATCGCGCCCGTTAATGACGCGCCGGTGCTTGCCGCTATCGGGAATAAAATCGTGAACGAAAATGATATATTAGCATTTTCCTTAAGCGCCACAGATACCGAAGGTGATGCTTTAACTTATACAGCTTCAGGCTTGCCGGCTGGAGCGACCTTATCAGGCCAGACCTTCTCATGGAGGCCTACTTATGACCAGACAGGAAGTTATGAAATAACCTTTGGTGTAACAGACGGAAATCTAAATGATTCAGAGGTCAGTACCATAAGTGTAGGAGATGTAAACAGACCTCCTGCGCTTAGCCCCATAGGCAATAAGTCTGTAAATGAGAATGTTCTTTTATCCTTCACCGTGTCAGCAACAGACCCGGATGGCGATAAAGTAACAATCACAGCCTCAGACCTGCCAATAGGCGCTGCATTTGACGGAAAAGTCTTCTCCTGGACACCAACCTATGACCAGGCAGGAACATACAAAATAACCTTTAGCGCAGCTGACGGGACCTTAAATAGTTCAGAGACTATCACCATCGTGGTGAATAATGTGAATAGATCGCCAGTCCTTAGCCCCATAGGCAATAAATCTGTAAATGAGAATGCTCTTTTATCCTTCACCGTGTCAGCAACAGACCCGGATGGCGATAAAGTAACAATTACAGCCGCAGATCTGCCAATAGGCGCTGCATTTGACGGAAAAACATTCTCCTGGACACCAACCTATGACCAGGCAGGAACATACAAAATAACCTTTAGCGCAACTGACGGGACCTTAAATAGTTCAGAGACTATTACCATTACAGTAAATAACACAAATAGACCTCCTGTGTTTGAAGCTATAGGTAATAAGGCCGTTTATAAAGGAATACTGCTGGAATTCACAATAAGCGCAACAGAGCCTGACGGAGATACGCTAACCTATTCAGCTGACAAGTTACCGCAAGGTGCAACTTTTAAAAGCCAAACCTTTAGTTGGAGGCCTACTTATGAGCAGGTAGGAAGTTATGATGTGGCTTTTACAGTAAGCGATAGAACCCTAACCGATGTTGAAACTGTAACAATTGTTGTTAAGGAACTTTGGGATCCGGGGGACACGTATACTATTACAGGAATGACATACTATGTTTCTGCTTCAAGAGGCTCTGATAACAATGACGGTAGTTTCAGCAAGCCATTTAATACTATTAATAGGGCCACCAATACCGGGCTTCTCCAGCCGGGAGACGGGGTTATTGTGGAAGAAGGGGTTTATGTAGAACAAGTACTTTTCACAGATTCCGGAACGCCTGATGAGCCTATTATATTTAAGTCTGCAGAAAAGGGTAAGGCAGTAATACAAGGACCGACGTATATAAGTAATGCCGGGTATTCATATGGCGGCGGAGCTTCCTGGAAGAATATTTCACCGCAAAACAACGTTATCATCGAAGGTTTCATTATTGATGGTGTTGGTTCAGTATATTATTATCACGATTCTAATGGTAAGTTGATTAGGGCTAACAAAAATGGCGGTATAGGCATCGAAGCCTGTTCCGGAAAAGAGAATATCCTGGTCAAGGACGTCGAAATTAAAAATACGTTCAGGGCGATACTAATACAGGGCTTACATGAGAGCGATGGCACCTTGATCAAAACTGGCAATAGATTTATTGCGCGCAACTGCTATATCCATCATACAGAAAACGGTATTTTTATCGGATGGCCCTATAAGGACGGCCAGGAAAATACTTTGCTCGAAAATTGCGTGGTTGCCCGGGGGACTTATGATTATAATGAAGATGCGATCAGTATCCAGGGCGAGGAGAGCTACCATATATTAAGGAATTGCACCGCCTACAACTTTTCTAACAGCGGATTTGATATAAAGCCTAATAATACGACTTTGATAAATTGTAAATCCTATGATAACGGAAAGAATGGTTACGCGATCTGGAGCAACGCTACGCTGATTAATTGCATTGCTTACGATAACCCTTATAACTACAGCTTTAACTTTATAGGCAAGGGGAATCCGGGGTATAAATTAATCAATTCCTTGAGTTTCAACGGAAGTGTTGATTTCCAAGGCAGCGGAACAGCATCAGCAATAATATCTCACAATATATTCTGCGATACAGATATAGTTTTTGATAAAAATAAAGTGGGCGATATGCTCCGGAACGGCGACCATAATTTATACTACAAAACAAAGCTGTCAACTCCTCCGGAACAAACCTCTTTAATAGCTGATCCTCAATTTGTGAGCGCAATAAGCAGAAATTTCCATCTCTCCTCAGCCAGTCCGGCCGTTGATGCCGGAAGTGTTATCGCTAAAACACGCCTTGCCGAATCAGATTTTGACGGCACGAGCAGGCCTCAAGGCAGCGCCTGCGATATAGGGCCTTATGAGTATGTTGAAAGTCCGGTTCAGGATACCGAACCACCTTCTATACCCGCAAACCTTCAGGCCGAACCGCTTTCTTCTTCACAAATAAACTTAAATTGGTCGGCCTCAATAGATAATATGGGCGTTACAGGATATGTAATTTATAGAGATGAAATAATTATTGCCGAGACCGCATCTTTATCATATTCAGATATTGAACTCCAGCCGGGCACTACCTATGCCTACCAGGTGTCTGCTTATGACGCGGCAGGAAATGAATCAGAGAAAACTTCCGAGGTGCAAGCTCTTACTTTGAATTCTATGAATTATTCTCCCGTTCTTGACCTTATAGAAGATAAGACAGTCAATGAAGGCCAGGTGCTAAAGTTCACAATCATAGCTACCGATCCCGAAGGTGACGCCTTGACATATTCAGCAAGCAATTTACCGCGGGGTGCGGCCTTTAAAAACCGGACGTTTACCTGGACTCCTGATTATACTCAGGCAGGTGTATATAATGTTACTTTCAGCGTATCTGATGGAAAACTGATCGATTCGCAGACTGTAAAAATGGAAGCAGGGAATGTGGATATAAATCCTACGGCAAGCATCGAATGTGACACAGAGTCAGGTTATGCCCCTCTGAAAGTTAAATTTAAAGCAGTTATTACTGACCCTGCCGGCACCGGAGGCACAAAATGTAAATGGTCATTCGGGGACGGTCAAACCTCAACAGAACAGAACCCCACGCATCCCTTTGATTATATAGGCACTTATGAAGTAACGCTCGTCGCAACAAATAAAGACAACTTCCAAAGCGCTCCGGCAACAAAGACAATAACGGTAATCTCACCACAGACAGATATAGCCGATATAGACGTAAAAGTCTCTGCAATTCCGCAAGAAGGTTCTGCGCCATTGGAGGTTGCGTTTACCGCTACCGCTCGTATACCAGGAGGGAGCATTATCAAATATGAATGGGACTTCGACGGAAGAGGAAGATGGGATTACAGCTCTAATGAGAGCGGAAATGCCTCGCATACCTATACTGCTAAAGGAGATTATCCTGCTACTTTAAGGGCGATGACCAATAAAGGCCTAGTTGTCGAAAGGACAGTACTGGTAACTGTGAATCCTAATCCCGATAGCCCGTTAATAAAAAGCTTCGAAGCTGATAAGCTTACCGGTACTACACCGCTTAGGGTGAACTTTAATGTATCCTGCTTATGCCCGCAAAGCGATGAAGAAATCCTGTTCTACAGGTGGGATTTTGACGGTGACGGCGTATATGATAAAGAAACCCGTATGGCCAACGTAGTTAAAACATTTACATTGGCAGGGGCCCACTTGGTTCTCGTAGAGGCGGTATGCAGCAATGGCTTAAGCGCGACATCTGAGATCTTGGTAACGGCAGCCGAATGTTCTTCTCCGCTGGATTTTACATTAAATGCCGATCTAAAGAAAGGGCAGGCGCCTCTTAAGGTTAAGTTTGATTGCGAGACTAATTCCGGTTATAAAATAATAAGCTATGAATGGGATTTTAATGGAGACGGCATATATGATAAAACCTCGTTTACAAATAGAAAGGAAGTATTTATCTATGAGGCAGGCGTATATAACGCGTCTTTGATCGTTACAGATGAAAGGAAAATCTCTTCCAGAAAAGAAATAGAGATCAAGGTTTTAAAGAATGATACTTTGGTTGTTTCTGCTTTAGATATAACACCCAGCCCGACGGAGGGCGTCGCTCCGCTGGAGGCAAAATTCGTTCTTAACGGAAACCAGCTCGGAGGAATCAAGGGATATATGTGGGATTTTGACGGTAATGCCACAATAGATTATTGTTCCAGCACATCGCCTGAAGCCAAATTCGTTTATACAAATCCTGGGTATTATAAGGCCGCATTAGTAACAGCGCTCACCGATGGCAGGAAACTTGTAGAAACATTCCTAATAAAAGCGACAAACGTTAACGCGCTCTATGTAAATATGTTAAAACCCGAAAACAACCAGACAATATCAGGCAATGCCTTAACGCTTCTTGCCGAGTCTAATATGCCAAAGATGGTTGAATATATCGTTTATCGATGTAAATCTGCAGATGAAGAAGAATGGATCGATCTGGGTTCATCAAAGGAATATCCTTATGCAATAAGCGTTGATACCACCAAATTGCTTAACGGCGGTTCCTACGCGCTTAAAGCTGTCATGTTTACCGTAGGTGGCTTAGAATGCTCGTCCCAGCCGATTACTGTTACCATAGATAACTCCGGCCAGAAAACAGATTCCGTAGAAACTCTGAATGCTGAGGGGCATTCTGCGACTGATAAAGTAATACAAGACCAACCTCACACAGCCCGTCTCAGCGACGGTACAGAGATCATCGTGCCAGTAGGCAGTTTAAGTGCCGATGATAGAGTAAAGGTAAGAATAATGTCAAAAGATGAAATAGCAAATGAGGTGGCAGACCCTCAGGATCCCAACGTAAAAGGTATAGGTATATATAGAGAAATAGAATTGGAAAGCAAAACAGCAGGCCCTGAAAAATATATCGTTATCACTGTGCCATATCAGGATGAGGATAATGACGGAAAAGTGGACAATACCGATGGCATAGAGGAAGAAACCCTATGGCTATACTACTATGACGGTTCAGCCTGGAACCCTGTCTACGAGTGCGTGGTATTGCCGGAGGAGAATAGAATAATCGCAAAGACAAACCATCTCTCTTTCTTTGGCTTAGGAGGACTTTTAGGAGGAATAGCCGGAGGTTCAGGTGGAGACGGAAGTGGAGGAAGCTGCTTCATAGCTACAGCAGCTTTTGGAACACCTATGGCAGAAGAGGTTCTTACGCTTTGTGAATTTAGGGACCGGCATCTGATGAATAATAGTTTCGGAACGGCCTTTGTAAAATTTTATTACCGACATTCACCAATAATAGCGGATTATATTAGAAACAAGCCCGTTTTAAGAAAAATAACAAGGTTTGCGCTACGGCCTATAATTCGATTAGTTAAACGAATCTTATAAAGTAGGATTACGAACAGACCTATTGTGTTAGTTGTTAAAAAAGTTTGATTTTTACGTTGTATATCTTAAAGTATGTGGTATACTTTAAGTGTAAAAGTAGATAATATAGTTGTTATTATATAATGGATAGCTTGGCACAGAGTTGGCCGTGCTATATTTTTTTATATACTAACTAAAAACATTAAAAAAGTGTGAGTCACCGAAAAAAGCTAAGAACCAATAAATAGTGCAAATCGAAAGAGGTTGATATGAAAACGGTGAATAAGGCAGAAAAAACATTATACGCTTTATTAATAACCGTCTTTTTATGCCTATTTTTGGTAGTGTCTTATATTTCCAATGCCGACGCCGCGAAGGTCGGAGCTACGCAATGGACGAAAAGCGGAAATACGGCGCGCGCTGTTTTTGATAACCAGCCTGTTCAAGCCCTTGGCGCTCAGGGTGCTGTCCAGAAAGTTTATTCTTTTAAATGTTCATTTGCTGCGCCTTTATCCGTGCCAAACGGGAAATACCATAAAGTTTATATCCCGGGATTAGTGCTTTGGGGCAATGCAGGAGCGCCATCATTGCCATTCAAGCCAGTAAAACTTCTTGTTCCTTACGGACAAAAAATAGTGGGTGTTAAAGTAATCTTTGGGCCAAAAGTTAATATTACCGGGGAATATTCGATTAAACCTACACAAAGGCCCGCTCCTTTGAGTCAAAAAGATAGACTGAAACCAGCCCAACCGAATCCCGATATATACAATTATGATATTGTCTACCCTGAAGTGCCGTGCGGCGATGCGTTTTTGCAGAAAAAACATGGCTATACAATTCTTTTAATTAACCTTATTCCTTTAGAGTATTATCCTAAGTCTAAAAAAATTGCTTACTACAAAGATATGGAAATTCAGGTCGAGACAGTGCTCATGTCTCAATCGGCCGTTAATGCGCAAAGTCAGAATGTAGATATTAAACCAAATCCGGCATTGCAAAATGAAATTCGTTCTATTATCGATAATCCGGAAACATTGAGTACCTATCCGGTTAATGTGCAAGCCGTAACCGCTACAGAGCAGTATAAATATATTATTATAACAACAAATGATTTAAAAAATACGGCAGGCACTTACACTTTTACGAATCTTATAAACAGCAAGATAGCGTGCGGCGTGACGGCAAAAATGTTTACCGTTCAAAATGATATATATCCGTACTACACAGGCGTTGACTCGCAGGAAAAAATACGGAATTTTATAAAAGATTGCTACTCTAATCATGGCACTCGATATGTGCTTTTAGGCGGCGATAAAAGTAAAATCCCGCCAAGGCTTTTTTATGTTAGGTCATGGCCGGGCAGTGATGCTGACGTGGACACCATGCCGGTTGATATGTATTACGGCTGCCTGGACGGGACATTTAACGGAAACGGAAATAATAAATACGGAGAGCCGAATGACGGCGCAGGCGGAGGGGACATAGACCTTTACGCGGAAGTTTCTGTCGGGAGGGCTCCGGTTGCGACAGCCGGTGAAGTATCGAATTTTGTAGGTAAAACCTTAGCATACGAAACTTGCCGCAACAGTTATCTGACAAAAGTGCATATGGTCGGCGAGTATCTTGGATTCGGAGGGACAGCGGAATATGCTACGGATTCTATGGAACAAATCCGTCTTGGCTCAAGCGCGGATAGTTATACGACAATAGGGTTTGAAAATTCCCAATACGCGGCATTGTTTGATACGCGCACCCTTTATGACAGCCCGGGGTACGATTGGAACAAAAGCGAGTTAATTAATATTATGAATTCAGGGGTGCATATTATAAACCATCTCGGCCACGCTAATGAGACTTACGATATGAAACTCCATACAACTGATCTGCCTGCGCTTACCAACACTGCTTCTTTTTTTGTATATTCTCAAGGCTGTCTTCCCGGGGCATTTGATACCAACGAGTGCTTTGCCGAAAAGATCACAACTATAAAGAACGGGGCCTTCGCGTGCGTTATGAACGCAAGATATGGTTGGGGTACAGGGGAATCCACAGATGGCCCTTCACAACGTTACGATAGGGAATTCTGGGATGCTTTTTTAGGAGAAGGGATTAAGAATATAGGAAAGATGAACCAGGATTCAAAAGAGGATAACGCTTACAGGATAAATGAAGACTGTATGAGGTGGTGTTATTACGAGCTTAATCTTTTCGGAGACCCGGAACTATCGATCTCAACTAATGTCGGGCCGCAGATAGGAATAGCAGGCACGACCTTTACAGATATTAACGGAAATAAAGACGGGCGCATAGACCCCGGCGAAACTATACAAGTAGTTGTTACGCTTAAAGCAATGAATGGTGATTTCTATAACGTATCTGCTACGCTGGAATGCGGCGATCCCTATGTAACGCTAGAGCAGACTAATGCCTCTTTTGGAATAATAACTAATGGCAGCCAGGCAAGCAATGCAAATAATCCTTATAGGTTTATTGTGAGCCCGCAATGCCCTGCAGGGCATGATATAAGCTTCAGGCTGACAGTAACAGCCAATAATTACAGCACTATTAATAATATCTTTACCAGTGTATTCAAATATTGGCCTTTTGAAATAACTGGTAACCTTATGGGTTCTGCCATAGTAGTAGATTTGGATAATAATGGAACTATAGAAGTAATAACCTCCTCACAAGACGGTATACTTTATTGCCTAAATACCGACGCGCAGCTTGTTTGGTCCTATGATCTGGGGCCGCGGTTTAAATGGCTTTCTTCTACTACTATTCCGGTGGCATACGACATTAACGGTGATGGCAAGATGGAAATATTAGTAGCCGCACAGCGAAGCACATCTGGCGGAGCTATATATAGTAAATTTTGCTGTATTGACAATAGAGGAAAGTTAGTGTGGGAAAAGGACGATTTTATCAGCCCCTGCATCACTCCTGTCGTGGCAGATCTGAATAAAGATGGTAGCCCGGAGATAATAGTCGGCGGCTGCGTGGGGACGATAGGACAGATACCTTTATATAACTTATATTGCATGAATAAGAACGGAGAAGTTATAAAAAAGTTATATGCCGATCCCGCAAGCGAAAGGGCTTATATCTTTACTTCGCCCGCACTCGCGGATATAAATGCCGACGGAAAACTCGAGATATTATTTATAGAATTAAGCTACCACGCAGGAGCGGAAAAATGGACGCTATATTGTTTAAATAAGGATTTTGAAGCTGTATGGAAGTATGAATTACCTTCACCGGCTGGAAGCTGCGTAACTTCAGCGATGGCGGTAGCTGATCTGGATAATAACGGAACCTTGGAAACAGTTTTTTGGGCAGGCAAGACGCTTTATTGCGTTGATAATAAAGGTGTCTTGAAGTGGCGCAAGGGAATCGATAATTACGAGTGCTATAATTCACCGGCAATCGCGGATGTAAACAAGGATGGCAGCCAGGAGATCTTAATTGCGGTAAGTAAATTTTTTAATGATCACAACCCCAAATGTAATGCTAAGTTGTGTTGTCTGGATAAAGACGGTAATGTTAAATGGGAATATAGCGTATGGGGTGATACCTATACTGTTTCTTCACCTGTTGTGTCTGACATGGCCGGAGATAAGGATATGAAAATATTAATTCACTTAAACGACCAATATTTTTATTGCTTGAATCAAAATGGACAGCTTATCTGGCGGCATGCGGCAGACGTACCAGTTTATGGCAAAGCCTGTTCTGCGGTAGCTGATTTAAACGGCGATGATAAATTAGAAGTATTATTTAATTCCTACAATGCTCTTTTTTGCGTGGATAAAGACGGCAAGAGTTTTGTCCCGGGTCAATCGAGGCACACAACAGATCACAACCCCTGGCCGATGTTTATGCACGATCCCCAGCATACGGGATATTATAAAAGAATACATTACCCGCCGTCCGCTGTGTCCGTAACTCCTTCGACAGGCTTATTCAAACCCAACATATGGTACACGTTTACTACAAAAGTCTCGGATTTTGACGGAGCCAAAGATATGGCCGACAGCTTTTTCTTGATAAACTACAGGGTAAACGGTTTGTATTGCGGCTATTTCCGTTACAATTGCGTAAATAATAAACTCTATCTGCGGGATAATTCAGATAGCGCGTGGGTTGGCGGTTTCAATCCGGGGCAGGGCCAGGTCATAGAAAATAGCTATGTAAAATTAAATTGCCAGAATACGAGGGCGACTTTTTCAGGGAATGACCTTGTTGTACAATGGAAGGTAATGTTTAAGTCTGCTTTTTGCGGCGTAACCCCAAAGTATCTATATCTTTACGCAACAGACCGCGCGGGCGTTAATAGCGGATGGCAGAAGGGCGGAACCATTATTGTCAAGTGGTAGTGAAATTGGTTAAGCAGAAGGAAACATGTTGCATATAGCAGAGAAAATAATTAGAGAACCAAAGTAGAAATTTTGGCTATAATTTTTTTTACCCTGGAATTAAAGAGATTTAAAAAGATTAAAAATGAAAAACAGGAGGAGTGTAATGAAGAAAATGAAATATTTAACATGTTTACTCGTAATTCTAATTAATGCATTTTGTGCGTGCGGTCTTATTTTTGCCGAGACCGTTAATGTTTCACTTCCGCGATGTGATGCTACTATTACTAAAAACTCTGATGGGGATTCTATTGCTGTACCAGGTTTTTCTACAAATTTTTCACCGGGCGATCCGAATCTTCCTTTTAAAGATATTAGCATAATAATTCCCCCAGACTGGCCATTAGATTCCAGTAAAATTTCTGTCAAATTGACCGGTACCAAAGAAGCTGAAGTTGGTGTTTATAATATAGCTCCGGCACCTCCCTTGGTAACCTATGTCGACGGTCAACGCGTAATAGACTGGGGCGAAGGGAAAAATATTGTCGGCGAAAAGAATACGCTTGTATATGAAAATGACGCTTTTTATCCGGCTGCCCACATAAAAATTGTTGATATTTCAAAAATGCGCAAATGGTCTATAGTCAGGGTTCGATACTTTCCGTATGTATACAACCCGTTAACAGGATCGCTAGTCTCTTCTTTTGAAGGAGAGATCTCTTTATCATGCGAAAAGTCAAGCCTGAAGGTTCTTGCCGTCAAAGACGCGGCTGCAATGTCAGATAATTTCATGGATTCTTTAGTAGAGAATATCACAGAGAACTACAAAGAGATGAAAGATGTTTATTCAAATAAAACCGTGTCTTTAACCAAGGTGCGCGCAGACGTGCTTTCCAGCGAAGAAGGTTACTGCATAATCACTACAACCGATATCGTGAATGGCAGCTTGAAGTTGCAGGATTTTATCGCTCACAAAGAATCAAAAGGATTCACTGTTCATATAGTGACGGAACCCGCATGGAATAATGAAACTGGAGACGCGGCAGCCAACGGAATACGCCAATACCTGAAGGACAACTATCTCAGCTTACAAATAAAATATGTACTTTTAATAGGCAACCCGACGCCTTCCAACGGCAATATTCCCATGAAGATGCTTTGGCCGCGGAAGGGATATGGTCAGTATGAGGATGCCCCTTCAGATTACTTTTACGCGGATCTGACAGGAAATTGGGATCTTGATGGTGATGGTTTTTTTGGTGAAACAAGTGATTTTGGAGATGGCGGTATAGATATTTTACCAGAAGTAATAGTCGGGAGGATACCTTTCTATAATGATTTTACAGCGCTGGATTCGATTTTACAAAAGATCATCGATTATGAAACAGGCAATACGAGCGAAGAGTGGGTAGGTAATGTTTTAGTGAGCATGAAGCCTTTAGATGGTAGCACTCCGGGTTATCCTCTGGGAGAAGCAATAAAAAAAGATGCTGCTATCCCGGCCGGATTTTATACAACACGTGTCTACGAAGGAACATATAATCTGGCTCCGCCCCCGGAATATACGCCTTGCAATGAGACTAACGTTCTTACCGCTTGGCAAAAACATGCCGGTTTTCATTTTTGGTGGACACACGGCAGTTCTACTTTAGCAGCAGGAATATTTAACTCCGGCATGTGCAAGGATCTCGACAACGCATTCCCGTCTTTTACTTTCCAATGTTCTTGTTATAACGGCCAACCTGAAGTCACAAATAATTTAGGTTATTCATTACTTAAACAGGGTGGTATTGCCACTGTAAGCGCGACCCGTGTTTCTTGGTATTCTCCCGGCGAAACTGACTTTTCTCAGTCAAACAGTAATGCAGGGATGACTTATCGCTATGCGATCAATCTGACAAAAAAACATATGGATTGCGGAACCGCACTTTTTGCAATGTTTAACGAAGTTCCGCGTATTGACTGGGCAAATACCTGCGTTTTTAACCTTTATGGCGATCCGTCTGTGTCATATTTCGCAGATCAGAATGATAGCACTCCTCCTACGAAGCCCGTTGTTACAGATGATGGTGAGACCACTAATATAGTAAGTTCTTTGCATGCCCAGTGGATTTCTTGCGAGCCGGGTTCGGGAATTTCGGAATACCAGTATAAATTGACC
>PEWV01000018.1:0-834 GCA_002780005.1 Candidatus Aquitaenariimonas noxiae | reverse complement strand
CTCCCGACGGGGAGGTCGTTTGTGATTGGACATCTACAGGAAACGATAATTATGTATATAATAAAAATTTATCCTTAGAAAATGGGGTGACATATTATTTTTCTGTAAAAGCAAAAAATGGCGCCGGGATATGGAGTGAAATAGGTTCTTCAGATGGAATAAGATTTGAAATTGACGAAACCTCTCCAGTTACGCCTGAAATAACTTCTTTTGCGTACCGTGACGCAAAAGATAAAAATGGCGAGATTGAGACAACAATAAGCGCGCGTTGGACATCAACAGATGCAGAATCAGGCGTTTCTGAATATATGTATAAAATGACTCAAGACACTCCGGACGGACCATTGATGGTAGATTGGACATCGAGCGGCGCTATTAATTATTGTGCCGTTACCGGATTGCATTTAATAGACGGAGCCACTTATTATATGAGCGTTAAAGCCAAGAACGGTTCCGGGGCATGGAGCGAAGTGGGCGAGAAAAGCATGGTTTATATATTTGATATAACACCTCCCGAAGTTCATGTTACCCTGCCTAATAGCGGAAGTCAGGTACTTTCTAACTTTACCATTACCGGAACAGCGAATGATAATAGAGCAACTATCAAAACTGTAGAAATTTATATTTTTAGTAAATATGGCATGAACGGCGGCATGATACATGCCTATGCCGATGTGGTTGATGGGCAGTTCACATACAATGTTGTTAACGCCCCGACAGGTGAAGTAAGAATTTCAGTTATAGCAGTAGATGGATGTGATAATAGGGCAAAAGATGAAGTCAGTATAACAGTTGTTAACAAGCCGCCGGTCCTTCAGCCCATAGGTAACCAGC
>PEWV01000042.1 GCA_002780005.1 Candidatus Aquitaenariimonas noxiae | reverse complement strand
CAAAAACAGGAACTAAGAGCACCTCTCGGTAGCTATTCCAAGCCAAAATAGCTGGTATTCTTTTTCCACATATGGTAGCGATAGGGGTGAGCGGCTCATTGAAAATTTTTCCCAAATGTGGTTTTCGGACTTACGACGAGCGCCGGAAGTGTGGTGCCAAATCCGTGGCTCAGTAGGCGCGAGGAGTAAGTCCAAAACCACGGGAAAAATTTTCTGAGCTGTGAGCCCCTGTCGCTACCATACTTAAGGGAATGGTAGAAACTTTTTCTTGAATTAAACAGGTTTTTGAAGTATACTCATAATAAGCTTGGCGGAAAGAAGGTTTGTATGATGGTGAAAACGATATGTATCCTTGTTATCCTCGTGTCGCTTTTTGCGATATCAGGCTACTGCGCAGATGAGGGCAAGCGTATTATAGAGCCGGTAAAAAACACAGACGAGATAACACCGCTTGAGGCAGCTGTTTGGGAGAAATTATATAATGTATCAGGATACGACAAGGGTTTCTGCCAAACGCTTTACATGTGGGGTTTTTTTGATGCGCTAACCATGTATGCGCTGGAATGTCCCGACATACAGCAGCTATTATCCGATTATGAAGGTATGAATTATGAACAAGTTGCCGATACGATTAACAAATTTTATGCTGATCACCCCTCCATGAAACAGTACTCACCCGCCGTTTCAACCTGCATAATAATTCCCGAGTTCAAAAAAAGATTGCCCTCCCTTATGGAGAAATTGGAAAAGGGCGAAGCCTCCAAAAAGTGAGTAGTTTTTGCCTTAAATCACCCGCGAAAACCCTAGCCTTAATTTTGCGAACATAGCCAAAGCCATTTTTTATGAAACGAAGGAAATGATCTAAAGCGTACCATAATCTCTACCTTCAGCAATTCCTCACTCTGCAGCTGTACCGGCAGGTACTCTTTCGGCTAATTTTGCGGCTCGCTGCAATTGATATGTAAAAGATTTCTCGGCCGCCTGCGGGCGGCCTCATTCAATTGCTACGCTCGCTCGCAAAATTTAACGCCTCAAGAGCACCTGCCGGTAGCTGCTCCAAGTTAAAATAGCTGGAATGCCTTTCCACATATGGCAGCAATAGGGGTAAGCGGCTTCAGACAATTTTTCCTTGAATTAGGGTAGGTTTTTCGGTATACTCTTACTGCTGTAAATTGGCCATAACTAGTAATATAGTGGCAATCTTTCTGTTATTATAGAATACCTTTTAGGAAAGGATGAATATTAAGAAGGAAAACTACGTTTTCCTTCTTAAGAAAAACAAGCTCAAAGAGACCTTCGTAGCCAGGGTGTATATAGTACACTCCTAAAAGGTATCGTACAAAATAACAATTTATTCAGCAGCACCGTAGTTTTTCTTGAGGGCTTGTAGCTCAGTTGGTAGAGCAGGAGACTCATAATCTCTTGGTCCAAGGTTCGAGTCCTTGCAGGCCCACCATTTTGGCATATGGCTTGTAGCCAATAGCAAATAGTTCGTACTATTCGCCATAGGCTATTTGCTATTTGCCAATTCTGGGCACTTAGCTCAGTTGGTTAGAGCGTGTGCCTCACATGCACAAGGTCGGAGGTTCGAGCCCTCTAGTGCCCACCATTCTGCTTCGCCATGGCGCTTTCGCCCATGGCTTCGCAGGAATGACAGGTGAAGCAGAAATGTTCCTGCGAAGCTCATACCATAGTTAGCGGGCAGAAGAGCGGAGCAGAACAGTACCAAGTACTAGGTACTTAGTACTAGTTGTTAGAGTCGTGAGCGGAGAGTGGTTGCTTGAGGTCACGAAAGGTTACGTAGCTGCAAGTTATGATAGCAATCAGAATGAGCCACGAATACTGTTGCTATTATTGGCATGGAAGGGAAAAATGTGTCCGAAATATTGATGGAGGAACAAATAAAGATCCTTATCGAGCTCCAGGGGCTTGATAGGGAGATCTTTAGGCTTGAAAAAGAGCTTGCCGCTAAGCCCGGAGAGATAAAAACATTAGAGGACATATACAAAAATAAAGAAGAAGAAGCAAAAAACATAGATGCTGAATTAAAAAAAGTCCAGTTGGAACATAAAAATAAAGAGATGGAACTTAAAACTAAAGAGGAGTCGATAAAAAAATTGCAATCACAATTATATCAGGTCAAGACGAATAAAGAATATACCGCTATGGATACCGAAATAAAATCGGCAAGGGCCGATTGCTCTTTATTGGAGGATGGTATTATAAACTTGCTTGATAAAATAGAAGAAATAGAAAAAATTAAAGAACAGGGAAAAGAACAGTTAAAAGTCGAACAAAAGAAACTCGAAGGCGAAAAGAAGGTCATAAGCGAAGGGGCAAAAAAAATAGAAGAAGAATTAAGCATGCTGAAGGCCAAGCGTAAAGAAGTGTCCGAGAAAGTAGACAAAACTATATTGGCGAAGTATGAACGCATTCTTTATAATAAAGATGGCCTTGCGCTGGTCCCTGTCAGGGGCAATGCGTGCCAGGGTTGCTTCTTGAATTTACCGCCTCAGGTCATAAATGAAATAAAGATGAAAAAAGACTTTGTTTTTTGTGAAAGTTGCGCCCGCCTTCTATACCTGGAAGAATAAAAAATGAGTAAAAAAATATATTTGTATGTAGACGGCGCTGCAAGGGGGAATCCCGGGCCGGCGGGGATAGGCGTAGTTCTTTTAGGCAGCGATAAAAAAAGAATAAAAGATTTTTACAAATATATAGGCGAAGCGACAAATAATATAGCAGAGTATAATGCCTTGGTATATGGTTTGCAGGAGGCTATTATTCTCGGAGTAAAGGAAATAATTATCAACCTTGATAGCGAATTGGTCGCAAAACAACTTAAGGGCGAATATCGCGTAAAAAATACAGGTATAAAACCGCTCTTTGAACAAGCAGTTCATTTGATGAGTGGTTTTGAAAAGATAGAAATAAATCATATAAATCGCGAAGAAAATAAGGACGCTGATAAATTAGCGAACAAGGCTATAAATTTATCGAATTTGCGTGGACAGGTCGGATGATCGCTGCGTCCGCTTTATATAAATATAAAGCGGACGAAGAGGAAAGTCCGGGCTCCGTAGGGTAGCGTAATGGGTAACACCCATCCTTCTGGTTTAAATATCGGAAGAGGATCAGAGCAACAGAGACGAGTCTTCCGCCATAGGCGGAAGGGTGAAACGGGCAATCTCTACGCGGAGCAAGACCGAATAGGAGAAGAGCCCCCGAAAACATGGGCGTACCTGTCGGTTAATATACCGGCAGGTAACGAAGCGACCCGCTTCGTTTTTCATTCTCGGGTAGGTTGCTTGATCCCGCTGGCAACAGCGGGACTAGATGGATGATCATCAAAGGCGCATGAGAGTGCGTCTTTACAGAACCCGGCTTATAGACCTGTCTACGCTTCTTAAATATAAGCATATTATTTTATTATATAAGGTCCCGATTAGAACTTAATCGGGGCCTTATATTTTTGGGCTTTCTTAAAAACTTTTATAAAACACTTAGAAATTTTAATTTTCCTTCTTGACAAATCAAGTCCCATTAGGTATACTTAATTTCGATACATTGTGGAGTAAAGTGGTTCATAGTGGAGCAAAATCATGTTCTACGGCGAATATGAACATAGTCTCGATAAAAAGGGAAGGCTTATAATACCATCCAGGTTTCGCGAGGTATGTAAAGAAAATTACGTCGAGAAATTTTTTTTAACACGCGGATTGGACGGTTGCCTTTTTATGTTTTCAGAAAACGAGTGGAATGCTCAAGAATCAAAATTTAAAGTCCTTTCGTTTACGAAAGCAGAAGCGCGTAAATTCAATCGTATATATTTTTCAGGCGCATGTGAAATAATTATTGATACACAAGGGAGAATGTTAATCCCAAAATATCTTAAAGATTTCGCTAATATAAGAAAAGATATTGTGATAATAGGAGTTTCTAATCGCATCGAAATATGGGCGCGAGAAAAGTGGGAAGAGTTTTATAAGGGGTCAAAAGATAGATTCGAAGAAATAGCTGAAGGACTAGTAGATACATAATCGATATATATTACTCGATACTTATGCAGATGGTATCTAGAAAGAATGGAGGGCCCGATGCTTATAAAATTTATTATAACAAAGGATGATGGACTCCAGATCGAAACATTCGATATAGATATGGGAAAAAACAGGATTTGCAAGCTGCACGTTAACAATAAAGACCCCTATATTCGCAGCCTTAATGATTATATTTTGAACGATCTTTGCAGCAGAAGGATAATTCCCGAATAGGACCTATGGATTTACACACCCCTGTTATGGCAGGGGAGGTAATTGAGAATCTGAAACTAAAGCCCGGCAATATTGTTGTTGATTGTACGGTCGGAGGCGGCGGCCATAGCGCAAAGATTTTAGAAAAAATAGTACCGGGCGGCATGCTGATAGGTATCGATCAAGACGACGAGTCGCTAAAAGCAGCCAGCCAGCGTTTAAGTCCTTATCAGGGTTCTTATAAATTAGTACAAGACAATTTTCGCAATTTAAATTCTATTTTTGAAAATATTAACGTAGATAAGGTTGATAGCGCGCTCTTTGATTTAGGTGTGGCTAGCATGCATTTCGATACGCCGTATAGAGGATTTAGCATAAGAAACGAAGGGCCGCTTGACATGAGAATGGATAGGCGCCAAACCCTAACCGCCCATCGAATAGTAAATACTTTTTCTTATGAAAAGTTGGCTCAAATATTGTATGAATACGGCGAGGAGAGAAAATCCCGCAGAATAGCGAGTTTTATTGTTGAGGTGCGGAAAAAGAAACCCATAGATACGACTGCTGAATTGGCGAAACTCATAGAAAAGGCCTATTACGGTAAAGGATATCTTTCGCATCGTATACATCCTGCGACGAGAACTTTCCTTGCGTTGCGCCTAGCGGTAAATGATGAGCTCGAAGCCTTGAAAGAAGGTTTAGTCGCTGCCATAGGGCACCTTAGAGGGGGGGCTGTTATAGCCGTTATTTCATTTCATTCATTAGAAGATAGGATTGTTAAGCATATGTTCAAGGAATACGCCAAAGAAGGAAAATTAAAGATAATTACAAAATCCCCGCTTCGCCCGAGCCGCGTTGAAATAATAGAAAATCCGCGCGCGAGATCGGCAAAATTGAGAGTGGGAGAAAGACAGGCTTTTTAATAAAATGAAAATAATAAAATTTTATATAACAATAGCAATAATGGTAATTACGGCATTATTATATGTACATCAACATATAGAAATCCTAAAAGTAAACTATGTTTTAGATCGCAACGAAAAGGAGGTTGCGCAACTTCTTGACCAAAATAGAGCTCTAGTGTATAATATAGAAAAGTTAGAAGATCCTTATCTTCTGGAAGCAAAATTGAAATCTAATAATGTCGTTCTGGCGATGCCTGCAAAGTGCCAAATAATTGGTTCTGGTGTCGTAAAGAAAGAAGTTAAGGTAGCTAGCCAAGTCGAAGGTAGAAAGAGTTTCTTTGATTTTCTAATTCCAAAAGCGTTAGCAAAAGAAAAGCCTACCAGACAATAGAAGGTTAAGAAAAAGTTGTGCAAACAGCATCTGTATGTAGCAAATCACGCATATATAAAGTTTTTTTATTTTTTGTAATAATATTTGTATTATTTACATCCCGCCTGGTATATATTCAATTCATAAGCAGCCAATTATTAGCAAAAAAGGCCAATAGGCAATATTCATACCCTTTAGTTCTAAGCCCGAAAAGAGGGGATATTTATGACAATAACATGCGCAGGCTGGCATGCAGCCTGCGGGTTGAGTCCCTCTACGCAATCCCTCCTTACGTTAAAGATAAAAATGAAACAGCATCCGCTTTGTCGGCTATCTTAAAATTAGATAGGCGTCTTATTCTGGAGAGGCTCAATAGGAAGAAATCGTTTATTTGGGTGAAGAGAAAATTATCGGATGCGGAAGTTGAGAAAATAAAATCTTTGGACATAGAGGGTTTGGGCCTCTTGAAAGAATACAAAAGATTTTATCCGAACGCTGCTTTAGCAAGCCATGTTTTAGGATTTGTGGACATCGATAACCAGGGCTTAGAAGGTTTAGAATTATTTTATGATGGCTACCTTAAGGGCGAGAACGGATGGAAACAGGTTGTAAGGGATGCCAAGGGAAGGGAACTTGTTTCCAAGGAAAAAAGGGTATTGCCGCCCCAAAACGGTTATAACCTGATCCTTACGATCGATGAGATAATACAGCACATAACGGAAACGACGCTTGATGATGCGTGGCGCAAAAGCAGGGCAAAGAGCGCTATGGCCATTGTTATGGATCCCAAGAGCGGTAGGATCTTAGCGTTAGCGAATCGTCCCACGTTTAATCCTAATTTTTTCGGTAATGTGAATTCCGAACAAAGAAGGGACAGGGCGATAACGGATTATTTTGAACCAGGCAGTGCGTTTAAAATAGTTACGGCAAGCGCGGCCCTAAACGAGCAACTAGTGCGTTTCGGCGATGTCTTTTTCTGTGAAAACGGTTCTTGGAAGATAAGCGGGCATATGCTTCACGACCACCAGCCTCACGGTAATTTGACATTCAAAGAAGTAATAGAAAAATCTAGTAATATAGGAACAGTAAAGGTAGCCCTCCGCTTAAAAGAAAAGGCCCTTTATGAGTATATAGAAAAATTTAAGTTCGGGACACCCACAGGCGTGGATCTGCCCGGAGAGGTTTCGGGTATACTGCGGCCGCTGGCTCAATGGTCTAAATTCAGCATATCGTCTATACCTATGGGGCAGGAGATAGGAGTAACTGCGATGCAGATGACTGCAGCCTTGTCGATTATTGCCAACGGAGGTTTGTATTATCATCCTACGATAGCTAAGGAAATACAGGATGAGAAAGGGCAATTAATCAAATCTTTCGAACCGGCTCCCAGCGAGAGAGTCATATCAGAGGAAACAGCCGCTAAAATGAGGCAAATTTTGCAGGGTGTTGTGGATAGCGGCACCGGAAAGATGGCTAAACCAAAAAGCTATACCGCGGGAGGGAAGACAGGAACTGCGCAGAAAATAGAGCCTTCTGGCGTATATTCCCATTCAAAATTTATGGCGTCTTTTATAGGTTTTGCCCCGGCAGAAGATCCCCAGATCGTAATATGTGTTTTTATTGATGAGCCAAGATCGATTTATTATGGAGGCGTTGTGGCGGCGCCCGTATTTAAAGATATAGCGGAAGAGTCGTTGAAATATTTAGAGTTGGAGAAAAACGGGATCTTAGAAGCTAAGAAATGAAGCCGATAGAATTGTTCTCAGGAATAGAATATTCCACATTGCAGGATATTTCAAAAATAGATCTTGATATCAAACGAATAACATGCAATTCTCAAGATGTTCAGGAAGGGGATGTTTTTATTGCGATCAAAGGAGACAGGTTCGACGGCCATAATTTTTTGAATGCAGCCATAGCCAGAGGCGCTGGCATGGCGATAGTGGAAAGGATGTCGCTAGTCCAAGACGGTTTTATACAGATAAAAGTAAACGATACAAGGCGTGCCGTAAGCATATTGGCTAGGAATTTCTATAGAGACCCCTCTAAGTATATTAAAATTATAGGCGTAACCGGCACAAACGGCAAGACCACGATCACATACCTTTTGGAAGATATCTTTAAGAACGCCAATTTTAAAACAGGGGTGATAGGGACTATAAATTATAGAGTCGGAGAGAATGTTATGGACTCTGAGCAGCGGACTACGCCCGACCCTTTGACCTTAAACAAATTGCTAAGAGACATGATTGAGCAATCTATCCCGTACTGTTTTGTGGAAGTTTCAAGCCACGGGTTAGAACAGGGCAGGGTCGAAGATATAAAATTTGCAGGAGGAGTATTCACAAATTTAACACATGAGCATCTCGATTATCATAAGACCGTTGAGAATTATTTGAAAGCCAAATTAAAACTGTTTGAAAATCTTAGCCAAGATTCTTATGCCGTTATAAATAACGACAGCCGATATAGAGATGAGTTGATTTCCCGCGTAGATGCAAAGATAATAACTTATGGAATAGAAAAAGAATCGGATGTAATGGCGAAAGATTTGAGATTGGATTTAAATGGCGTCAGGTGCCGCATACATGCAGAAGATGATGTTATAGATATCAAGACCTCCCTTATAGGAAAACATAATGTTTATAATATATTGGCTGCCGCCTCAGTCGCAATGGAGGAAGGATTAGGGCCAGACCGCATTAAGAACGGCATTATGAGATTTTCAGGGGTTCCTGGCAGATTAGAAAGGGTAGAATGCGGGCAGGATTTTGGGGTATTCATTGATTATGCCCACACAGAGGATGCCTTAAGAAATGTCCTTGGCACATTGAGACAAATAACCAAGAAGAAGATAATATTGGTATTCGGATGCGGAGGGGACAGGGATAGGACAAAAAGACCGGAAATGGGAAGGACGGCCGCAGAATTAGCCAATTTCACGATAATAACGTCGGATAATCCAAGAAGCGAGGATCCGGTAAAGATAGCAAAAGAAATAGAAGAAGGTTTTGTAGGCATGTCGTCTAAGTATATTGTAGTTCCGGATAGGTACGAAGCTATAAAAAGAGCCCTTTCTGCTGCGGACGAAGACGCCCTAGTGTTGATAGCCGGGAAAGGGCATGAGAAAAATCAGATTTTTTCGAATCACACGGTTCCTTTCGATGACAAGAAAATAGCAAGCCAAATATTGAAAAGTTTGTAATGAAAATCAAAGATATTGTAAAAGCAACAGGCGGAAAACTTATAAAGGGTAATCCAAATACTCCTGTGGAAAAACTCTCTATAGATTCCAGAACGATCCCGAAAGATGCGCTCTTTATTGCGATAAAAGGAGAAAGATTTGACGGCCACGATTTTATAAAAAAGGCCCTTAAAAAGGGTGCCATCGGAGTTATTGTCTCCAAGCTGTCACTAGTCACCAGTCACCAGTCACCAGTCACCATTCAAGTCAAGGATACTATCAAGGCATTAGGCGATATCGCGCGGCATAGAAGAGTTAGCTCAAAAACAAAAGTCATAGCTATTACCGGTAGCAACGGTAAGACCACAACTAAAGATATATTGGCTTCTATTCTTAAGAAAAATTCTACAGTGTTAAGCACAAGGAACAATGAGAATAATAATATAGGTTTGCCGCTTACGATGCTTAGGCTTAAAAAAGAAAAATTTTGCGTACTTGAAATGGGCATGAACCATTTCGGCGAAATAGAATATTTGACAAAAATCGCATTACCCGATATCGGCGTAATTACAAATATAGGGCCGTCGCATCTTGAATATCTCGGAAGCATAGAAGATGTCTTTAAAGCCAAGTGTGAGCTTATAGAAAATATGGATAAAGGCAAAATATTGGTCATAGGCGGTGACGACCCGTACTTGAATAGAATAAAGAAATCTAACGCGCGAGTTATAAAATTTGGTTTAAGGGAACGCAATGATTTTAAGGCTACCTCTGTCCGATTCGTAAAAGGGGGGTGGAATTTTGATGTCAAAGGTAAATACAATATACGCCTAAACCTATTAGGGAGGCATAATATTTATAATGCGTTAGCTGCTGTGGCCGTTGGAGAAATTTTAGGGTTAAAAATCAAGGATATGCAAAGCTCAATAAAGAGATTCAAGCCTGTTTATGGCCGTCTGGAATTAAAAGAAATAAAAGGAATAAGAATAATAGATGACACGTATAATTCTAATCCCGCATCTTTAAATCATGCGATAGAGGCTTTAACGGAATGCGAAACGCATGGCAAAAGAATACTCGTTAGCGGGGATATGCTGGAATTGGGAGAAACGAGCAAGTATTTTCACGAATCGGTCGCAGGCGTGATTAAAGATTCGATGATAGACATGCTTATAACTGTCGGTAAAAATTCACGCAAGACATACCTCGCCGCAAAAAAATATGGGATAAAAAAGGATTTGAAGCATTTTGATAAAGCTGAAGAAGCCGGCAGGTTTCTCAAAAATGTCACAAGACGAGGGGATCTTGTGCTCGTTAAAGGTTCAAGGGCTATGAAAATGGAAGGAGTAATAGGGTGTTTTACCACCTCTTCTACCCGTTAAGGGATATATGGTTCGGTTTTAATGTTTTTAAGTATATAACCTTCCGCACGGCTTTCGCGAGCATAACGGCATTTCTGATAAGTATCATAGCCGGGCCTTTTGTAATAAAATGGCTCAAGAACTTAAAGATTGGAGAAGATACTTTCAGAAAAGATGCGCCGAACCTTTATCAATACCATAAACATAAAGAAGGAACGCCTACAATGGGCGGGCTTCTTATAATAATCTCCGTTGTTTCTTCCACGCTTCTCTGGGCGGATTACACGAATAAATATATAGTTATCGCATTGATGTCTATTTTATGGTTTGGGGCAGTAGGTTTTGTAGACGATCGCATAAAGCTTACAAGGAAGAAATCCAGAGGTTTGCTTATGGCCACGAAACTCACGGGCCAGCTGTTGCCTGCATTTTTAATAGGATTATATTTATATATCGAGCCCGGGGCGACCACAAATTTAGATATACCGTTTTTTAAAAAAGTTTTCCTGGATTTAGGGGTATATTATATATTTTTTGTAATACTCGTAATAGTTGCATCCAGCAACGCGGTTAATTTAACAGACGGTTTGGATGGCCTTGCAATAGGCTGTGTATGTGCGATAGCGTTGACGTACACGATCTTTAGTTACGTATCAGGCCACATGACAATAGCGGAATACTTAAGGATACTTTATATCCCGGGCTCAGGAGAGCTATCTATTTTTTGCGCAAGTATGCTCGGCGCGTCCTTAGGATTTTTATGGTTTAACTCGCATCCGGCCACCGTATTTATGGGGGATACGGGTTCTCTTGCATTAGGGGGCGCTATCGGCGCCGTAGCTGTTTTAATAAAAAAAGAGCTATTGTTGTTCGTGGTTGGCGGCATATTTGTCGTAGAGGCGCTTAGCGTAATAATGCAGATAGCCTCCTTCAGGTTGATGGGCAAGCGAATTTTTTTAATGGCGCCGCTGCACCATCATTTCCAGATTAAAGGGTGGGCCGAGTCCAAGATAACGATAAGATTTTGGATAGTAGCTATTGTACTGGCCTTATTTGGTTTAGTGACACTAAAATTGAGGTGATAAAATGGACCTAAAAGGATTAAAAGCTACGGTTGTAGGAATCGCGCGAAGCGGTATAGGGGCAGCCATTCTTTTAAAAGGAAAAGGGGCCCAGGTGTATGTGACAGATAGCGGAATGAGCGAGAGCATAATGAAGAGTGCCGATACGCTAAAGGCCGAAGGTATAGAAGTAGAAATAGGCCGGCACTCGGAGTCTTTTGTTAAAGATAAGGATCTTATAGTTATAAGTCCGGGTGTTACAAAAGATTCTCCCGTTATCGGGTGGGCAAACCTTTATCGCATTCCTGTTATAAGCGAGCTTGAACTAGGATATCTTTTCTGCAGAGGCAAAATAATAGCTATAACGGGCACTAACGGCAAGACGACAACTACTTCATTGATAGGTAAAATGATAAAAGATTCCGGAAAGCCGGTTATAGTTTGCGGCAACATCGGTACATCTTTTTGCGGAGAAGTGGCTAATATAACAAGGGAGCACTATGTAGTGCTTGAGGTAAGCTCATTCCAGCTCGAATATATAAATAAATTCAAACCTTATATATCGGTCATTCTTAATCTTACGGATAACCACCTAGATAGGCACAAAGATTTCAGCGAATATAAAACTATGAAAAGCAAAATATTCTTAAACCAGGACGAAGGGGATTTCATAATATTAAATTATGGAGATCCTATTTTGAGGAATATGGATATCCAGGCGCCATCGCGTAAATTTTTCTACAGCAACGAAAACGAAGTAGAAGGCGCTTTTATAAAGGACAAAGATATTTTAATAAGCATGGGCGGAAAGCTGGAGAATGTCTGTCCTACTGCAGCCACGCAGTTAAAAGGGCTGCACAATCTGGATAATACTATGGCAGCCATCTTGGTGGGGAAATTAATCGGTCTTAGCAATAACGATATAGTCAAAAGCATCTCGTCTTTTGTTCCGCTGCCTCATCGTTTCCAATTTGTCGATGAAATAGGAGATGTAGAGTTCATAAATGACTCTAAGGCGACTACGGTTGACGCTACTCTTAAAGCACTTGAATCTCTGGACAGGCCGGCAATCCTTATAGCAGGCGGAAGAGACAAGGAAAGCGATTTTAGCGTGGCAAGAAACACTATACAACAAAAAGTTAGGCATCTGGTCCTGATAGGGGAGGCCAGAGAAAAAATAGCAAATTACATGAAAGATATCGTGGATATCCGCGAGGCGAATTCTTTGGAAGAAGCCGTAGAATTGGCCTACAGCATAGCGAATAAGGGCGAGGCGATTTTACTTTCGCCTATGTGCACCAGCTTCGACATGTTCCGAGATTATGTAGAGCGGGGAGAAATGTTCATAAAAGCGGTAAAGAATCTAAAAGATAAGAAATGCGCCAGATACGGATCTCAATATTAGTAGTAGTATCTATACTTATCGCCATCGGCATAGTTATGATTTACAGCGCGAGCGCGATATACGCTTACGAAAGATTAAAAGATAGCCTTTTCTATTTAAAAAGGCACCTCTTATTTTTGCTTATAGGAATTCCGCCTACAATATTCGTTATGAGCATCGATTATGCATATTTTAAAAAATACGCCAGATTGTTACTTCTTATATCATTCATACTTTTGGTAGCGGTCCTCATACCTGGGCTAGGATATCAAGCCGGAGGGGCTAGAAGATGGTTCCATTTCGGGCCTTTTAACTTTCAGCCTTCCGAGGCAATGAAATTATCCATGATAATATACCTTGCCGATGCCCTTTCGCGAAAAGGCAGCGAAATAAAAAGTTTTTTAACGGGTTTTGCGCCTCTTGTGCTTGTTTTAGGCCTGTCTATCGGCTTAATTCTTTTAGAACCAGATTTAGGAACGGCTGTTTCGATAAGCTGCATCGCATTTATAATGTTATTTGTAGCCGGGACAAGATTGGAGCACATTCTATACTCATTTCTCGCAGCACTGCCGGTTTTGCTCGTAGCGGTTTTCGGCACAACATACAGAAGGAATAGGATTACGGCGTTTTTACATCCGTGGCAGGATCCGCGAGGGACAAGCTTTCAGATAATACAGTCGTTTCTCGCGCTTGGCAGCGGCGGGTTGATCGGAGTGGGCCTCGGCCAGTCAACGCAGAAATTGTTCTACCTTCCGGCCGCGTATACAGATTTTATATTTTCAATAATAGGCGAGGAATTAGGGCTTATTGGAACCTTAAGCGTAGTAGGACTTTTCTTTATCTTCGCCGTCCAAGGCACCAGGGTGGTTTTAAAGTGCAATGATCATTTCGGAAAACTAATGAGCCTCGGTGTTGTTTCTATGATCACGCTTGAGACGCTCGTGCATATAGGCGTCAGCATAGGCGCTATTCCCACAAAAGGGCTTCCGCTGCCTTTTATAAGTTACGGCGGAAGCGCTCTCATATTTAATATGATGGCGGTCGGCCTTTTATTAAATGTTGCCAAGGGGTCGCCTCAGAGAGGTGCGCTATGAAAATATTGATAGCAAGCGGCACATCGGGAGGTCACTTATTTCCCGGGATAGCCGTAGCAGATGAGTTAAAAAGGATAGATAAAGACTGTGAAGTTACATTTGTAACGGGACAAAAGGCTATAGCGAAAAAAATCCTGAAAAAAGAGATATATCCATATATTTTGCTCCCTAATTACAATCTCCCGGCCGGAATTTCATTTAAGCTTATTCCTTTCTTTATCGGTTTGACGGCGACTTTTGCGGCGGCTTTTAATATATTAAGGAAAGTAAAGCCGAATTTAGTGTTAGGCCTGGGCGGATTTGTGGCCGGACCGGTTTTATTATGCGCCTGGTTGCTGCGGATCCCGACCATTATTCACGAACAGAACGTTTTTCCCGGCAGGACAAATCTGATTTTGTCGAAATTTGTCGAAGCGATAGCTATTTCTTTCGAAGAAAGCGCAGCTTTTTTTAAGGACAAATATAAACTGGTGTTTACGGGAAACCCGATCCGCAACTCCCTGGAGATAATAAATAAGAATGAGGCGCTGGTGGAATTTGGTTTTACCGCTGAAAAATTTACAATTTTCGTCATAGGCGGCAGCCAGGGGGCGCATACAATAAATCAGTCTATTGTCAAAATGTTCGAAAAATTCAATGCCGAGGACCGCAAGGGGTTTCAGGTAATTCATATTTCAGGCGAAAGCGATTGCCTGGAAGTGCGGGATCGGCTTTCAGGACTTGGAGTAAATTCTAAAGTTTATAGCTTTTTCGATAAAATGGATCGCGCGTATTGCGCTTCGGATATAGTTATTTCAAGAGCCGGCGGTATAGCCATTTCCGAGATAGCCTTTTTCGGCAAAGCGTCGATATTAATTCCTTATCCGTATGCCCGCACGCATCAGGCCGGAAATGCCCGTTATATGTCTATACATAACACGTCTATCGTGTTAGAAGAAAACGAGCTTTTGGTCGAGCGCCTCTACGATAAGATATCGTATTTTTATAGAAACAGGGAAAAGATAGAAAAATTCTCAAACCCTCCGAGACAAAAAGGACTGGCAGTGCAGAACGTGGTAGATCTGATATTAAACTTAAAAGCAGAATAAAATGATCGAGATAGAAAAGAAGAAAAAAATACATTTTGTAGGCATAGGCGGCATAGGAATGAGCGGCGTGGCTTTTCTGTTGATGGAATTGGGCTGTAAAATAAGCGGCTCTGATTTAAAGGATAACGGTCTTATCGCTAAATTACGCTCGAAGGGCGCAAAAATTTTTATAGGCCATAGAGATTCGAATCTGGAAGGTGATGTGGATTTGGTCGTATACACCTCGTGCATAAGAGAAGATAACCCCGAAATGATAAAAGCCAGAAAATTGAATATCCAAATAGCGCATAGGCAAACCATGCTGGCAACGCTTATACAAGAGAAGAAAGGTGTGGCAATTACCGGGGCCCACGGTAAAGGGACGACGACTACTTTTACGGGGCTGTGCCTTTTGGAAGCCGGCCTGGACCCGACCATTTTTGTAGGAACGGAGGTTATTAATTTCGGAGGAAATGCTAAAGTTGGTAAGGGTGAGTTTTTTGTAATGGAAACCGACGAAAGCGACGGTTCTTTTGTCGAGCTCCAGCCGTATTATGCGGTGCTGACAAATATTGACAAAGAACACTTAGAGCATTATAAAGATATGGGAAATCTGATAAGCGCTAACAGAAAATTTGTAGATAATATAAAAAAAGGGGGATGTTTATTCTGCCTGTACGGGGATAAAAACATACAAAAGGCCCTTAAGGATTATAGAAACAGGTATAAGACATTCGGCTTTTCATCGGATTCGGATTTATACGCAAAAGACGTGGAAGTCCAAGGCATTACGACTACCTTCAAATGCCTATCTCTCGGCAAAGAAATAGATAAGTTCAAACTCATGCTGCCCGGAAGCCATAACGTCTTGAATGCGCTCGGAGCTATTTCCGTAGCTTTAGAGATAGGGATCAGCCCTTCTATTATTAAAACTGCACTTTCTAATTACAAAGGGGCTGCCCGCAGATTTGAGGTTAAGGGCGATTTCGGAGGCATTCTTGTAATTGAAGATTACGCCCATCACCCCACAGAGATTAAAGCTACTTTAGAAGTATGTAAGCACTGGCATAGAGGCAAAGTAATAAGTATATTCCAGCCGCACAGATTCAGCAGGACCCAGTTGCTTGCGGATGAATTTGGGAGCGCTTTTGATATGGCAGACGAATTGATACTTACGGATATATACTCTGCGCATGAAGATCCTATAAAAGGAGTAAGTACTAAGTTGATATTCGATAAAGTAAAACAAAAAGGCAAAAACGAAGTATGCCTGATCGCTAAAGATGAAATAGTCGATTACATAGGCTCCAGGGTAAACAAAGGCGATATTGTGCTGATATTAGGTGCCGGCGACATAGGAGATATTTCAGTTAAAATAGCGCAGAGGCTCAAAGAGCGCGAAATTAAAGCAAAACTTAAGTTATAAACATAACCATGAAGAAGCACGATAGTTTTATAAAGGGCAAAATGAGATCCAACGAAAGCATATCGCGCCATACCACTTTTAGAATAGGCGGTATAGCGGATAAATGGGCCGAGCCGCTCGATATGGAAGATCTGCAAAACATAATCAAGCTCGGTAAAAAACTAAAAAAACCGATTTATACAATAGGGGGCGGCAGCAATCTTTTGGTAAGCGATAAAAAAATAAACGGCATATTCATACGCCTTTCGAGCCCTTTTTTCAGGTATATAAGAATGAAAGGGGCCAGCTTAACGGTTGGAGCGGGGGCCAGCTTAAGAAGCCTTCTCGATTTTTGCATAGAAAACGGTTTAACGGGATTAGAATTTTGTTCGGGTATACCGGGTACGGTAGGAGGCTCTGTAGCGATGAATGCCGGCTTAGGACCGAAGAGGCCGGAATCGAATATAGGAAACTTTGTAAATCAGGTGACTGTATCGGACAAAAATGGTAGAATAAAAACCATTAAAAAAAAGGATTTAAAATTCGGCTATAGGACTTCATCGCTAGGAGGATTTATTGTATTGGAAGCGGAGTTCTGCCTCAAGAGGGCGAGGAAAGATTATATAAAGAAACAATGCATAGAAATACTGGAAAAGAAGAATAAAAGCCAGGATTGCAGGAAGTCGAGCGCCGGCTGCGTGTTTAAAAACCCGTATGGCGGTTTTGTAAGCGCCGGTAAACTTCTTGATTTGGCCGGCATGAAGAAACAACGGATAGGAGATGCGGAAATTTCGGAAAAAAATGCTAATTATATAATAAATCTCGGCAACGCAAAATTCAATGATGTGAAAAAACTGATTGATATAATGAGAGGCAAGGTAAAAGAAGAATTTAATATAGATCTTGAGCTTGAGGTGAAAATCTGCAAATGAACGGCATTGCATCCAAAAAAATAGGGATTTTAGCCGGGGGGCCGTCAAGCGAGCGGGAGATATCGCTCAAATCAGGCGAAGCCGTATATAATTCTCTAAGAGCGGAGAAATACGATGTGGTATTGATAGATATAAAAGATGATAATAAAGAGAACTTAAAAACTTCACTGAAGGAAAAAGGTATCGAGATAGCTTTTATAGCCTTGCATGGAAGGTTCGGCGAAGACGGAGAGATCCAGGAAATTTTGGACGAACTCCATATTCCGTATACGGGTTCAGGTCCGCAGGCATCGCGGCTGGCGCTTGATAAGGTTGCCACAAAAAAAATTTTCGCAAAGAGCGGTATAGTTACCCCTCCGTACATGGTATTTCAAAGAAAAGAAAAAATAGAAGCCGAAAATCTCGAGTTTCCTCTTGTAGTGAAGCCTCGATGCGAAGGCTCAAGTATCGGGCTTTCAATCGTAAGGGGAGAGGATGAACTAAAAAAAGCAATTGACAAGGCATGCATGTATGATGATATCATTATCATAGAAAAATATATAAAGGGACGAGAGATAACCGTAGGGATATTTGACGAAGAGCCGTTATGCGCCATAGAGATAGTGCCTGGGTCCGACTTTTATGATTATGAAGCGAAGTATATAAGGTCTGATACGAAATATCTTGTCCCTGCGCCGATAAATGAAGAAGAACATAAAAAAACTAAGTATATCGGGAAAAAAGCGCACATAGCCTTGAACTGCAGGGGGTTTTCCAGAGTCGATATGATACTAGGAGAAGACGGCGAAATATACGCACTGGAGGTAAACACAATCCCAGGGCTTACCTCCAGGAGCTTATTACCCAAGGCGGCCGAACAGGCCGGCATATCATTCAGTGATCTGTGCAAAAGAATGGTAGAATTAGCGTTAAAAAAATAAAGGACAGATAATGGCTAGAAAATCCAAGGGTAGGAAACGGAAGGGCGGTCCTGTAGATAAACTGATACAATTTTTATTCATGCCGAAAAGCCTAGCCATCTTAACGGCCTTGGCTATTATTATAGGTTTAGTTATATTAACGAAAAACTATCTTTATAATTCGCCCACATTTGTCATTAAAGAATCGGAGATGAAGGGGGATGGGGTAGAAGATTCGTATTTATTCAGAAAGCTTTCAAATATAGGGATCGGCGAGAATATTTTTTCTATAGAATTAGGCGCCATAAGCAATTCTCTTAAAAAGGAACATTTTGAGATCAAAGATCTTCATATTGAAAAAGTTTTTCCAAATAAACTGGTTTTCTATGTGACGAAAAGAAAGGCAATAGCGCAAATAAATTCTAAAAATTATTATCGCGTTGACGAAGAAGGCGTGATATTAAAAGATACAAGCAGGACTGTTTTGGAAGGCTTGCCTGTAATCGGTGGGATTTACGTTACCGATAAGGATATAGGGAAAAAATTTAACTATGTCGGCCTGGATAGGGCCTTGAGCCTTATAAAAGAATTATCAAAATCAAACGTGCTGGAAAGCCATAACGTTTCTGATATAGACGCATCTGACAGCGAAAATATATCGTTTTCTATAGATGACGGTTTAGAGGTTAAGATGGGCGGAGAGGATTTCTCAAGGAAGCTTGAACTTTTGAAAAAGACGTTACGAAATCCTGATATAAACGCCCAGGGGATCTTATATATTGATTTGAGGTTTAAAGAAGTAGTTGTGAAGCCTAGGTAGGGGTAATTTATGGATAAGATATTAACGGGTCTGGATCTGGGGAGTTCAAAGCTGCGGGCTGCCGTAGCAAAAATCCATCAAGATGGCTATATGGACCTACTGGGCGTGGAGGAGTCTCCGTCCGGCGGTATTTCAAGGGGGAACATAATCGATCTCGGCGAGGCATCAAGCGCCGTTGAAAATATAATGTATAGGGTTAAAGATAAATATGGTCCAAAAATCTTTAAGGTCATAATATCTATAGGCGGCCTCGGGTTCTCGACCGACAAATTAAACGCTTATATTGTTCTGCAGGGCCCGCCGCGTGAACTCACCCAAAAAGACATAGAAAAAGTCCTTCAAACGGCTAGGAATATGAACTTTTCATTGGATAGTTGCATACTTCACGAAGTAGTCGAGAGTTATAAGCTAGACGGCCAGGACGGCGTAAAAAACCCGGTAGGACTTTTCGCTAAAAAATTGGAAGTTAATTTGTATTCCCTTCTGCATAGTTTGGCGCATATTCAGAACGTGATGAGGTGCATAAACTATGCCGGTTATGATACCGAGAAAATAATATTCTCTGGTCTTATAGGGGCCGGTTGCATTGTGAATGAAGACGAATTGGAAAATGGCGTTATTTTCCTTGATGTAGGTTGCGATACTACCAAAATAGTTGTCGCGAGCGACGGCAAGATAAAATTTTGCAATGTGTTAGGACTGGGCGGTTTGGACATTACAAATCATATTTCCGAAAAGTTTAAAATTCCTTCCGCCTCGGCTGAAAGATTAAAGCTTGACGCAAGTATTACGGAAGAAACAAAAGGGGATAAAAAGATCAGCATAATAATCGGCGGCAAGGAAAGGACATTTTTAAGATCGGAGGTTAATGCCGCGGTCAGGGAAAAAACAGAAGATCTTCTTACGGCAATAAAAAGCGAATTGGACAACTCTTTAGTAGCAGACTCTATAAAATCAGGCATAGTAGCTATAGGCGGCAGTATCCTTTTAGACGGTTTCCTGGAGAGAATAGAAGGCTTTTTTAATATGCCCGCAAGAATAGGAAAACTTAAGACAAAATACCTTAATACTGGCCAATCTTCTCATTTATTCGCATCCAGCATAGGTGCTATCGAATATTACGCCAAGGAGGCCAGAGAAAAAAACAAGAGGATAAGCCCAGCGAATCCCGTATCCAATTTTACGCACAAAATTCTCTCCTTCATAAACGATTATTTTTAATTCCCGGACTATTCTTTGTGTAAATAAGCCCTCAATTTTGCCTTGCAATAACACCTCAATTTTACCTTCTTGACATTTGTCTTTTTCTGTGTTAAATTAAGACTTTAAAATGATTTCCGAAAATATCAGAAGGATACAAGAAAGAATAAATAGTGCCTGCAGAAGGAAGGGCAGGGACCCCAAGGAAGTAACCCTTGTTTGCGTAACAAAAGAAGCCTCTTTAAATGATATAATAGATGCTATAGGCTTCGGGATGCGTGAGGTGGGAGAAAACAGGGTGCAGGATGCCCTTGTAAAATATAAAGCCTTACAGGGGAAAGGGCTTAAATGGCACATGATCGGGCATCTTCAGACGAACAAAGTAAAAGACGCATTGAAGATCTTTGATCTTATTCATTCCGTTGATAGCGTAAAATTAGCCAAGGCTATACAGTCCGAGGCTATTAAACAGAATAAATTAGTCGATGCGCTTTTGGAAGTTAACACCTCTGGCGAAAGCAACAAATTCGGTATTGAACCGGAAAAGTTTTTCGGCGTATTAGAGGATATTTTGAAGCTAAGCAATGTAAGGGTGTTAGGCCTTATGACTATGGCTCCCCTGGTTAGCAATCAAGAAGGTGCCCGCCCCTTTTTTAAAAAGCTCAAAAATATGCTTAATGAGGCAAATAATAAGTTTGACGGATTGAAATTGAAATGCCTGTCTATGGGGATGACCCAGGATTTTGAAGTAGCCGTTGAAGAAGGCGCCAATATTGTGAGGGTCGGACGGGCTATTTTTGAAGGCGAGGTGTAATTATGTTTAGAGATAAATATCTAGGGGTAATCGGTTGCGGCAATATAGGAGAAGCGATCATTAGAGGAATTATTGCCAAAGATATAATTCCAAAATCCAGGATCATAGTAAGCGATACTATTCCCAGCAAGTTAAATTATATAAAACACCATTATGGTCTTAAGGCCGCCGATAATACCGAGCTAGCCAAGATCTGCGATATAATAGTGCTTGCGGTAAAGCCTCAAGATCTTAGTAAAGTTATGAACTGGATTTCGGGTTCTCTTGTGTCAAAAAAACTTTTGATCTCTGTCCTAGCCGGAGTGAAAACGGGTAAAATAAGGCAACTTTCCAGGAAGAAGGTTCAAATTGCCAGGGTGATGCCCAACATGGGGGCCCTTGTTGAAGAGTCGGTTTCAGCGGTAAGCTTTGCCAAAGGAGTGAAAGAGGAGAATAAGCGGATCGTAATGAGGATATTTTTAGCTCTCGGAGATGCTATACAAGTCGGAGAGGATAAAATGGACGCTATAACCGCGATAAGCGGGAGCGGCCCGGCTTACTTTTTTTATTTGGTAGAAGTGCTAACGGAAAGCGCGGTGAGCTTGGGGATAGCCAGGGATATAGCCGAGAGGCTGTCTGTCAAGACAGCTATAGGCAGCGCTAAATTGCTTTCGCACCTGAAGCATACCCCGCAGGTCTTACGTGACAAGATCACATCAAAAGGC
Source organism: Candidatus Aquitaenariimonas noxiae (assembly GCA_002780005.1). Taxonomy (GTDB): domain Bacteria; phylum Omnitrophota; class Gorgyraeia; order Aquitaenariimonadales; family Aquitaenariimonadaceae; genus Aquitaenariimonas; species Aquitaenariimonas noxiae. Next base: position 28,771 of record PEWV01000042.1, on the reverse strand, counting down.
GGGACGACGGAGGCGGCATTCAGGGTATTTATGAGCAAAAATTTCTCAGGAATTGTTAAAGAGGCTGTTATAGCTGCGGCGAACAGGTCAAAAGAAATTTCAGGTGGTAAATAATGTTTTTAGTAGCTAACTTTATAAGCGCATTGGCAATATGCCTGGATATAGTTACGAGCGTTCTTTGGTGGCTGGTAATAATCAGGGCCCTCTTAAGCTGGGTAAGCCCTGATCCATTCAATCCTATTGTTCAGATCCTTAATAATGTCACTGAGCCGTTATTGGCCCCATTTAGGAAAATTGTTCCTGCCTATAATATAGGAATAGATATATCTCCCATATTTGTGCTTCTTATTCTGTTGTTCGTAAAATATTTTATAGTTAAAAGTTTGCTTGAACTGGCAACGAGGTTAAAATGAACCCCGTTAGACCTAAAAATGCTCTAATGGGAGTTGAAAAATATATAATGTTAGTAAAAAAATTAATGGAGGTCTAACGGGGTGAAAATAGGGATTATAGGCGGAAGCGGTTTGTATAACATAGAAGGATTCTCCGATCCTAAATGGGTTAAGATAGAAACTCCGTTCGGAGACCCTTCGGACGAGTATTTGACCGGAAGTTTGGAGGGACGCGAGATTGTGTTTTTACCGCGCCATGGAAGAGGGCATAAGATCACGCCTACCGAACTAAATTTTCGAGCGAATATTTATGGGATGAAAAAATTGGGCGTTGATTCTATAATTTCGGTTGCCGCTGTCGGTAGTTTCAAAAAAGAGCTCAAACCTTTGCATATGATTGTGCCGGACCAGTTTGTAGACCGCACCAATCAGGCCAGAAAGACGACTTTTTTCGGAGACGGCGTAGTCGTCCATATACCGTTTGCGCATCCGGTATGCGATTGTCTGGCTAAAATTTTATACGACTCTGGCAAAGAAGCAGGGGCAACTATGCATTTAGGAGGGACTTATCTAAATATGGAAGGGCCGGCCTTTTCCACAAAGGCCGAGTCATTACTTTATAAGAGTTGGGGCATGGATATCATCGGAATGACCAATATGGCAGAGGCGAGGCTTGCAAGGGAAGCCGAGATTTGCTATGCGACCTTGGCCATGGTCACGGATTATGACTGCTGGTGCGAAGGTGAAGAGATAGGCAGCGTTACTATAGATATAATCATAGATAATCTAAGACGCAACGCACAAAGAGCGAAGGATATCATAAAGAAGGCCGTACCAAAAATAAAAGATGACAGGCCCTGCGCCTGCCGTCAGACGCTTAAATATTCTATAATCACCGAATCCAGGTTCATACCGCAGGAAACAAAAAAGAAATTAGATATAATTATCGGCAAATATATAAAAAAATAGTTAACAGTTTACAGTTAACAGTAAACTGTACACAGGCGAAAATGAATTACAAAGACACACTAAATTTACCGCAAACAGATTTTCCTATGAAGGCAGACCTTCCCAGGCGAGAACCCTCAATTTTCAAGGAATGGGAAAATGCAGATCTGTATAAACTTATAAGGAACTCAAAAAAAGGCGCAAAAAAATATATTCTGCATGACGGCCCTCCGTATGCTAACGGAGATATACACATAGGGCATGCCCTGAATAAGATCCTCAAAGATATAATCATTAAATACAAGACCATGAAAGGGTTTGATTCGCCTTATGTTCCGGGCTGGGATTGCCATGGCTTGCCCGTGGAGCATCAGTTATTTAAAGAGCTTGGCATGAGCAAGCACGAGATCGATAAGGTGACTTTTAGGCAAAAGGCCCATAATTTTGCTATGAAGTTTGTGGATATTCAAAAGAAGGAATTCAAGAGGCTCGGCATCTTCGGAGACTGGGATGCGCCTTACCTTACCTTAGCGACAGGCTATGAGGAGTCTATTTTGGATGCATTCAAAGAGTTGGTCAAAGGCGGATATGTATATAAGGGATTAAAACCTATCAATTGGTGCATAAAGTGCGAAACAGCCCTTGCAGAGGCCGAGGTCGAGTACGAAGACCACGCATCGCCGTCTGTTTATGTAAAGTTTAAACTCCTTGATCTTGAGAAATTGCCTGAAATCAAGGGCCTTCAATCAAAAGATGTCTATTTTTTGATCTGGACAACTACACCGTGGACGCTCGTGGCTAACGTAGCTATTGCCCTGCATCCCGATTTAGAATATACAGTGTTGGAAACAGGTAAGGAAACATTAATCATGGCAAGCGATTTGGTTGAACTTACAATGAAGGCCAAGGGCGCAGAGTATACTATTAAGGAGAGGATAAAAGGAAGCAAGCTCGAAAAACTGACCTGCCAGCATCCTTTCTTAGGGAGGACTTCAAAGGTCGTTCTGGCGGATTATGTTTCTAATAAAGAAGGTACAGGCTGCGTTCACACCGCTCCTGGCCACGGAATGGAAGACTACCAGACAGGCCTTAAATATAAACTGGATGTCATAATGCCGGTAGGGCCTAAGGGAGATTTTGATAAGACAGCCGGAGAACTTTCCGGCATGCGCGTTTTTGACGCTAATAAAAAAATCATAGAAATTCTCCAGAACAAAGGGCTTTTATTCTGGAAAGGCGAAATCCGCCATTCATACCCACATTGCTGGAGATGTAAGGAACCTGTTATTACACGCGCTACAAAGCAATGGTTCATAAACATAGAAAATAAGAACTTGAGAAAAGAGACTTTAAAAGAAATAGAGAAAGTAGAATGGGTCCCTAAAATCGGCAAAACAAGAATCGGGAGCATGGTGGAGAACAGGCCTGACTGGTGTTTGTCCCGCCAGAGATATTGGGGCGTGCCTATACCGGCGTTTTACTGCAAGGCATGCGGCTATGAATTATTGGACGCAAATGTGATAGAACACATAAAGATGTTGGTCGCTAAAGAAGGCTCTAATGTTTGGTTCGCGAGAAGTGAATTGGATCTTTTGCCAAAAGGAACTAAATGTTCGCAGTGCAAATCTGAAGAATTCGTAAAAGAGGAAGATATACTGGACGTGTGGTTTGACTCAGGCGTTAGCCATCACGCTGTTCTGAAAAGGCGCTCCGACCTGGCATTCCCGGCGGATCTTTACCTTGAAGGCAGCGACCAGCATAGAGGATGGTTCCAAACTTCCATTCTCACAGCTATGGGGATAGACAACCGCTCTCCGTTTAAAACGGTTCTCACGCATGGTTTTGTCGTGGACGGCGAAGGCAAAAAGATGTCAAAATCTTTAGGCAATGTTATTTCACCTCAGGAGATCACGACAAAGTACGGTGCCGATATCTTAAGATGGTGGGTCGCCTCTTCCGATTATAGCGATGATGTGAGAATATCGGATGAGATCTTAGCGAGGATCGCAGAGTCGTATCGAAAGATAAGGAATACCATCAAGTTTTTACTGGGCAACTTGAGCGATTTCGATCCGGGCAAAGACGCAATTGAATTTTCCAAAAGATCGGAGATCGACAAGTGGGTCATATCAAAGACTTATAATATGCTTAAAAAAGTAGCTAACTCCTATGAGAATTTTGAATTTTATAAAGTCTATAGGACACTGTATGATTTTTGCGTGATGGAGCTTTCAAGTTTTTATTTCGATATTTTAAAGGACAGGTTATATACATTCGGCAAAAATTCTTTGGGGAGAAAGTCTGCCCAAAGCAGCCTATACGAGATACTATTAATCCTGGAGAAAGCTATCGCGCCGATACTTGTTTTTACGGCAGAAGAGGCATGGAAAAACACAAAACTTAAGAGCAAGGCGGGAAGCGTTCACATTAGTTTATGGCCGAGCGTAGATGAAAGTTTGATAAACGCCGGACTGGAAGAACGCTGGGCTAAGTTAATTGATATAAGGAATTATTTACTTAAGGCAGTAGAGGAAAAAAGGATGAAAGGAGAGATAGGAAGTTCGCTTGAGGCAAGAATTGAGTTAGTAATAAAAGATGACGAGACCTTTTCGTTTTTAAATGAATATAAGAATGAGCTGGAAGCAATTTTTATAGTATCCGAAGTTAATTTGGTTAAAAAGGGAGAAATACCATCCGAGTTATGTCGGGACGATGGTTTCAAAAACTTAGGCATATTAGTGCAAAAGGCAAGCGGTAAAAAGTGTCAAAGGTGCTGGAATTATAAAGCCAGCGTAGGGAAAGACTTAAAATATGCCGAACTTTGCAAAAGGTGTGTCAACGTTATGAATGAATTATAATGAAGGGAGAACTAAGGTTATGAAAAAACACAAGAAAACGCATCAAAAGAAAACGAGTGTAAGAAATAAAAAGCCTATTTTAAAGAACCGTGTCAAAAAGGCTAAGCTTGAAAAGGTGAAAAAAATGGGAAAGCAGGAGTTGAAGGGATATAAGAAACTCCTCTTGAGGCAAAAAGAACTGATAACCGGCGAGATCCAGCATATAGCCAAGGACACTTTAAATAAATCTCAGAAGGATGCATCCGGAGATATCTCCGGTTATACCTATCATATGGCTGATGTAGCTACGGATACTTACGATCGGGAATTTTCTTTCGGCATCGCCAGTAGCGATAGGGAAGTTTTATATGATATCAATGAGGCCCTTAAGAGGGTGGAGGATGGGACATACGGTAATTGCCTGGAATGCGATAAGCAGATATCCAAAAAAAGACTAACGGCAATGCCTTATACCAAATTTTGCATAAAATGCCAGAAGAGCTTGGAAGTCAAAGGGAAATCGTCCGAGTAGCCTATTTTCTGATCAGTGCGTGCGTAGTTATATTCGACCAGGTTACGAAATATTTGGTTGTTTCTAAAATTACACTGGGGAAAACGGTCCCTTTAATAAGCGGAATATTTCATATTACTTTAGTTTTAAATAATGGAATAGCTTTCGGATTGTGTGATAATAATATCTGCGTACCTATAGCAGTGTCATTTTTTGTAATAGTGGCTATTTTTGTGTTTCTTATTAGGTATCCCGGAAAGAAAAGATTTTTAATAAACTTTGGTTTAAGTTTAATTTTAGGTGGATGCGTAAGTAACTTAATAGACAGATTGCGGCTCGGAAATGTTATAGATTTCCTGGATTTCAGGATATGGCCGGTTTTCAATGTCGCTGATAGCGCCATATCGGTCGGAACTTTTCTTTTGCTTCTTGGTGCCTTTAAAAAACATAAGGTTGAAAAATGAAACCCATTCTTTTAGAATTCGGGGCCTTTAAAATATATTCTTATGGCGCTATGCTGGCGCTAGGTTTTTTGCTGGCATCGACGCTTGCCATGAGGACTGCAAAAAAAGAATCTATCCCTCCAGAAAAGATATTAGACTTCTCATTAGTTTTATTAATAGCGGGAATTATAGGCGCCAGGATGCTTTATGTTATTTTGAATTGGCCCGATTTTGCTAATGCCCCGGTCAATATTATTTTTTTAAACCAGGGAGGGCTTGCGATATACGGCGGTTTTGCGCTAGGCGTCCCCATTGGTATATGGTTTGTCAGAAAAAGCGGCCTGCCTTTGTATAAAACGCTTGACCTTATGAGCCCTTATGTTGCGCTGGCGCAATCTATAGGCAGGATAGGATGTTTTTTGAACGGGTGTTGTTACGGGAGACCCACTGATTTCTTTTTAAGCGTTTACTCGCCAGCCACAGATTCCAGGGTGCACCCTACCCAGTTATATTCTTCGCTAGCGCTTTTATTTATATTTGCGATATTAAGATATTTTTACGAGAAGCGGCGTTTCGACGGGGAAATATTCTTTTATTATCTTCTCCTGTATTCATCCAGCAGATTTTTTATCGAAATCTTAAGGGGCGACAGCGCAGTTTCTGTTTTAGGTTTTACCCTATTCCAGGCTATAAGCTTATTAATATTTATGTCTAGCCTCATTTTATATCTTAGGAGAAGGTGTTTGTGCAAAAGTACTCTTTCGAAATAAAAGAAGAAGATATCGGAGAGAGAATAGACCATTTTTTAGTGAAGGCTCTTCCCGAAAAGGAAAAATTTTCACGCACTTTCGTAAAGAAATTAATAAATGAAGGGAATGTATTCTTAAACGGGAAAGTTACGATACCCCACCATTTGCTGAAGCTGGAAGATGTTATCACTGCCCAGGTGCCGGATTTTATTAACAAAACTCAGCCCAAGGCGCAAAAAATAAACTTAAATATAATATATGAGGACGAAGATATTATAGTCGTAAATAAACCGGTCGGTATGGTGGTGCATCCCGGAGCTGGGGTGCGCGACCAGACGCTTGTAAACGCCCTAGTTTATCATTGCAAGACCCTTTCGAGCGCCGGAGGCGAATCGAGGCCAGGCATAGTCCATCGACTAGATAAAGGGACTTCAGGGCTCTTGATAGCGGCAAAAAATGATTTCGCCCATAGAGAATTGGCCAGGCAATTTAAACAGAGAAAAGTTAAACGTAAGTATATAGCTTTCGTTAAAGGCAAAGTAGAACTTGATAACGGGAGGGTGGAGTTACCCATAGGTAGACATCCGAGAAATCCAAAAAAGATGGCCGTTGCGTTTTCTAAAAGCAAAGCCGCCGCAACCAATTATAAGGTCTTAAAAAGATTCGGCGATTATACTATGCTTGAAATAAGCCCGGACACCGGTCGGACGCATCAAATAAGGGTGCATATGTCATATATCGACTACCCATTGCTCGGCGATACGCAGTACGGCGGACCCGATGAAAAGATAGGCCGTCCGGCCCTTCACGCCGGAAAAATAAGCTTTTATCATCCAAGGACACATAAGTTAATGGAATTTGAAATTCCCCTGCCGCAAGATATGAAAGATTTAATGGTGTTAAAAGAAGAGGTGAAGCGATGAACAAAGTTTTTAACGTCGGAATAATATTATGGATATTAATAAGCGTAGCGCTGGTGTCGAGTTGCGTGGCATTTTATATAATGAAAGAGAACGAGATGGAGAAGCGTATAATTTTAGAAAGAAAGCTTGAAACCGTTACAAAAGAAAAAGATCAGCTATCGGAAGAGATCGAGGTTTTGAAAGAGGCCAAGACTGAGGCGGAGCTCAAACTTGCTTTAAAAGAGAAGGACCTCCAAAATTTGCATGAAAAGTTCGAAATGGCTAAAATGGAAAATAGTTTAAGTGTGAACGAGAAATCTACGCTTGAATCGGAGAAGGCCGAGCTTGAAAAAGAAAGAGCTGCCCTGCAGGCAGAAAGGTCCAAGATTACCGGGGACCTTCTTGCTACCCAGACAAGCCTGGCCAAAGTTAAAGAAGATTTTGAACAACTCCAGCAGGCAAAAGAAGTGCTTGAGCAGAAATTAAAGGACGCCATGAATTCAGGCGTTAAGCTCGAGACAATAGTTGTTGAGCCGACCGGTTCTACTGAATTTTCCAAGGCAGAGTCAAGAGAAGCTAAAGAGGAAATCTCTTATGCCGAGAAAGAAACAAAAAATACTAAAGAACCCGAAGAGGCCATAGAAGAAGGAGACATAAGAGGAGAGGTGCTGGCTGTAAATAAAGAGTATGAGTTTTTAGTTATTAATCTTGGGGTAAGTAACGGTATAAACGAAGATTCCCAGATACTGATCTATAGAGAATCGGATTTGATCGCTAAAGGCAATATAGAAAAGTTATACGAAAATATTTCAGCCGTGGTAGTCGATAATAAAGACGAGCTACGAAAAGTAAAGATCGGCGATGTTGTGATCGCTAAACTTAATAAGACAGCGGGACGATAGAAAGATGTATGAGATTAGACAGGCTAGAAAATTAGAAGGCGAAGTAGATTTAATAGGGGATAAGTCCATATCGCATAGAGCCGTGATGTTCGGCAGCATCGCAGAAGGCGAGACGCGGATTAAAAATTTTGCGAACAGCCAAGATTGTCTGAGCACGGTAGACGCCTTCAAACAGATGGGCATCGATATAAATATAGACGGGGATCGCGTGATTGTATTAGGTAAAGGGCTTCTGGGCTTAAAGAAACCAAACGGCCCCGTGTATGTTGGCAATTCAGGCACGACCATGCGCATGCTTTTGGGAATTTTAGCCGGCCAATCGTTTGATTGCACGCTTACCGGTGACCGGTCCCTCTCTTCAAGGCCTATGTCAAGGGTCGTGAATCCATTACGCCAAATGGGCGCGCAGATAGACGGAAGGGAGCGCGGGGAGTTCGCTCCGCTGGCAATAAAAGGCGCTAAATTAAGACCGATAGTTTACGATATGCCCATATCTAGCGCGCAGGTGAAATCATCCATCCTGCTCGGGGGGCTTTATGCCGATGGAATTACCACGGTTCGCGAAAAGGTAAGGTCAAGGGACCATACCGAAAGAATGCTAAAATTATTCGGCGCCGATTTGAAAGTGGAAGGGTTATCTGTTTCTATAAAGGGCAGGACAAATTTAAAGGGCCAAGACATAGAGGTCCCGAATGATATATCAGGCGCAAGTTTCTTTATAGTCGGAGCTACCCTTTTAAAAGGATCTGGTATAAAAATGAAATCCGTTCTCTATAACCCCACGCGAACAGGTGTGCTCGAAGTTTTAAGAAAAATGGGGGCAAATATAGAGATAAAAAACGAAAAGACTTTAAGCGCTGAACCGGTATGCGATTTAGAAGTTCTTTCCGGCGAATTACACGGGATAGAGATCACTCCAGAAATGATCCCGTCGCTCATAGATGAGATCCCGATAATCATGGTAGCTGCTTCGCTTGCCAAAGGTAAGACGGTTATAAGAGGCGCCAAGGAGCTCAGGGTTAAAGAAACAGACCGTATAAAGTCGCTAACTACGAATTTAATACGGATGAAGGCGCAAATTAGCGTCGAAGGGGACGATATAACAATAAACGGCTCAAAGGAGCTTCAAGCGGCCGATCTCCAGAGTTACGGCGACCACAGGACAGCTATGAGCATGATCATAGCGGCCCTTACGGCTAAAGGTGTTTCGAATATATCCGATGTTGCATGTATCGATATCTCGTTCCCTGGTTTTTTGGATATATTAAAGAATATTACGCGCTAATGCAGTTGACATTAAAAACATTGACACCCATGTAACTTTTTGTTAGAATTTTCTTAACACAAGGAGAGGAAAACATGCTAAAGGAGATATTGAAGGCCATAGGGACATCTATACTTAAGTTATATAATATGATTTTAGGATTTTTCTCAAATGACATGGGGATCGACCTTGGGACGGCTACAACTCTCGTATATATAAAAAATCAAGGAATCGTCTTGTGCGAACCCTCGGTTGTAGCCATACAAGCCGGGACTTCAAGGGTGCTGGCGGTTGGTGAGGAGGCAAAAAGAATGCTCGGAAGGACCCCAGGAAATATTATAGCTATTCGTCCTATGAGGCACGGTGTTATAGCGGATTTTGAAGTTACCGAAGCCATGCTGCGTTATTTTATAAAGAAGGTCCATAACAGAAAAGTCCTTGTCAGACCTCGTATGGTTATAGCGATACCGTCAGGCATAACAGAGGTGGAGAAAAGGGCTGTGAAGGATTCTGCTTTACACGCCGGGGCAAGAGAGGTTTATTTGGTTGAAGAGCCTATAGCCGCGGCGATAGGAGTCGGGCTTCCCATACAAGAACCGGCCGGAAACATGGTAATAGATATAGGCGGGGGAACGACCGAGATGGCAGTGATTTCGCTTGCCGGGATAGTATTTTCCAAGAGTATCAGAATAGGCGGCGACGAGATGGATGAGGCGATAATAAATTATTTACGGAAGACTTATAACCTGATGATAGGCGAGCGCACAGCAGAAGATATAAAAATAAAAATAGGTTCAGCGTACCCTCTCGATGAAGAGCTTACCATGGAGGTAAGAGGAAGAGATCTGGTAGCGGGTCTTCCTAAGACAATAACCGTATCGAGCGAAGAGATAAGGGAATCTTTAAAAGATACGATCGCGCAGATATTGGAGGCAGTTCGCATCACATTGGAAAGGACGCCGCCGGAACTTTCCGCCGATCTGATAGAAAGAGGTATTATTCTTGCCGGGGGAGGATCGCTCTTGAAGGGATTGGATAGGCTTATACAGGAAGAGACCGGCCTTCCGGTTCATCTGGCGGAAGATTCGCTTACAGCGGTTGCCTTGGGTACCGGCAAGGTATTAAGCGAAATACATTATCTTAAAAAGGTTGTAGTTATTCCTAAAGGTGAGATTTAAACTAAATTGTGTCAAAAGCGAAAGTAGCTTTTACTATAGTTGCATTTTCGCTACTTATTTTGCTTGCCATATATAGCCCTCCCATACTGAGCAAAACGAGATTTTCCACAATTAGCCTGCTTCGGTTTCCTTTGCGTATCGCCCTTTTAGTTTCGCGCAATACCAGAGACTATGCCGCCGATAAGCTTTACAGCAAAAGCGTAAAAGAAAATGTTGAATTGAAAAATAGGCTAAGCGAGTTTTCTTCGGAAATCACAAAACTAGGGGAGCTGGAGGCCGAAAATAAGCGTTTAAAAGAATTGTTGGATTTTAAGGATCAGGCGTATGAAAGCGGTATTCCCGCCAGGGTCATAGGGATAGAATCCGCGCCTCTTTCCAAAATTATGTTTATAGACAGAGGGAAAAGGGACGGTATACAAACAGGCATGGCTGTTATTTCAAAACAAGGTGTAGTCGGAAAGATTATTGATGCCGGCCCGGGGTCTAGCAAGGTTATTCTTTTGGGAGATATGGAGTTACGATTAGGCGTGATCATTCAAAGAACAAGGGAGCAGGGCCTGTTCATCGGAGGCGCAGGAGGCAGGGCAAAGGTTATATATCTGGCGCCGGATTCGGATGCCAAAGAGGGCGATGCCATTGTTTCTAATTCCAGCAGTGCGTTTTTCCCGAAAGGTCTTTTGATCGGATATGTAAATGGCGTAAAGAATGAACCCATTTCCTTATATAAGTACGCTACGGTGGACATCGCCGTAGATTATTCCCGCCTCGAAGAGGTTTTATGTATCAAATAAATGTTATATGTATTATTTTGGTAGTACTCCTGGTCGCTATATTCGATTTAACGGGAGCGTATTATATTAAGGTATGCGACGTGAAGCCTGATTTCTTTTTGATCGCAGTTTTATTTTTTTCGCTTTACGGAGGTTTGCGCGGCGGGCTTTGGTCAGGTTTTATTTCGGGGCTCGTAAAAGACATTTTTATAGGCGAGGTGTTCGGGATGAATATATTATTTCTCACCTTGGCGGGCCTTTTTTTCGGGTATAATTTTTCCAAATTTTATCGCGAAAGGCCCAGCGCCCAATTTATACTAACTTTTTTATTAAGCGTCGTATACATATTGTTCTATTATAATTTTTTAAAGTTGACGCACTATGCCAGCGGTTCTATTCCGGCGGACGCCAGGATCTGGCCGCTATTATTGCCTGTGGGCGTGTCGTTTTCTTTATATACAGCTGTTGCAGCGCCCTTTTTTTTCTTTATATTCCGTAACATGTTTCGTTTAAGCCACTAAACTTATGAGAGACAAAATCTTCAATACAATAATAAACAGCTTATTTTCTTTATTAGCTGTAGGTTTATTTTATAACCAAGTTATCAGGGCGCCGCTTTTTATGCAACTTTCGCAGAATAACAGGATACGCGTAATTCAGCTTTCTGCGCCAAGAGGGAAAATCTTGGACAGAAACGGTAAGGTTGTGGCGGGAAACAGGGTGCGGCTTGATTGCGTTATTATGCCGCAGGAGTTTATTGATAAGGAGAACGGTTTTTCAAGGTTGAGCTCAATACTAGGCATGCCGGAGGATGTTTTAAAAAAGCGTTTTAATAGAAGATTATTAAACCCGTTCACTCCCGTGGTGCTTGCCCCTGATATTTCTAAAGAGAACGCTATAACTATTGAAGAAGAGCGTTTTAACATGCCCGGCGTTTTTATTAACGCAAACCCGATCAGAGACTATGTGTATAAAGATGCGGCGGCTCAGCTTGTAGGCTATATCGGCGAGATAGGCCAGAAGGAGCTGGATAAACTTGATAGATACGGCTACAGGGTCAATGATCTGGTCGGCCGCTCAGGCATAGAAGAAGAGTATGATAACTATCTGAGAGGCGAAGACGGTGGCATGCAGATAGAAGTTGATAGCAAAGGAAAGCAAAATAGGGTATTAGGGCTAAAGGAGCCAAAGGAAGGCAGAGATGTTTATTTAACCGTCGACATAGAGCTGCAAAAATATATAAGTGAATTGTTCGGTGAAGGTAGGGGGGCCTGTGTTGTTATGAATCCGGCCAACGGAGAGATCCTTAGCCTGGTCAGCAAGCCGAGCTTTGACCCGAACGTGTTTGTTGTTCCAGATAACTTTAAAATAAAGGAAATTTTGAGCGGCAAGTCACACCCGATGTTAGACAGGGCTATTAGTTGCGCGTACCCTCCGGGTTCTATTTTTAAAATCGCGGTGGCTACCGCTGCTTTGGAAGAACGCAAGCTCTCTACGGACAGGGAGTTTATTTGCAACGGCAAATTTCACTTAGGCAATCAAGTTTTCGATTGCTGGAAAGAGAATGGCCACGGCCCGCAGAATGTTATAAATGCCCTGAAGAACTCTTGCAATGTATTTTTTTATAATACCGGAATGCTTTTAGGTCCTGACCTAATAGCAAAATACTCCCAAAAATTCGGATTTGGCAGGCCGACAGGGATAGATCTACCGCAGGAAACAAGCGGCCTTGTTCCTAATAAACTTTGGAAAAGGATTAAGATGGGTGAGACATGGTATAATGGTGAAACAGCTAACTACGGAATAGGCCAAGGTTATTTATTAACTACGCCTATTCAGGTCCTGGGTATGACAGCCGCTGTAGCTAACGGAGGTTTTCTTGTCAGGCCGCATATCGTTAAACGGATAGCGTCCGTGGATATTTCGGCAGGAAGCATAAGAAAGTTGGGTATTTCGGATAATTCGCTCGATGTAGTTACGACCAGCCTGCGCAAAGTAGTGGAAGATGATAACGGTACCGGAGTCAAGGCGAGAGTAAAGGGTCTTTCTATAGCTGGCAAGACAGGGACAGCCCAGACAGGCAGAGGTACTACCCACGCATGGTTTGTAGGCTTTAGCCCTGTAGATAAACCGAAGGTAGCGTTGGTTGTTCTTTTAGAAGAAGGGGGCAAGGGCGGTCTTAATGCGGCAATAATGGGAGGAAAAATTTTTAAAAAAGCACAGGAGTTAGGTTTATTATGATATACAAACAACGTTTTGAAAATTTTGATTTCACTCTGCTTCTGGTAGCGTTATGCATTTTCTGTATAGGGCTATTGTCTATTTACAGCGCCACCCGCACTCAGGAAGTCGAGCTTAGTAAGAGCCTCGTAACAAAACAGCTTATATCGATAGTCATTTCTTTGGTTGTTTTTACTATTTTGGTCAGTTTCGATTATCAGAAATATATAGATTTCAGTTATTTTATATACGCTGTAAGTCTTTTCCTTTTAGTTTTAGTACTTTTTATCGGGCGAACAAAATTTGGGGCGCAGAGATGGTTTAATTTAGGCCCGTTCACCTTTCAGCCGTCAGAATTTGCCAAGCTCGCTTTAGTCATTACGCTGGCTTCGCATATCGGGAAGCGAAGGGTTTACGATTTAAGCCTATCGACGGTTATCATGTCTATATTGCTGACGATTCCTATGATGTTTCTGATCGCTATCGAGCCGGACTTGGGAACAGCCCTGGTGCTTGCGGCTATACTTTTTTCAATGCTGTATATGGGCGGAATAAGATTAAAGCATCTCGTATCTATAATGTTAACCGGCTTGGTGTCGTTACCGATTTTTTGGCACTATGCCTTAAGGGATTATCAGAAACAAAGGCTTTTGGTTTTTTTGAACCCAAACGCGGACCCGCTGGGCGCGGGCTATACGATAATACAGTCCAAGATCGCCATAGGTTCCGGTTGGGTTTTCGGCAAGGGTTGGCTCGCCGGCACGCAGAATCAATTGAACTTTTTACCGGAGAGACATTCTGATTTTATATTTTCAATAATCGGAGAAGAGTGGGGATTTTTAGGGAGCGCAATTTTGGTATTACTGTACTTTATTTTAATAAAACATGCGCTTTCAATATATTCCAGGACGAATGATTCGTATGGCCAGCTTATGGTATCTGGGATCGTCGGCATGCTTGCCTTCCAGATAGTGGTTAACATCGCTATGACCTTGGGTTTGATGCCTGTCGTAGGGATACCGCTTCCGCTAATGAGCTACGGAGGCTCTTCGCTTATTATCACCATGTCTTCGATCGCCTTACTGATCAATATCGGGATGAGGAGAACCGTATTTTAATGGACATAAAAGATTTTGAAGAAATTTTAGAACAAGTTGAGAAGCCTGGCAGGTATCTTGGAGGAGAATGGAATGCGGCAACTAAAGTTCATTCGAAAGATACGCTGAAAATCGCATTATGTTTTCCAGATATATATGAAGTGGGAATGAGCCACTTAGGGTTTCGGATCATATACGGTGTTTTGAATTCTCTGGCGGATGTGGTATGCGAAAGGGTTTTCTGCCCCTGGCCTGATTTTTCAGGCGTTTTATTGAAAAAAGATTTACCGCTTTTTTCTTTAGAATCCAGGACTCCTATTAATAAATTTGACATAGTGGCTTTTACCCTTGCCTATGAAATGAGTTTTACCAATGTTTTGGAAGTCTTGAGGTTAAGTAAAATACCTTTTAGGTCGAAAGATAGGGGTATTGAGCAGCCTATTGTTATAGGGGGAGGGACCTGTACATTAAATCCCGAGCCTGTAGCCGATTTTTTTGATCTATTCGTTGTTGGAGAAGGGGAGGAGGCAGTAATTGAATTGGCGGACGCGTTTAGAAAAATGAAAATAAGCGGCCAGAACGACAAATCAAAGATACTTGCGGAGTTGGCGAAGATAGATGGTGTATATGTGCCCTCTTTTTATAAAACGGAATACGATAGTGACGGAAAAATAAATACATTTTTATCTATGCATAAAAATGCTCCTTCTGTTATAAAGAAAAGAATTGTTAAGAACTTAGATGATAGCTTCTATCCGACAAAATATATAGTCCCATATATTAATATCGTGCATGATAGGGTGGTGCTTGAGATCATGAGGGGTTGCGCGCATAGATGCAGGTTTTGCCAGGCCCAGGCTCACTACAAGCCTTTGCGCATGAGGAGTGAGGAAAAGATATTAAGCTTGATCGAAGAGTCCTTAAATAATACGGGATATGAAGAGTTCTCGCTTATGTCGCTTTCATCGGGAGACTATCCTAACATTGACTCATTCGTAGAAAGGCTTTCAAATATGCCAATGCTCAAAGAAAAGGGCATCAGCACTTCATTGTCGTCGCTTAGGGTTGAAGATGTGCTTTCAAGGCTCCCTCAATTGATCAAAAAAGTTAAAAAGACGGGAATCACTCTGGCTCCGGAAGCCGGGAGCGAAAGGCTGAGAAAATTGATCCGTAAAGATATAGACATAGAAAATCTTCTTAAAGCTATTCGCGTAGCCAAAGAAGAGGGCTGGCGTAGGATAAAATTATATTTTATGATAGGTTTGCCTACAGAAAACCGCTCAGACATAGACGGTATTTTGGATATCTTAAAAGAAACGGCATTTATAACTAAAGGCAATCGCTTTGATATCGGCGTAACGCTTTCCCCGTTTATTCCGAAACCTTTTACATCCTTCCAGTGGGAAGGGATGGGCAGCATCGAAGAACTTCTAGAAAAAGAGGCGTATATCAGGGGCCGTCTGAATTCCAGAAATGTAAATTTAAAATTCCACAAACCCGAGTTAAGTTTCATCGAAGCTATTTTATCAAGAGGCGATAGGAGATTATCAAATATCCTGGAGAGGGCGTTTTCACTCGGCGCGAAGCTTGACGGATGGGATGAATTTTTTAAG
This sequence comes from Candidatus Aquitaenariimonas noxiae, assembly GCA_002780005.1. Lineage (GTDB taxonomy): Bacteria > Omnitrophota > Gorgyraeia > Aquitaenariimonadales > Aquitaenariimonadaceae > Aquitaenariimonas > Aquitaenariimonas noxiae. The sequence continues at coordinate 12,945 of PEWV01000042.1, read as the reverse complement.
TTCGATATCTGGATGGACGCATTTGATAAGGAAGGCTTGGATCCGGCGTTTTACACCAAAAGAAGAGATTTTCACGAAACGCTTCCGTGGGATCATATAAATGTAGGAGTCGAAAAAGAGACACTCGCTAAAGACGCCGAAGAGGCTATTAAATGCAATAGCGGCACCTAAGGCCGCTCCAATATTATTTAGCGCCTAATTTGACAAGATATATTTTATATAGTATACTCTTTCTGTATACTTAAAGCATAAAATTAGGCAGAATTTGAACAAGCAGGACTCCTACAAAAAAAGAGGTGTGTAGATGAAAAAAATTCTTAAAAAACTATCTCTTGCACCCAAGGGATTGCGCTACAAACTTATGATAGCCTTTGCTCTTACTTCCGTTATGCCGCTATTGGTTGCAGTTTATTTAGCAGTCAATTATGTTTTTCCTTACATAGGCCATAGCGACGAAATCGCCACAGTGATCTTATTAACCATACTGATAGCATTTCTGGGAATGGTCTTTACAAGAAGGCTGGTTGAGCCGATTATCGATATGGCGCTTGAAGCCAAGATCATATCAAGCGGCGACCTCAATAGAAAAATAAAGGTCGACCAGGGTGACGAGATAGGTGAACTCGGAAATACAATAAACGACATGACAAAAAGAATAAAGGCAAATCTGGAAGAATTATCCTCTTATGGCGAGCGAACAAGACAGATTAATATGGATATACACCAGAAAGTAATGGCCCTTTCGAACCTTTTACATATCGGGGACGCCATTACAACGGCAGCCATGCCGCTTGATAATATTTTGAATCTGATATCCGAAAAGGTCGCGCAGACATATGATACCGGGTATACGGTTTTATTCATATGGGAAGATGAGACGGAAAAGGGCATGTCGGTTAAAACCCAATACAATATACCGACCGAGTTATTAAAAAATATAAATATTAAAAAAGGCGAAGACCTATTTGACAAATTCACATCTGCGCAGAAAATATGGTCTGGCGCCAAGCAATCAAAATTGCCGGGGGACGTCAAGATGTTCTTGGACGCGTACGGGCTCAAAAATCTGGTTACATTGCCTATAGTATCCCGCGATAAACTTGTAGGATTGCTTATGATCGGAAATCAGCTGGATAATTTTGAATATAAAAAAGACGATATGGAACTATATACTGTGTTTGTCAGGCAGGTGGCTATCGCCATTGAAAATGATAATTTATATAGAAAAACCAAGGAATTGGCGATAACGGACGATTTGACGGGCCTGTATAATAAACGATACATTACAAGCCGCCTTGAAGAAGAGATCAAGCGTTCTATATTATTCCAGAGGCCCTGCTCGTTCGCGATTATTGATGTGGACGACTTTAATAAAATGAAAAGCACTTACGATGGTATTTTGATAGAAAGAGCTATGAAAAAGATAGCAGAAATATTGCAGGGCAATACCACCGAGATAGGAAAGGCGGCGAGGTTCGGACCCAATCAGTTTGCCCTGCTTTTGCCCGAAGCAAATAAAAAGAGGGCAGCTGACGTGGCGGAGGATATAAGAAGAAAGGTGGAAACCGTCTTTTCTAAAAGAACGAGCCCTGAAGATATTGAAAGGCTTACCGTAAGCATTGGTATAAGCGAAAATCCTATAGATGGAGCAAACGCCAACGAACTTATAGAGAAAGCCGAAAAGGCCGTGAATGTAGCGAAATCATTAGGGAAAAATAAAGTAGTTGCGCATATAGGAGGATGATATGACAAACAGCATGAGAGAGCTTTTGGAGCTAATGGTCAAGAAGAATGCCTCAGATATACATTTTACGACAAACCATTATCTCCAGCTCAGAATAGACGAGGACCTATTCCCTGTAAATAAAGATATTATGAAACCGGACGATATTAAAAAATTGGTATATAGCATACTTAGCGAGGAACAGATAAAGGTTTTTGAGCGAGACTTAGAACTGGATATGTCATTCGGCATAGAGGGGTTGAGCAGATTCAGGGTCAATGTGTTTTTGCAGAGGGGGTATATAGGCTGCGCGATCCGTCAGATACCGTATGAAATAATGAGTTTTGAAGAATGCGGCTTGCCGGTAGATATTGTGAAAAATTTCTGCAGAAAACCCAAGGGGCTTGTTTTGATCACAGGCGCAACCGGAAGCGGTAAATCCACAACATTAGCGGCTATGGTGGATGAAATAAATGAAACAGAGCCATGCCATATAATAACTATAGAAGACCCTATAGAATTTGTGCATACCAATAAAAAAGCTATTGTTGACCAGCGTGAAATTCTTTCAGATACGCATTCATTTTCCCAATCCTTAAAACACGTCCTTCGCCAGGACCCCGATGTTATACTAATAGGCGAAATGAGAGACCTGGAAACTATAGAAAGCGCTTTGATAATCGCCGAGACAGGACATTTGGTATTTACGACCTTGCATACATCCGATACGACGCAGACTATAAACAGGGTTATAGACGTGTTTCCGGCGCACCAGCAGCAGCAGATAAGAACGCAATTATCTTTTGTTCTTTTAGGCGTTATTTCGCAGCAACTTATACCAAAGACACCTCCGCCAGGCAGGGCGCTGGCGACAGAGGTATTAGTTGTTACGCCGGCAGTAAGAAGCTTAGTAAGAGAATCAAAAATTCATCAGCTTTATTCGGTAATACAAACAGGCCAGAGAGAAGGCATGCTTACAATGAATCAGTCGCTATATAACCTGTACAAGAAGAAATGGATCACCTACGAAGATGCCTTTGAGAGAACTACCGATGCGGATGATCTAGCCAGGGTTTTCGGAAGTAAATAAGGATTTAAAAATATGGCAAACGTTAAAAGGATCGTTTCAAAACAATTAGGCGAGCTTTTAGTCGAGCGAGGCGTTATAACCAAAGAGCAGTTAGACAAAGCGCTTTCGATACAGAAAGAGCGGGGCGGGCTTATCGGCCAGATTTTGATAGGGCTTGGTTACGCTACAGAAGAAGAAATAGCGCGCTCCCTGACAGTCCAATATGGTTTTCCGTATTTACCACTTTCAAATTATGAAATAGACGCCGATCTGATAAAACTCATACCTGAAAATGTCCTAAGACAATACTGCCTTATTCCTATAGATAAGATAGGCAACAATCTTACAATAGCCATGGCTAATCCGTTGAATATTCAGGCGATCGAGGATATAGAACTCATCACTAATTGCAAGGTGCAGATATTTGTCAGCACCATGACGGATGTTACTAATTCCATAGATAGATACGCGAAAGGCGCTTAATTGCCGATATGTCCGATTCTTTAAAAGAACGCATAATAAAAAGATTGGTAGAAGGCAAGGTAATGTCTCAGGAGCAGCTTAATAAAGCCCTTGAGATACAAAAGACCAAAGGCGGCAAGCTAAGCGATATTCTGGTTAATGAGAAATATATTACCAAAGAAGAATTAACGGCTATTTTAGGGCAGGAATTAGGCACCCCGCCGATAAAACTGTCTCGTTACAAAATAGACCCGGCAATTTTAAATTTAATACCCAAAAAACTGATAAAACAATATCAAATAATGCCTGTTTCAAAAATAGGCGAGGTCCTTACTGTTGCCATGGTTGACCCGTTGAATGTATTCGCCATTGATGATCTAAAGACCCTGACCGGGCATAAAGTAGGTATTTTAATAACTACAGACAAAGAAATGGAAATGGCGATAAGCGAATATTACGAATCAAGCGCAAAGGATACTATCGACGGGCTAATAAAAGATCTTAAGTCAGATGCCAGCCAGATCAGCATGGTAGAAGAGGTAGATGAGTCCTTGGATTCTGCAAAATTGGCAAAACTGGTCCAAGAGGCGCCCGTTGTAAAGCTTACAAACCTTCTCTTGGCAGAAGCGGTAAAAGAGCGCGCGAGCGATATATTGGTGGAGCCGCAGGAAAGAACGCTTAAAATAAGGTATCGAATAGACGGTGTCCTTAGGGATGTTCAAACCCCGCCAAAAGCCATACAGAATGCGATCATATCACGCATAAAGGTAATGGCCGGGTTGAATATTGCCGAAAGGCGCCTTCCGCAGGATGGGAGATTTATAGCAAAGCTCCATAGCAAGGAAATAGATTTCAGGGTGTCTATATTGCCGGGAAGCTTCGGAGAAAAAGCGGCGCTCCGAATATTGGATAAAACAACGGCCATGCTTGGGCTGGAAAAGCTTGGGTTTGAAGAAAATCCGTTAAAGGCATTGAGAGAAGCGGCAGACCGTCCTCATGGCATGATATTGGTATGCGGCCCGACAGGTTGCGGCAAGACCACTACTTTATATTCTATATTGAAATCCATAGACACGCCAGAGGATAATATTGTTACGGTAGAAGATCCTGTTGAATATCAGCTAGAAGGGATAAATCAGGTGACGATCAAACCCGCCATCGGCTTGACGTTCGCGTCATGCCTCCGCAGCATCTTGAGGCAAGACCCTGATATAATAATGGTCGGCGAAATAAGAGATTTTGATACGGTTGATATAGCCATAAAAGCCGCCCTTACCGGGCATCTTGTCCTAAGCACGATTCACACTACAACCGCAAGCGGCTCCATAGTACGCTTGTTAAACATGGGCGTGGAGCCATTTTTGATCAGTTCATCTATAATATTGGTTGCGGCCCAGAGGCTGGTTAGAAAGGTGTGCCCGGAGTGCAAGGAATCTTATAAACTTGATGAAGCTACGGCAGAGCAGTTAGGCTTAGAGCCGAAACAGATAGTTTATCGCGGCAAAGGATGCGGTAAATGCATGAATACTGGTTATAAGGGAAGGGTTGGTTTGATGGAGGCCCTGCCGTTAACTTTGAGAATAAGGGAACTTGTTTCAGGCGGCGCGCAGGAGCAGCAGATCAGAGAGGCTGCGAGAAAAGAAGGAATGGCTACTCTTAGAGAGAACGGAGTCGAAAAGATTCTAAAAGGCACCACTACCGTAGAGGAGATATTCAGGGTTACGGCAGGTGATCAAGATATATCTGATATTTAGGAAGGTTATCCATGATTAAATCTTTAAAGGACCGCCTGATAGAAGTATTGATAAATAATAAATTAATAACTAAAGAAGACCTTCAGAAGGCCGTAGATAAACAGAAGGAAAAGAGCGGGAGTTTAAGCAAGATACTGATAGAGAGCGGTCTCGTGAAAGAAAAAGATCTGATGGTAGTCTGGGGGCAAGAGTTAGACGTGCCGCTTATTACCCTTTCCCGATATAATATCGATAAAGAGCTTGTGAAACTTATACCGGAGCGCATCGCAAAATCCTATAATTTGATAGCCATCTCTAAATTCGGCAACAGGTTAAGTGTCGCCATGTCAGACCCACTCAACATACTTGCCGCGGACGACATAAGGGTCTTAACAGGTCTTGAGATCGATCCCGTGATCGCTACAGAGAACGATATAAAAGAGGCGATAAATGCAAGTTACGGATCCGAGGCTTCCAATATATCGGAGCTGGCAGAGAGGGCAACCGGTGACGAGGTTACTTTAGTCGAAATAGAGGCGGAGAAGATCGACATCGATGAGATGGCCCAGGAAAGCGGACAGGCGCCTATCGTGAAACTAGTCGACCTCATTATAGGCGAGGCTATCAAAAGGCGGGCCAGCGATATCCATATTGAACCAGAGGAAAAAGATCTACGTATCCGCTATAGGGTAGACGGCGTATTGCATGATGTATTTAAGATACCAAAAAAGAATCAAAACGCGGTTATTGCAAGGCTTAAGATAATGTCTAAACTGGATATTACGGAATCGCGCCTGCCGCAAGACGGGCGTTTTAAGATACGTATGGAAAAAAAAGAAATAGATTTTCGAGTTTCAGTCCTGCCTATTACCTACGGCGGGAAAATAGTATTAAGGGCCCTTGATAAAGCAAATTTAAGCATAGGCCTGGACCAATTGGGTTTTCTGCCTGAGCCGCTAAGGGTTTTTCAGGAAGCTATTAAGAAACCGTTCGGAATGATATTAATTACGGGCCCTACAGGCAGCGGCAAATCCACGACCTTGTATTCTATTGTTAGCAGGCTTAATACGCCAGAGCGAAATATAATTACCATTGAAGATCCCGTAGAATATCAGGTGGATGGCATTACCCAAGTGCATGTTTTGCCTGAAATAGGCTTAACATTCGCCAATGGGCTTAAATCTATATTGAGGCAGAGCCCTGACGTAATAATGATAGGCGAAATAAGAGACAGCGAAACAGCGGATATTGCCGTAAAGGCAGCGCTGACAGGAGAGCTTGTCTTTAGTACGCTGCATACCAATGATGCTACAGGGGCTGTTACGAGGCTGATAGATATGGGTGTGGAACCTTTTCTTGTCGCCTCAAGCGTTATAATGGTAGGTGCACAGAGATTATGCAGAAAAATATGCCCCCATTGCAAGGAAGAATATGACATACCCAAATCGGTCCTTGAAAGGGTCGGCATTGTTATACCAAGGGGCGAGAAAAAACCTTTCTACCACGGAAAAGGCTGCGCCAAATGCAACAAGACAGGTTATCTGGGCAGGATCGCCATATTGGAGGCGGTTGCAATTACCGATGAGATCCGGGAAATGATAACGAGCCGCGCCTCAAGCGATAAGATAAAAAAATTCGCTACAGAAAAACAGGGAATGAAACTCTTAAGAGATAACGGCATCACTCAATTTATAAATGGCGTAACGACTTTAGAAGAAGTATTAAGAATAACGTCGGAGGAGTAACCTATGCCTAGTTTTAGATATGTCGCAAAAGACCAGGACGGAACGAACATTAATAGTACGGTAGAAAGCGCTGATAAAAAAAGCGCCATAGATTATTTAAGAAAAAAAAATCTCATAATTCTTAGTATAGAAGAAGCCAGCGCGCAGAGCATATTCTCGGCATTGGCGTTTTTTAGCGGAGCCAGAAAAAGAGTAAAATTGGATGATATTGTAATTTTTTCCAGGCAGCTTGCTACTATGGTGGACGCAGGCATTCCCCTGGTAAGCGCTTTTGATATACTTGGGGAGCAATCAGAGAAAAACGCTTTTAAAAAAATCCTCCTTAGCATACGCGATAATATCCAGACTGGATCGAGCTTGTCGGAAAGTCTTGCCAAGCACCCTAATATATTCTCGTCTCTTTTTGTCAACATGGTAAAGGCCGGAGAATCCAGCGGTATGCTTGACGAAATTCTTGAAAGAGTAGCGAGTTATCTGGAAAAAACAAGCGCTCTGATAAGAAAGGTTAAATCCGCGTTGATATACCCGGCAATAATAACAATTATGGCCGTTGTCATAACTGCGGTATTGTTATTAAAGGTTATTCCTGTTTTTGAAGAAATATTCAAAGGATTCGGCGCCCAGCTCCCATACCCGACAAGGGTCCTTATTGGCGTTAGTAATATTTTCAGGCACTACTTTTTATTGTTGGCGTTTACCATGAGCTTATGCGGTTTTCTTTTAGTTATGTATGTGAGAACGGAAAAGGGAAGGCTTATGTTCGACGGCATCATGCTACGTCTGCCCGTATTCGGCCCATTGATGACAAAGGTAGCCATAAGCAAGTTTACAAGGACCCTTTCGACACTTACAAAAAGCGGCGTGCCGATATTGAGCGCTTTAGAGATCGTAGGAAAAACATCAGGCAATAAGGTGGTCGAAAGGGCCGTCGAGGATGTCCATAAAAACATAAGGGAAGGCGAAAAAATAGCAGGGCCATTGGCTCGTAGCAAAGTATTTCCTCCAATGGTAGTTAGGATGATATCAGTAGGAGAGGAGACAGGAGAATTGGAGAAGATGTTGACTAAGATCTCCGATTTTTATGATGAGCAGGTCGATGCGGCTGTAACCGGATTAACTAGCATGATAGAACCTTTGATTATTTGCTTCCTAGGCATAGTTATAGGAACCATAGTTATATGCATGTTTATGCCTATATTTAAAGTGTCTACCCTAGTTAACATGTAAAGGTGAACATTCTAAAAAGGCAGTTATACGCCTTGACAATTCTTGGTGTATGTGCTATACTTAATACTGGGGAAAAGGCGCTGTAAATATATATAAAATTGGCGCTAAATTCTCTTAAGTAAAAAGGACCCAAACTGGGAGGGAAGGAGGCGATAGATAGATGATGTGGCTAAAATCAAAAAAGGGTGGCTTCACACTTGTAGAAATAATGATAGTTGTTGCAATTATTGGTTTATTAGCGGCTATAGCTATTCCGAATTTTGTGCAGGCCAGAGCGCAGGCTCGTAGAGGCCTTTGTATTAATAATTTAAGGCTGATCGATTCTGCCAAGGAGCAATGGGCGGTTGACAATAACGCCAACTTGAACGACGCAGTCGTTGAAGCTAATATAGATCCATATATTAGAGGCAATGCAGCAGCTCTTGTATGTCCTGATGGCGGCACAACCTTTGCGGATAGTTATACAATCAATAACGTTGGCGTAGATCCAATATGCCAACAGCAAGGTGCAACTCACGTATTGCCGTAAGGCATAATGGGAGTGTGTGAAGCAAAAAGGGTGATTCTCGCGAATCACCCTTTTTTTATGCCTACATAAGCTAATCTTTTACCCTACCCAAGATAAAAAAATAAAGAACCCTTGACAGAAGCTTATAAATCGAGTATATTTGATTATATTAAGAACTAACTTTTTATATATATTATATATACCAAATATAAAAATACATTAAAAGATATAAGTATCGGATATTCTTAACATAATGGCAGGTAAAAAGAACAAGAAACATATAGGCCTGGATATTGGCTCTTCTTCGCTTAAGATAATGGAGGTCTCAAGCGATAAAGAGGTCAGGACTATAGAAAATATAGGCGTACAGGAATTACCGGCCGGTCCGCTCGAAGAAACCCTTCCCTCAAGTCTAAAAACTCTTATAGAAAACACGGGCATAACGGCAAAAGAAGTTAATATATCTATATCCGGCTCAGCTGTTGTAGTCAGATTTGTAGAGCTTCCGATTATGCAGCCATCCGAACTTTCCCAGGCGGTATCTTACGAGGCAGAAAAGTACATGCCTTTTGATATGAACGAAATAATACTGGATTACGCCGTATTGGAAAAAGACCAGGCGAGTAAGAAGATGAAAATTATCTTAGTCGGGGCGAAGAAGGATTTTGTTGAAAAACGTATAAAATTGATCGAAGAAGCAGGTCTTGCACCGAATATAATAGATGTAGATTCTTTCGCGATCTTTAATTCTTTCATAAACAACGTGAACAGGGAAGAGCGCGGCTCAAAGACAGTGGCGCTTTTAAATATGGGTGCCCATTTGACAAGTATGATTATTGCCTCCGGCGATGTTCCGTGGATGGTGAGAGACATAAATCTAGGGGATGCCGATCTCACGCAAGTCCTGAAGGAAAAACTTGATATAGACACTGAGGAAGCCGAGCGTCTCAAAGAGAATCCGGGTGAGAGGGCCAGTGAAATTTTAGGAATATTAATGGGAATTTTTCAAAAATTAATAGATGAAGTCAGGTTATCGTTTAATTATTATGAAAACCAGTACGGCAAAGGTGTCGATGAAGTTTACGTGAGCGGGGGGAGCATTAAAATAGAAGGGCTTATTCCGTTTTTGAAAGAATCAACGGGTATGGAATTTAAGCAATGGGATCCGCTAAGCTCCTTTACGGTAAACCCTAAAATCCCTCAGGGAAAATTGGACAAAATTAGATCTTTATTTGCGGTTTGCAGCGGTTTAACGCTGAGGAAGTAGGATTATGATAGAAATAAATCTTTTGCCGAAAGAGCTAAAGAAGAAGAAAATCAAATTAGAGCTGCCAAATATAAAATTTACCCCTATCATCATAGGCGTGGTGGCGTTTATAGTATTTGTTCAGCTTGTTTTATCCGTAACGCTTATGATAAAGAAAGGGTATACGCTAAAGAGGCTTGAAGCGAAATGGACTGTGTTTGAGCCGAAAAGTAAAGAACTTCTGGCCATGAACGAGCAGCTCGAAAGCTTAACGAGAAAAGTGAAAAACATAGATTCTTTGGTAGCTAAAAGGCTTTCGTGGACAAAAAAATTGAACGATTTAAGCGATTTGATGACTCCCGGGGTTTGGCTTAATAGTTTATCTATTGATGAAGTAGGCGGCAGGAAGATACTATCGCTTAAGGGAAGCGTTTCTTCCTCGGGCATGGACGAAGCGGCGTTGATAGGAAAATTTATGAAAAATCTGAAAGAAAACAAGAGTTTCTTTAAGGATTTTAGCGAGATCGCACTCGGCACCATACAGAAGACAGAAGTGAAAAATAAAGAGGTAATGAATTTTTCAATAAGCTGTTATTTCAAGAGCGCAGAATGAAAATAGACTTAAATATTTTAAGAGAAAAAAATACGCAATGGGTAATCCTGATACTTTTAGGGGTTCTCATAATGTTTTTTTTATATCTAAATCTCATATTTAAACCGACAATCGCCGGACTGCAGAACATAAATCCCAAGCTAACGGAGCTTAAAAAGAACATCGAAACCGTAGAAGCACTTGTCAAAAAACAAGAAGAAACAAAGAGGGAATTCGAAAAGCTGCAATATAAAATGCGCTACTATGAAAACATGCTATCAGGTGAAGAGCAGATACCGTCTCTTCTTGAGGAACTGTCTGGAATGGCGCGTGAATCCAATGTTAAGATAATCGGGATAAAACCTACAAAACTTAACACATCAAAGGATACAGTTAAAAAAGAGGTCGTCAGTCGTATCAGGGCCGACGCAGCAAGGGACGCTAATAAAGAAGCGCCAAAGGTTAAAAAGGCAAAGGCGTCTTACCATGAAATCCCGATATCCGTTGAGGCTAAATGCGGCTATCATCAATTGGGGGTATTTATCTCGAAATTAGAAAATGCTAATAGGCTATTAGTTGTTAACGATATAGAAATAAAGACCGACCCCATGACGCCTCGGGAGCATAATGTAAGCCTTATAGTCAGCGCATTTTTGATGACGGAGGAATGATGTCGCACAAGCTCACTTTTCTTTTAGCGGTTGCTTTAATAGCCATGACTTTTATTTTCTCCGGCATTGCTGCATCGCAGGAAACTAAAAAGTTTACCTACGATAGCAAAGGTAAAAAAGATCCTTTTGTCCCGCACCTGATATCGGATGTGAAAACTTATGCAAGCCTGGAGAATGTTGAGACAGCAGACGATCTTATATTAGAAGGAATAATTTGGGATGCAAAAGGTAATTCAGCCGTCATGTTAAACGGTGCCATTTTGAAAGAGGGGGATGAGGTAAGCAATATTAAAATACTTAAAATTACGGCTAAAAAAGTCATTTTAACCATATATAGTAGCGAATATGAATTAAACCTGCAAAAAGAGGAGGAAAAGAAATGAAGCTTATATCGGCGATGTTTGTAATCGGTATGGTATTTATATGTGTTTCTTTTGCTATCGCCCAAAATGGGGAAACAGAAACAACTTATAGGACTGAAGCTGAAGCGACTTCAATAGAGGGCGTGCCGCAGGCTGAGGCTGATACCGGTACTATCGTTGAATCGGATTCAGGGAATGTTACCCTTGATTTTAAAGACGCCGATATACGAAACGTCTTGAGGATACTCTCTTATAAGGGGCAGGTAAATATAATTGCGGGTAAAGGCGTTGAAGGCCCTATTACAATAAGGCTTACCGATGTCCCGTGGGAAAAGGCGCTTGATGTAATACTTACAACCTATGACTATGGATATGAGCGGGACGGCAATATTGTAACAGTGTATCCTATGGAGGTTCTTACCCAAAAGAAACTGGCGCAGAAGGAACTTTCAGAGGTAGAACCTTTGGTTACTGAGGTATATAGGTTATCGTATGTAGATGCCTTTGATGTTAGAGAATTGTTAAAAGAACAGGTTTCTTCGAGAGGCAAAATAACTGTTTTACAAAAGACTGTGCAAAAAGGATGGCCTTTCGGAATAGGCGGAGGAAAAGGTTCGAGTGGCGGCGTCGGAGGGTTTGGCGTTCAGGAAAGAGCGACTGAAGGCGGCGGAAAGGAAACTAAAGCGGGGATAGCGAAAGAAGAGAGGGTTTTAAGGCCAAGGGCAAATACCCTTGTAGTTAGCGATATATCCTCTTATATGGAAAGAATTAAAAAGATAATTGTCACAGTCGATATCAGACCAAGGCAGGTTTTGATTGAAACAAAAATAGTAGAGGTAAATAGGAATAAGCTGAAGGATCTAGGTTTTGATTGGGGCACCGGGTCTGAAGGCGCGTCAGCCGCCACAATCGCAGATATGCTTACTCCTTTTCAAAAGTCAAAAGGAGGAACTACCCTTGCTTCTGTGGGAGCCCATAATTTAGGCGCGCAGGTTCAACCCTCGATATTCAGCCCGAAAGCAACAGGCTTGAGCGGCATACTACCTTTTGACACAGGGGCATCGCTTGTTTTTAGAAAATTAACAGGGACCCAATTTGAGATTATCTTGCATGCCCTGGAAGAAGATGTTGACAGCAATACGCTTTCGGCGCCGCGCGTTATGACATTGGACGGCCAAGAAGCAAAAATCCTTATAGGTTCAAGTTATCCCATACTTTCAGCGGAGATAAGCAGTAGCACAAGCTCAACGTCAATAACGCAGACCCTGGACTACTATCAAAATTTAGGGATAGTCCTTAATGTCATTCCTCAGATTAGCGGCGAGCAGAGTATCAATATGGTTCTTCATCCGGCCGTGTATTCAACTACGGAATCGGTAACAGCGACTAGCTCAACAGGCAGTGTCGGCGGCGAGATAAGCATCGCTTATCCTATCGTATTGATGCGCGAGGCAGATACGCAAATTTTAATGAAAACCGGAGAAACTGTGGTAATAGGTGGGCTCTTAAAAGATGAAAAGAAAGAAGGTAAGTTCTCTGTTCCGATACTCGGAGATTTGCCTATTGTGGGAACTCTTTTCCAGCGCAATACCACAACAAATGAAAAA
>PEWV01000048.1 GCA_002780005.1 Candidatus Aquitaenariimonas noxiae | reverse complement strand
ATAGATGAAAATCGTGCGGATGGACCTAAGTACATATTTACATTGATCGAAGAACCTAAACACGAAAGCGTCCAATTATCTTGACACTACTATAAAAGCTATAATCTTGACTTCAACCCTCAATAAGTATTAAAATATATAGAAACAAAAAGAAAAGAACAGGAGCCGGCAAATGAAAAGAAATATACTGATATTAACAGTTTGTTTTTTCTTCTTTGTACCGTTTTGTTTTTCACAACAAGAAAATAATTACCACAATAGCGATGGGCATTTTTCTTTAGTTCTACCGGACAGCTGGATCCAGATCCCGGGCGATATATTAAGTAAAAAGAATGCCGAGATAGGCGAATTGTATAAAGGAATAGCTGTTATCAAATACGATGCCGGATTCGAGAAAAAAAATAAAAAGCATTTTGCCTATCCATACCTCTTGATAAAAATTGATAAAAACGGGAAACTTACAAATAGCCAGATTCAAGGGTATTCTGCCTCAGGGCAATTTAAGGATAGAGTGGGAGAGGCCCTGAAGAACGTTGAATCGTTTTCCTCAGGAATGCTGAAATTCGGCGCCCCAGGTGAGATAAAATACGATGAAGAAAAACAAATGCTTTATTATATACAGGAACAGGATGTCTACGGAGTAGGAAAGGTAAAAGCGGTCAATATAACAATGTTGAGCAGTTTTGGTTACACGAGTTTATATTTTAATACACTCTCGGTGAGGTTTGATGAGGATATCGCCAGCTTTAACCAGGCAATAGATTCTTTTAAATACGACGACGGTTATCAATACAGCAAACCTCAATAGAAAAATTGAGAAAGGTGGGCTTAAAATGCCAAATAAAAAAAATATTTTATATGTGTTTATTTTCTTAATAACCTATTGCGTAAGCTTATCTTATGCCCAAGATACCACAATGGAACGGCTTGGTTCACAGCGCGAAATACAGCGAACGAGGCCCAGAAGGCCAACGCACAGCGATTTTACATCTTATACTAAACCTACCCAAAAATTAGACAGGGCAGAGTTAGATTGGAGCAGCCACGAAAAGGTAAAAGAGTATAGAAAATACTATAAAGTCGAAAAGGATTCTGGCACAGAACAAAATAATACCTCTACTGTAATACCTACGGAAGATAACGGTGAAGTAGCTCCCGATTTATACGGCGGTACAGACGGGGGCTCATTTATTAAGTAAAAGAAGGTTCGCATGAAGAAGTATGATGTGATAGTAGTGGGAGCTGGACCAGCCGGGTCAATGGCATCACGCACCTTAGCCAAAAAAGGGTTGCGCGTCTTGCTTATAGAAAGAAAACGCATTCCCGGGATGCCGAAACAATGCGCAGAGGGCATAAATAAAAAGGCCTTTGAATTTCTAGATATGCAAGTAAAGAAAAATTGGATTTCTAATGAATATGATTCTATTTTAGTGGGTCTTATAAAAGGCGGTAAGGCGTTATTTAGAACCCCGAGAACAAAGGGATACGTATTGGATAGAAAAGTTTTTGATTATGACTTGGCCATGGAAGCCAAAGCCGAAGGATCTCGATTGTTATTAGATACAGCCGTTAACAAATTGTCGGTCGGCGATGATGAAGTATCCGTGGTTACTTCGAAAGGCCAATTTAGCTCAACTTTATTAATAGCCGCTGATGGGCCTCAATCTCATATAGCAAGGCAGCTTGGCTTGGGAAGGCTAAATTCTTATTTTGCTTTTCAGTATGAATTAGAAGGCAGACCCAACTTGCATAGTACCTTGCAGGTGTTTCTCGACTCTCCAAGCGGCTTAGATGGCTATTGCTGGATTTTTCCTAAAAAAAATTCAATGAATATCGGCATAGGGTCAACTGTACTCAGCGGGCTTAAAGACCGGCTGGATGAATTCATTAAAATTATGGATTTATCTTCGCGAAAAATATTAGAATTAAATACCGGATTAATCCCAGGGCGAAATAAATTAAAAAAGGCCTTTTATGATAGGATACTTGTAATAGGGGATGCGGCAGGCCATACCAATCCTCTCACAGGGGGCGGGATCCCCGTGGCGTTATATGATGGTGTTTTGGCGGGTGAAATTGCAGTTGAGGCCATAAAGGCAGGGAAGGTCAATTCCAAGTTTCTTCATAAATACCAGCGTCAGTGGGACAGAAGCCCTTTTGGAAAAGCTTGGGAAGACGGATTTAGGTTAAAAAATGATCTTACAAAACAGGCAAATACTGAAATTCTTAAGAGTCTATTTTCAAAAGTTGGATTTGAAACCATAACAGGCCGTAAGGGAGCTGTAAAGAAATTAATCGAAAAAGGTTTTACCTTTAGAGAATCGAGAATGCTTTTTAGAATAGTTACAGGGATATTTGATAAAGTTATAGATTACGCTATGTAGCATTAGAATTGACTTATTTTTGCCGTGGGGGTACTATGTTTAGAAAAGGTCAGGATATGAATAAAAGGCAGTTGTTATTAATAATTACAGGTATAATAGTGTTATTGTCAGCCGTAAGGTCCGATGCCGATACCCTAATATTAAAAAACGGTCGCGAGGTATATGGAGATATAATTGACGAAACAGACGAGTATGTAAAAATTAATATGTCCGGAGATATAGTGAAATTCTCCAGAGGCGAGATAGATAGGATAAATAAAGTAACCCCCGAAGAGAAGGAAAGATTCGAGGTGGAAGAAAAAAAATATGAAATAGATCAATCCAAAAAAGGCCTGGTTATCTATAGAGGAAGATGGATGGCCCCCGAAGAAAAGGCCGATAAGATCTGGGGAGATTCGTGCAGCATTTCCAATATCAGCGCAGAGTGGTCAGCTAGCCCCGGGGGTTCGAGTAAAAAATCTTGGTCACCGCGAGTAATGGCGATGGTAGAGAATTTAAGTAAAAGTTTCGATATAGAATCGCTTTATTTAAAAATACTTATTCTCGACGCTGATAAAAATATTGTCGGCGATTCTGTGGTGGAATTTGTCGGAACGGTGCCGGCAGGTTACAATAAGCCGATTATAACTTACGGAAGCGGCCAACTTACAAGCGACACATCTTTTGCATATATGGATGCCGATATTTCACGAAAATGGCGCGCTGAAGTATACATGGGAAACAGCGAGGACGGGCCTTGGAAAAAAGTGAAATCGGTTATTGTCGAAATTCCAGCAAACTTCGTAGGCGTAGCTGACTAATAAAAAAATAATTAGGAGAGCAATATGAAAAAGCTAACAGTAGTAAAAGTTTTGTTTATCATTGGTCTTATTACTTTCTTATTTCAGAGTATTGTCATGGCAGGGGGTAGTTATTATAAAAAGGCGCTATCTTTTTATAAAAAAGCGCAACAACGCGAGCTATGGAATGATTTCCAGGGGTCAAAAAATTTTTATAGGGATACTGTGAGAATGGCTCAAATATCTTTGGAGTCGGAAGAGCTTACCGCCGAAGAAACAAAAGAGATATCCGGAATAGTGACCGCATCCCAGAAAAAACTATCCAGCGTAGGCGACAAAGAAGAATACCAGAAAAAGACAGATCTGGGGTATGAATATAGCATGAAGGGTTTTGCCTATTCTAAGGCCGGCGAATTTAAGAAAGCAGAATCGGCGTGGGATCGGGCTTTAGAGTATTACAAGGAATCCTTGAGGCTTGCGCCTGATGAGCAATCTAAGGTAAAAATAGAAACAGAGATTATAAACATAGAAAGATATCTTAAAGAATTTACAACAGAATAGAATTATAGTGATAACAAAAATAATAGAGTTATCATTTACCCCTCCAAAAAAAGCGTATAGCATACTTTCGAATAATTCCAATCGTACTTTATATGGACGAACATCGTTACATTGAATACCAGAATAGAAAAAAGATAGAATATGAAAAACTCTGCAAAAGATGCGGGGTTTGTTGCGGCTTGCGGGATAGGGCCCCGTGCGAGCATCTGGTGATTGCCGCAGGAGGGACATACCGTTGCGACATATATGAAGAAAGATTCGGCATTAGGAAGACGGTTAGCGGAAAGGAAATAAAATGCGTCCCAATCCGAAGCATGCTGTATAAGACATGGCTGGGATGTTCGGAATGTGCTTATACGAGGAGTATGAATGGATATGAAAAAGTTTAATTTTTTTGACGAAACGATATTTAAAAAACCTGTATCTCGAAGAAAATTTATCAAACTTGTTGTTTCCGGTCTTTCGACATTGATGCTGAGTAATTATTTTTATAAGGCCGTATTCGGCGAAGGATCTAGATTTAACGGCAGAAAAAAAAGCAACATAAAGGGGAATTATGATTTAGTCCTCGCAAGCGGCAAGGACCCGTATCAAATGACAGTTAAAGCCATAGATGCAATGGGTGGTATGAGCCGCTTTGTTAAAAAAGGCTCAACCGTAGTGGTTAAGCCAAACATAGGATGGGACAGGGCGCCGGAATACGCGGCAGATACAAATCCTTTCGTTGTTGCGGCACTTGTTGATATGTGCTTCCAGGCCGGAGCTAAAAAAGTGAATATTTTTGATGTGCCGTGTAACGCAAAAGAGCGTTGCTACGAAAATAGCGGCATAAAGAAAGCCGCAGAAGAAAAAGGAGCAAGCGTTTATTACGTTGACGATTGGAACATGGTGGAGGCCAGATTCGATTATGAAAGCCCTATGGAGAAATGGCCCATTTTTAGGGATGCTATAGAATGCGATACTTTTATAAATGTTCCTATTCTAAAGCATCATAGCCTTACCGGGCTTACGCTTTCTATGAAAAATCTTATGGGCGTATGCGGGGGGAACCGGGGGCAAATCCACAATGACATCGGAAGAAAACTTGTGGATCTGACCGATTTTATAAATCCGGACCTTACGGTCATAGATGCTTATAGATTCCTGTCTAAACACGGGCCTAGCGGGGGAAATCTTGAGGATGTGATAAATATAGAGAAGCTTATCGTGGCCACAGATCCCACGCTGGCTGACGTATACGCATGCGCCCTGGCGGGCAGCGATCCGCTTAAGGTCCCCAATATCGCCGAAGCCTCAAGCCGTAGCTTTGGCAATTCGGATATAACGAAAGCAAATATTTTCAAGATTAATGTCTAATGGTTAAAAGATTAATTATTTTCAGACGGGTCTCGCAAATAGTTTTTCTTATTCTATTTATATACATTCTTTGGTCAACCACATATCCGCTCAACGGAATGCTGCCGGCCGATACTTTTTTTAAATTAAATCCTCTGATAATGGTAGTTACGTCAATAAGCGAAAGAATTGTCCTCCCGGGTATAATTTTTTCTATTTTGATGATCATTTTTACAATTGCGTTTGGAAGGTTCTTTTGCGGTTGGGTGTGCCCATTAGGTACTAGTATTGATATCGCAGGATCTATAAGAAAGAACAATGCCTCGCGCAAAGATATCGTTAACAAAAACATAGCCATGCCAAAGTTTTTCGTTTTAGGGGTAGTAATGCTTTTTTCCATTACAGGATTTCAGTTTGCTTGGATTCTTGATCCCATGGTTATTATGGCGCGCTTTGTTTCTTTAAGCCTTATACCGACAGTTACGCTCGGGCTTGATAAATTTTTTGTTATTATAATAAAGAACTTTCAGCTCTACGGCGCCGTATATGATTTTTATAAAACCCTAAAAACATCCATCCTCGGAGTTAATATTTATTATTTCTCTAATTCCGGCATTATTTTTTTGTTTTTCCTTTTCATCGTAATTTCGGCATTATTTCTAAAACGATTCTGGTGCCGCTCGATTTGCCCTCTGGGCGCATTATACGCGCTTATCGCAAAGGCGGCGGTTTTAAGGCGTGTGGTTTATAAATGCGTAGAATGCAAAAAGTGTAAAAGCAATTGCAGGATGGGCGCGATAAAAGACGACCTCGGCTATGATAAGGGGGAGTGCGTGCTCTGCATGGATTGCGTATACGATTGCCCGCAGCATAAAACTGTCTTTACGTGGCGAGACCCCAGGATTATAGATGCCGGAATTAAAGACAGAAAAGAGGGGATGACTAGAAAAAACTTCCTGTTGCTGATAGCCGCTTCGTCTTTATACGCTATGGGCTTCGCAAAAAAAAGTGAAGGTATTTATGATCCAGGGATAATAAGGCCGCCTGCCTCATTGAAGGAGCCGCATTTTTTAGATCGATGCGTCAGGTGCGGCAATTGCATGAAAGTTTGTATAACCAATGGGTTGCAGCCGGTGCTTTTAGAATCAGGTTTTTCAGGCATATGGACACCGCAGCTTGTTCCTGAAATAGGGTATTGCGAATATAATTGCACTCTTTGCGGAAACGTATGCCCTACGGGTGCGATTCAACGCCTCAGCCTTTACGAGAAAAAGCGGGTCCGCTTAGGCGTGGCGCAAGTCGACAGATCAACTTGCCTGCCTTGGGCGCAGAATAAGGAGTGTATTGTCTGCGAGGAACATTGTCCTATTTCAGATAAGGCGATTAAATTAAAAGAAGAGGTAGTGGGAGGAAAAACTATTTTAAGGCCGTATGTTGAGACGGCCTTATGCGTCGGGTGCGGGATATGCCAGAATAAATGTCCTGTGCGCCCGAAGAGGGCTGTAAGGGTATATCCCGAATATGCGGATCGTTATTAGAAAGGGGGTAGTTATGATAAGAAAGGTGGCGTGTATTTTAATTTTTATCTGTATGTTGGGCGTCTTTGGGTTAGCAATGATTTTTGCAGATCAGATCGCGACTACCGCAGATGACAGGAAGGTCCGTCTTAAGGACAACGGGAATTGGGAATATATAAACGACACCAAGGAAAAGGTGGAATTTATAGATATAGACGGAAGACTTAGGGAAGAATTGCGTTCATACATAGAAAACAAGGACCCTGTCTTAACGAAGCAATTTGAATTGTACGTTAACTGGGGGCACCCCGACTATGTGAATAAATATAAAAGCGTTATGAAGGGTTTTTACCTGATCAGCAAGAAGAGAGACCCTGACATATTCAGCCGTGAATTAACAAAGGCCTTTGGCCTGAAAGCGGCAAATGATATTCTATGGATAGTCCAGCATTGGAACTTATGGGAGGAATAAGAAGGATCGCCTGAGGTATAAGCAATAGTGAAGTAGTTTTTTATGGGGCTATTTGGTTTAATAGAACCTCTTTTGCGCCGGGGGTCTTGCTTACGGTTTCAGCCGTTCTTCCTCCGGTATCCACAATTTTACCGGCAACCTGTCCTCCTGTAACGATAACCTTACCCGTAGTTTCTACTATTTTACCTGTTGTTTTAATCGTGGTGCCGACGGTATCCAGGGCCTGACCCGGAAGCTTGGCAAGCGCGCAGCCGCACAAGAATATGGGCATTAGTAATATAGGAAGAAGATTTTTCATAACCGCATTATATCATATGCTTGTTGAAAATTTATATTTATTAACAAACGCCTTTGATGGTAGCAATAGGGGTTCGCGGCTTCAGTAACTCCTCACTCTGCAGTTTTACCGGCAGGTACTCTTTCGTCTAATTTTGTGGCTCGCTGCAATTGATATGTAGAAGATTTCTCGGCCGCCTGCGGGCGGCCTCATTCAATTGCTACGCTCGCTCGCAAAATTTTACGCCTCAAGAGCACCTGCCGGTAGCTGCTCCAAGTTAAAGCAGCTTGCATTCCTTCCCACATATGGTAGCAATAGGGGTGAGCGGCTCAAGCGCACCTTTACTGTCCTGTTTTCACCTGCCCTTCGTTACGTCAAAATTTCTTAACGCTTTTTGACTCGTCAGGAATCGGGGATGGGCATAACTCACCCGCCACTGATGCAACGGCGGGTT